>NZ_NUOW01000025.1:0-364977 GCF_002584635.1 Bacillus sp. AFS031507
TTCTTAAATAATAAAAAGGTAGTCAACCGAGATTTTACGGCACAAAAGCAAGCTTGATCAAATTGGGAGTCTTAAATCGTTATCTTTGCATTTTGTTTACACAATTTGGCTAGTCAATCGATAATTCGTTAGTGGGATTACGCGTATTAGCGAAAACTACCGATGACAAACAAAAACTGGAAAACATTATCGACATGACTCTGTCTGTCTCGGATTAAGCTTTCTTTTTTTGATATTTTGAGAATGATTGTTCTTGAAGCAATTGGCCGAGCATTACTGGCTGATCCTGCTTGGGTGACCAATATACGCGACGGACGAACAGACGAACTTGTCCCCTTTACTGAAGATGCATTAAAAAAGCTGGTTTAAGTCAACAATACCACAATATCAAGGATAACAAAGGAGAATGCTTATTATGGATATTTCACAACAAACCGCGCTCGTCACTGGCGCAAACCGAGGACTCGGTCGACAACTTGCTCTTGAACTCATCTCTCGCGGTGCTACTGTTTATGCGGGGGCGCGCAACCCTGATAGCATCCAACTACCGGGAGCTAAACCATTGCAAATCGATATCACCGATCCTAACTCTGTGGCAGCGGCAGCAGAGGTAGCGGGAGACATGACTCTGCTGATAAACAATGCTGGAGTGTTGACAGGCGCCTCCCTTATCAATGGTAGTTTGGATGACATCCACAGCGAATTTGATACGCACTTTTTCGGAACTCTTTCGATGGTTCGCGCCTTCGCGCCGAAGATCGCCTCGAACGGGGGCGGTACTATTCTAAACATTCTTTCGGTGTTGTCCTGGATCAGTAGTGTGAATTCAACAGCATATTCTGCCGCGAAGGCGGCCGAGTGGGCTCTCACCAACGCACTTCGTTTAGAACTGGCTGACCAGAAGGTACGTGTAGCGGGACTTCATGTCGGGTACATGGACACGGACTTGATTGCCCACATCACCGCCCCTAAGTTGAATACTGCTGACGTAGCAAAGATCGCTATCGACGGAATCCAGGCTGACAGCTATGAAATTCTTGCCGACGAGTTGAGCCGAAAGGTTCAGAAAGGTCTGGCTGGTGGAGTCTCGGCTCTATACCCACAGTTCGTATGAGATTTAAACAACAAAGAGTAAAGTTAAAAAAAGGGGTCTCGTCACATGCCGATCAAGCTAGTAGCATGTGGCGCAATCCTGTTAATTTCTCTAAAATTTACAGGTGGGGTAGAAGTTCGAACGATGCATGGATACGTACGGGAACAATTTTAAACCATCCAACAACTGCACGTGCTCTGGTGATTGTTATGAACACCATCATCAAGCAATTATCAAGGAAAGATATTTAAAAATACTTTTTCTTCTTGAAAGTTATTATTAAAGTAGTATAATTAGACCAACGATATATTTTATAAATCAAAATTCTTAATCAATTGCTGATTAAGATGATGGAAAGATGAAGTCTTAATGTTGAAAACTCACCGTTTTCATTATATTTAAGATAGCCCAGTCTTTCCAAAGGAAAAAGCTAAATGCTTATTTCCTTTGGATTGGCTGGGCTTTTTGCTTTGTATAAATAAACTGGGAGTGATATTAATGCAAAAAGTAAAAAGAGCGGAAGAAATTATTGCAAAGGTTAAATCAGGTGACACCATTATGGTGGGAGGATTTGGTTTAGTTGGTGCTCCATTAAGTTTAATTTACGAGTTGACACGGCATGATGTGAATCAATTGACCGTCATTAGTAACAATCTAGGTGAACCGGGAAAGGGCTTAGGCATTTTATTACGACAAGGAAAAATTAGAAAAGCTATTGGTTCGTATTTTACTAGTAACAGGGAAGTGGGAGATCAGTTTAATCAAGGTAAACTTGAAATTCAGCTTATGCCTCAGGGAACGATGTCTGAATCGATAAGAGCTGGAGGAGCCGGTATTGGCGGCTATTATACAAAAACAAGTGTTGGGACTCAATTGGCAGAAGGTAAGGAAGTACGCGAAATTAAGGGAGAATTGTATGTATTCGAAGAGCCGCTGCGAGCAAATGTTTCACTGATTAAAGCAGCAAAGGCAGATACTCTCGGGAATTTAGTGTATTACAAAACGGCTCGCAATTTTAATCCGTTAATGGCCACCGCAGCTGACTTCGTCATTGCAGAGGTAGATGAGATTGTTGAGGAAGGAGAGGTTTCACCCGAGGAAATTGTCACCCCACATTTATTTGTAGACGCCATTGTAGAAAGCCATCTGATTTTAACTAAGGAAGGAGTTGTACCAAAATATGCTTTCAAATAATGAAATTCAAGAGTTAATAGCAAAACGTGCTGCAGCTGAACTGGAACCTCATTCAGTCATTAATTTAGGAATCGGAATTCCCACACTCATTGCAAAATATGTGGATTCAGAGTTCGTTTATTTCCATACAGAAAATGGAATGCTTGGGGTTCAAGAGTTGAATAGTGAAGAAGATTTTGATCCAAACCTAGTCAATGCGGGAAAGCTGCCAATTAGTGAGGGAATGGGTGCTTCATATTTTAATAGTGCAGACTCTTTTGCCATGATCCGCGGGGGACATGTTGATGTTGCCATATTGGGAGCACTGCAGGTTGATGAACAGGGGTATATCGCTAACTGGGCTATACCGGGGAAAAATATCATGGGAGTTGGAGGGGCAATGGATCTTTTAAGCGGAGCGAAAAAGATTATTGTTACGACGAATCATACTTCCAAAAATGGAGAATCCAAAATAGTTAAAAAATGCACATACCCGATTACCTCCATTCGCAAAGTTGATATGATTATTACCGAATTAGCTGTTTTTGAATTTCAACATGATCAGTTAGTACTAAAAGAATTAATGCCTGGTGTCAGTTTGGAAGAAGTACAAGAAAAGACGGATGCAGACTTTAAAGTTATGTCAGTAAATCATGGAGGACAACATGAATAATAGAGTTTATGTAGTAAGTGCACAACGAACAGCAGTAGGAAAATTAGGTGGAGCACTAAAGGGTATACAGCCGGATGATTTATTACTTCCTTTATTTCATAATTTAAAAGACAAGAATCTGCTGCCTGAAGAAGTGATCGATGAAGTGATTATTGGTCAGGCAAAACAGAGCCAAGACCAAGCCAATATTGCTAGAGTGGCTCTTTTAAAGGCAGACCTGCCGGAGTCAATTCCAGGGTACACCGTAAATCGCCAATGTGGATCGGGTATGCAGTCTATTCATAATGCTTTCTTGGCAATTCGAGCTGGTCTAGGTCATGCCTATATTGTAGGGGGGGTAGAAAGCATGAGCAATGCCCCTTATTATATTCGAAATGGACGTTATGGCTTTCTTTCAGGAAACAGTGAAATTCTCGATCCGAATAAGGAAAGTCAACCGGGTTCCCAGCCTGTAGAGAAGTACGGAAAGCTTGTAATGGGAATGACAGCAGAAAATCTGGCTGAAGATTATTCGATCTCCCGTGAGGAGCAAGATTTATTTGCATATGAAAGTCAGCAAAAGGCACTTAATGCCATTGAAAATGGCGATTTCCAGAACGAGATTGTTCCTGTAAAAGTTCCACAAAAAAAGGGAGAATCAATTATTTTTTCTAATGATGAACATCCAAGGAAAACAGATTTAGAAAAATTAGCGGCTTTAAAACCTGTGTTTAAGAAGGACGGAACAGTCACAGCGGGGAACTCATCTGGATTAAACGACGGTGCCTCTATGTTATTACTGGTTTCCGGTGAAATGGTGGATCGATATCAATTAGAGCCTTTAGTAGAAGTTGTAGGACTTGGAGTTTCAGGGGTAAAGCCAGATCGGATGGGAATTGGGCCTGTTGAGGCAACAAATAAAGCGTTAAGCATGGCAAATATACAAATTGAGGATTTAGATTTAATTGAACTTAATGAAGCATTTGCTGCTCAATCGTTAGCTGTCATAAAAGAACTGGGTTTAGCAATGAATAAAACTAATGTAAATGGCGGAGCCATTGCATTAGGACACCCGATTGGAAACAGTGGGGCTAGAATTAGTGTGACACTAATACACTCCATGTTGAAAAGAAAGGCGAAGTGGGGGCTTGCTACCCTTTGCATGGCTGGTGGACAGGGTATCGCAACAGTATTTAGGGCGCCGGTTTCCCCACAAAATTAGGTTTAATGTGCTGTTAAATACCGGTGGAATTCACTCCCTGCAATCACTGTATCAATATAAAATGAATTCCAACAAAAATACAAATTGAGACTATTGTTTTCGGATCATTTAATAAAACAAAACACATACATCTGGAGGAACTATCATGCGTAAAACGAATCACATGCATAAAAAGTCATTTCAAAAATTAGTACAGGAAATCAAAAAAGAACTTCTTAACAATAACGAGGAATTAGAAAGAATTGAAAAACGTATTGAACAACGTCATGAAATAAAACGATAGACGCAAAAATAATATGGATCAAATAAAATGGTTAAATAATAAGGATGTTCAATTTATGAAATTTAGAGTGAAAATATTTGATCATAAAGGAAAAGAACTTGAAATTGAAAATAAAGTCATAGGTGATATCAAATTTGAATCTGAAAGAGCAATTGAATTTTTTATTCAAGCAATTAGAAACAGTTTACCACCAAATTTCCTGTTTATAGTGATTCCCGAAAACCAAGCAGATGAATCGGATTGAATGATACCGATTAAATAAAAATCTTAAATGAATTCTATAGTTCTATAAAGCATAATACTCTGATTTGCACTTTGGACTAGCCCTTGACTGTTGAATAGTAATGGCTGTTTATGTTACCCAAAGGAGGAAAAAATTAAAGCATACTATTTTTTTGACAATCATCAAATTATTTTATACAATTGTCTCGAATTAAAAATAGTAGAAATCGAGACTTATAAAATTCATTGATATTTCTTTCATTTTTAATTCAAAATAAAATGTTCAAATTACACAAAGGAATGGTAAAAAGATATGGCAAAAGTATTGTACATTACAGCACATCCACTCAATGAAACACAATCGTATAGTATGGCGGTTGGGAAAGCATTTATTGATACCTATCAGGAAGTTAATCCAAATGATGAAATCGTTCATATTGACTTGTTTAAAGAAAACATCCCGCATATCGATACCGATGTATTTAGCGGATGGGGAAAGCTCCAATCTGGACAAGCATTTGAAACACTTAATGATGAAGAAAAAGCAAAAGTTAGCCGTTTAGGCGAGTTAAGTGACCAATTTGTGGCCGCAGATAAATATATTTTTGTTACACCATTTTGGAACTTTTCATTCCCTCCTGTTATGAAGGCTTATCTTGATTCGGTTTCAGTGGCCGGGAAAACATTCAAATATACTGAAAAAGGACCTATTGGACTACTAACAGATAAAAAAGCATTGCACATTCAAGCACGCGGTGGAGTTTATTCTGAAGGTCCTGCAGCTCAATTGGAAATGGGACATCGTTATTTAAGTATCATGATGAGTTTCTTTGGAATTCCGGCTTTCGAAGGGCTATTTGTAGAAGGACATAATGCAATGCCAGATAAAGAACAGGAAATAAAAGAAAATGCTATTGCCCGTGCTAAAGACCTTGCTCATACTTTCTAGTTTTATAAAGTCGAAGAGATAGACTGTCGGGTCTGTCTTTTTTAATAGTGTGATAGGGTATTAGTGAACAATATAAAGTATGAAACTAAAAAAACGGGAGCCATTTCGATAGAAACGGCTCCCGTTTTTTTTACTTCTCAACTTTTTGGGGGGAATGGCCACAAAGTACTGGCTTTTCATATTGAATATTGCGGCGAATTCATCCCATCATCAATCATTCTAAATGGACATTATTTAATTAGGTTTAACGATAACAGGAATAATGATTTTAAATCCACCATATTCCGCAATGATAACAGCGGCTCCTTCAGACTTCGTTAGGATCTTATGATCAGCGGTCACTTCAGCTACTTCCGAATTAGAACTATTCCATTTGACATCAGCTGTAACGTCTTTTATCGTTCCATCGCTGGACATAGCATTTATGACTACTTCATTTGTTGAGCCTGCTGAATTTACGATATAACCCGGCGAAGAACTTATCCCCCTAATAAATGTAGGATACTTTGCTACAACTTCAACATCAATTGTCTTTGACATTCCAAAAACAGTAGCAGTTATTGTCGTTTTTCCTACAGAGTGAGCGATGATATGTCCATCAGCAGAAATCGTTGCAACCGATTCGTCCGCCACCGTCAATTTTGCTTTGCTAGTAAGATTATAACAATCACAATTTCCATCTCTGCCATGATGACCAAAGAAGCCATTAATTGAGATGTCAGTGGACTTATTAGGTTCTAACATTACATTTCTAGTTGTCCATTTATTGTTTTCAGCCCAATATAAATCTACAGGTTTAGTGTTTCTTACCCAAATAGCATCTCTCAAACCATAATAATTGAACCAGATGTATGCTTCACCAGGGCCGACCCATGTAATGACTCCGTTCTGGTCAACAGTTGCTACACTTTCGTCGGAAGATTCCCATTTCCCTTCTGTATCAACCTGAACGATATTATGATCTGTATATTCAGCAAACGCGTTCGCATCAATAGTTCCTTCTTCAGGGTGTAATATCATCCCATTGCTATTATTAGTTATCGCTTCTACTATATTTCCTGCTTCAGGCTGTATTATCATCCCCGCGCTAACAATTCCTACTAAATTTAATGGTCCAGCTTGATCTTGTACTTTTACTGGAATTTTAATAGAAGAGAAACCTGCAATTGTTGCACTAACCGTCGTTTTTCCAGTATTCATTCCAATAAATTTCCCGTCTTTAACACTCACAACTGTAGGTTCATCTGTTGTCCATTGAATTGAATTCGTTATTTCTCTTTGAGTTCCATCATTGTATTGAGCAAAAACATGTACTGGATAAAGCTTATCTTTTTGAACAACAACATCCAATGAGGAAGCAAGCAAGGACTCAATTTTTAAATCTTTTATTAACGCATCATTCCCAGAAAGAATTGAAACATTCAAGATTTTTGTGCTTGTTCCGTAATCGATAAGTACCTGCGTTGTTCCTGCTGCTACTGCTGTAAGGACCCCATTCTTAACTGTAACTTTGTCCGGGTCTAATGTTGTGAATCTTGAGTCTGATGTAACGTCAGCAGTTGAACCATCCTTATATTTTGCTTTAACAGAGAACGAATGCGTGTGCTCAGATAAACTAAAGGTGATATCATTTTCACTAGGAATCAGATCAACAATTTTATTTGCAAAATCTTTAGAAGGTTCATTTGAAACGACAATTGAAATCTGCTTTGAGTATCCAGAGCTATCTACGGTAATAATTGTTGTACCAGTGCCTACAGCTGTAAGTAGGCCATCTTTATTTACTTTAACAACATCCGGATTAGATGATTTATATACCGCATATGAAGTCGAATTTGATCTGTCTGAATAGGTCGTTTTTACCTCTAATTGCTGCTGTTGATTTACTACCATATTTTTCATATCTGGTGTAACAGAAATTGATTCAGGGTTTGGAGCCTGCTTCTGACCGTCTTTATCCGTGACTGCCACCGGGATATCTACAAAGTAACGAAAATCATTATAGATAGCATGCAAGACAGTTGTGCCACTTAATTGACCAATAACTTTTGATTCACCACCATATTTTCGTGAAACTGAAGCTACGTGGAAATTGTCGGAGTACAATTCAACGGAACCTGTTACATCCTCCGTGCTCCCATCACTATAAATCGCATTTATTGTAATAGGCGTTTCTTCACCTATTCCTAAAGAGAGGTTTGGTTGAGAAGCTGTCAAACCAATAACTCTAGGAGTTGTAAGCTTATTGGTGACAGTAACCTCAATTTTAACTGGAGGAAGAACATCTGAACGATAGGAAGCTGTCACAAACGTTTTACCTGTCTTACCTCCAATGATATATCCTGAATCAGTAACCGTTGCAATGCTGTTATCTTCGACTGTCCATTTGACATCATTAGGATTTACATTTTCAACTAAAGTCATACCACCTTCTGATATTCCATTAGTGAATACTTCGGTTAAATTAACAGGCCAATTTTGTCCTGGCATTAGTTCAACTGTAGGTTCATCAGTTATAAGCTTTGTAGGCTTAACAACATTAACAAGTACAGCACCAACCAACTTATCATATTTAAAATAAATATATGCTTGGCCGATTCCAACTGGGGTTATTTGACCATCTTTACTTACCGTAGCTACATTTCGATCTGTCGTTGTCCAACTTCCTAAAGAAGTAACCTCTTTATTCCCCAACATGGGGTTCTTTGTAATGGCACTTACTTGAACCGACTTATCAGAGGTTTCTAACCTCAACATGTCAGCCGACAGGTACAGCCCCGTTACATTTTCAGGAATATCTCTTATCGAAGCAAAGAAATTTATTTGTGGAAAAGTTGAGTAGGTTACTTTCAATGAAACATCACCTGGAGATATCCCTTTTAATACGCCACCTTCAACCTTTGCAATCGACGGATCTCTTGATTCCCATGTAGCTAATTTAGTTACGTCTTCCATCGAGCCATCGCTATAAAGCGCTTTCAATGCGATAGGACGCTTTTCCCCTTCATTTATGTAGGTAATTTGATTCGCCGCTAAAACGAGCGATACAATTTTTTTCCCTTCTGAAGGATTTAGCTTTTGACTTGAAACACGCGCATCTTGAGTAACATTTACTTCAACGTTTAACACTGCATTACCAAGACTGAATTGTACATGTGTAGTGCCTGCTTTCGCAGCTGTTAGTACTCCACTAGCAACTGTTACAACTTTCTCATCTAATGAATTCCATTTTCCTTCTGTTGTAACATCCGCTTTGGATCCATCCTTATACGCTGCTTCAGCCTTTAATTCATGTGTGCCTTTAGAAAGAGAGAACGAGACTGTCGATTCACTTGGAGTAAGTTTTACGATCTCCTTTGAGGGCGGTTCCTTTGTTTCCTTTACTGACCTTACAGGTGAGGCAGAAGCCAAACTACTAAATAGAGACAGGATTACGGTAAAGATGAGAGTTAATGCTGTAATTTGTTTTGTTACCTTTTTTCTCATTTGTCAACCTCCTATTTTTTTTATATTAATCAACCTGTAAGTACAGACTGGTAATATCAATCTACTAATACTAGATTTCTTCATGTGATTTCATCTTTCACACTGACCTTGTTTAGTGACAAAGAGATTCTATGAAAAATTGACGTTATTTTCATTGGATGTGAATTTTTCATCATTAAAAATTTATTAGATTTTTTCCAATTTTCACAATTCAAATACTAAATTATGACTAATAAATTGACAACTAAATATTTTTTTAAAAAAGTAACTTTGAACACGTAATCTGTCTAATAAAGGGGGAATTCTAAATAAAATTCAAACCAATATTATTGCTCAAGCTCCTTTTTATTCACTCCTTTCGACCGATTCAGACATAAATTTATTTAAAATTCGGTCTTTATTATTTCAAATAGGGTTTTTTACATTTGATATGCACAAATAAGCGGAATCTTTAATAAAATTCAAGCGAATAATATTGCTCTATCGGCTTTTAATCTAAGCTTTTTGGCCGATTCCTACATATATTGATTTATAATTCAGTCTTAACCGTGTTGTTACCAAAGAAATGAATGATTGCTATCCATCCCTATTACAAGACGAGCCCAAATTTTTGCAAAACAAACTAGAGGTTAGCTTGATTTATTATAACCGCCTTAGTAAAACGAATGCTGGGCATCCTTATTACATCAGCGAATTTTACGGGAGTTAGATTTAACAAGCGGAGAATCGATTGAATTTGCGAAATTAAATGCCGGGGTCGTCCAGCCATCGAAGACGGGAATCAACGCTTTCTATCACGGCATCAAAATATTTGAAGACATTGAGGAACGCTATAATAATCCACGAAAAGATATGGTGAAGCGGAGAATAAAGCTAAACACTGGAGTGGAAAAAATCTTGTGTTAAGGGAAATTGAGTCCGATATTTCTTTCTGAGTTCGTGTGAAATTATCACTTCTTCGGAATGAGGAATTCATCTTTTGTTGTCCTGTACGGATTTTACCTCTCATCCAAAATAAATATGAATATTGTTGCTTTTTGGTCGGGAGACTCATTGTAGATGTGTCCGGTTCCCGGGAATCCCTATTTTCCTTAAGGCATTTTTGACAAACTTGAATTAAGAGAAATTTTTAGATTTCTATAGTAGTTACGGAAGGCAAACTAAGAAAATATGCGGTATACTAAAACTAGTGGATTAGACATTTATACTAGTGATTAAATTAGAAAAATACTAATGATTTATTCTTTTCAAAACTCACCTGAAGCTGATTTGGCGGGGAATTTCACTGTTTTAGTAGACAGTAATAAATTTGCAATTAGGGAGCACAGTCTTCAAAACTGCTTGAGACCTGCGTGCAGTTCTGAGAAGTTATGCAAACCTTGACAGGGTAGAGGACCACTTTGGTTCTTAAATTTATTTATAAGTTGTTACAAATCTATAAAGCTAAATATTTTTTCAGTTGAAATGTCAGAACATACTCCTTTTAGGGATGTTCTGGCATTTTTTTTCGGCATCATTTTGTCAAATTTAGTAGAATAACAGGAAGGACGAACTAGCCATTAGAGCGGTCATAATAAACATGATCATTACCAAGAGTACATGCACAACAAGTTTTTAAAAGAAGTAAAAGCCTTAACACTAAAAGGAATGGAAGATTATATTACCTTAACCGAAACCACCAGTCAGCTTGGCGGCTGAATTTGATGAATGATTCGATGCCTTACCTCGTGGCTAGAAAGCCAGTCGTAGTGTGCTAGAATGATCAATATTCAACCAATATCTTGTTAAATCAGGATATGAATAGCATATTAAAATCAATCAGTTTACATCGTTTTGTTAAAGTAGAAACAGTATTCGAAGCCGAACTAAATGATACTTGGTTATAATCGACGCTATGTTTTATAAGAATATCTTTCAAGAAATCTTTGGGAAGGCATCCCTTCATAGTCATAATTTATATCAATTATTTACCTATTTAATGCATCAGCCACAAGAAATGAGTTTGAGAGGAATATTTATTTACCCTTTTAAGGGTGTGAATTTTGATGAAACCTTTTCATGGAAAATGATCGAATTACTATGGAAGTAATGACAGTAAATTTGGATGATTCCTGGAAGGAGATTTATGGGAAGTTGATATCGATTCTTTAAAATTCTGAGGTAAAAAATGAACTCTATAAAAAGTCTAGCTATATTTGAACAATTGAAACAGCAAGGGAAAGGGTATTATATTATTACCGATACGGCCAACCCTACGAAGATTCAATATTGAAAAGAATATATTCAGGCATGATTCTCTCAAAGATTTTTGAGTGATCATCTTGAGTAATAGCAAAATGGATATAAAACTTCTCATCAATTACAAGGTGCTTTAGAAGGTATGAAAGAAATGGCTCAGAAAACATGCAGAGACAGGAATTAAAAATCTGGAGTGATATTTTTATTTCTTTTACATTAAAAGATGCGCTTACAAGACTTACTATAGACGAATTAAGTGAAATTAGTAATATTAAAACCAAGTTTCGAAACTTGGCTGGCAGACACATGCTTTATTGGCAGCCAAAAATAAATATTCAAAAATAAAAAAGCTCCCCAATCAAATTGGAGAGCTTACTTCGTTTTCTTTACCAATTTGACTGGTTGATTGTTTAATATCTTTTATGAGATCACTAAAACAAAGCATTAGTTCAAACATTAGAAGAATTATGACTATCCATACGCCTACGTTTAAGATCGTGTCAATCACAATGGATCCAATAAATAAATGGGTATGGATAAGGGTTGTTAAAGTATAAAACATTGCAAAAGTAAAAACTCTACTCCACTGCGTGACATCATAAATAAAGATAGCTTTTTTAATGCCGTAGTGTTTAATCCATTTAAAAAGCCTGTAGATTTCAATAGACTCAACCGTAATGAAAATAATAAGGGCTGCTCTCCATATCAATCTTATGGTATCAATACTAATGATGCCTGTGACTAAACAGGCAATCCCGGAAATAGATAAAGCGCCATGTAAAATGCAGTTCGTATTGTTCCAATCCATTTCAATTGACCAAGAATTTTTTATGTATCTATATAAAATAAAGAAAACACAAACAAGATAAGAACAAAACCCTATGATTAGTAAGGATAGGTTAAAGATGTCCGGAAATTCTTTGAAAACAGTGTTAAGTAAAAGGACTATCGATTGTGTGCTAACAGTAGTAAGAAGAAGAATTCCATGGACATTTCGATATGATTTTGTCCGAGAAATTTCTAAAATAGTTTTTACACTTATCCCAATATAAATAATCCACATGACAATATTTATAATAGCAATAGATACTTGTGCCTGTCACTACCCGCAATTTGTTGTATTTTCCTCGACATCTTTCGGGTGGTGACAGGCACCTTCATTATCATTTTGAATAGTCTGAGAGAATATCGCTATATGAATTGACACCAATTAGGACATAGGGACCTTTAAATAAGGAGAGGGGACTATACCCATTGGAGTCCACTCTCCTTATTTAGGTTGTACTATGAACTGGAAAAAGGATCCTAAAATCACGGAATTTGTTGCATTCATTGCGACACTAAGATGGTAAATATCCCTCTCAATTTAATATTTTTCCCTGACAATCAAGGCTGAAATCCAGCCTTCGATCCCGTTTGCGGTTTGAACTTTTAGCCACTTAATTCCTTTGGAATCTTCTCGTTCTTCATTTAAAAACTGCATTATTTCTCCATTTGTAATAGTGTATAGACGGGGCGCGGTTAGTGTGGGAGCTTCACGAATATTTCCGCCTTCTTCATATTTCTTATTTAAAATTAATTCTTTTTGATCAGGGGAAGCCTCGGATGCTTGTATGTGCACATGTTCTTGTTTTAACCATACCTCAGCTTTCTTCCATTTTTCTGTATACCACTCATTTGGATTGTTCATGATTGCTGCAGTTAGCAAAATCACTAAAGCTGTGGCAGAATAGAAGGTCCCTCTTTTAATCCTGGTCTTATTCCTTTTCCGTTTCATGAAAAGCTG
Source organism: Bacillus sp. AFS031507 (assembly GCF_002584635.1). Taxonomy (NCBI): domain Bacteria; kingdom Bacillati; phylum Bacillota; class Bacilli; order Caryophanales; family Bacillaceae; genus Bacillus; species Bacillus sp. AFS031507. The sequence goes on from NZ_NUOW01000025.1 coordinate 13,105, forward strand.
AATGATTTTGTTGAAAAAACTTTCGAACAAGGCAAACATTTCTTCAATGATATCAATCCAAACAGATATGCCCGCTTTTCCTGCTTCTCTCCGGCTCCTTTGCATCTTGCAAAAAAGTGCCATGATTGGGTAAGAAATGAGATAAAGCATTTTTTTCAACAAACGGCACAAAAAGTTTAAGATGGGAGGAACAATGTACAACAATATCAGCCTTGCGAGCTGCAGGAACACAAAGAGAGCCAAAAAAATACGCAACCATTCCGGAAGGACTGAAATAAGTGACCAGAACCAAAACAGCTGATTTAAAATGGATTCCACAATCGCTAATCTCCTTTATTTAAATAGGATGAAAGTTCTCTCCTTGGACCAGCAATCTGTTTTTTTCTATTGATGTTTTCCAGATGGACCGGGAGATACGGGAATAGTATTTTTAGCTTGGCCAATCTTTGTTCTGCCTCAAACTGGTCAATAGAGTGATCGTGGATCAAGTTTAAAAGTTGTTTGTTTACCTCAAATTTGAAGGCTTGGTTTTGGCTAAACTCCGATTCCACTAACCGCTTTGCCATTTCATTCTTTTCTCCAAGCTTCCCTGCAGCGATAAAATCTCCTGCTTGAAGGGCTTCTTTAATCGTTGCCGAAATCCGGCGCGCCTCCTCCAAGTCCAGAGCCTCTTGATAGGCGGATAGTTCTGCGTTTCGGTCTAAATCGGCAATCTCCTCATCATGGCGCTGGTCCCGAATACCTTGCCGGATCAAAACACGAACATTTCGAACAACAATACCAACATCTCTTAACACCTTGACCAATCGCGAGGTTTGAAAAAAATCTTCAATATGCCGGGCAAAACTCAGATCCTCTTCAATAGGAAAAAATCTTGCTTCCGACTCCACCCAGAAGGGCAGATTATTGTTAAAAATGTTGCCAATTTCTCCTGCATTTTGTTGAACTAACCGTTCAGGGTGTTCAACGGCAATATCGATAAATAAATTGACAGAAAACCTTCTACCTCTTGTTGCCGAAGGGACTTCCTCCTTGTAGGTGATGGTTTGCTGCTGCATATTGACTGTATAAACCCTTTTATATTTGCCAATCCGGAATTCACTACGTGACAAACGCTCTCCATTTTTAACTGCATAGTATTCGTTGTGATTATTAACATAAACAAAGGCATAAGTCATAGACGACGCCGGCGGTTTTTCCAAAAAGCTAAATTTCACGTCTTTAACATCTTCAATAAATTGCATTAGGTTATTCCCTCCAGGTTAACTATTTTCATTGAGAGATCACTTCCGCTTGTCTACATTCTATGCAGACAAGCGGAAGAAAAGCCCCCAAATCTATGCAGAAATTGGGGATTGAGGGAGTTGAAATAACATAATTTAAAAGGAGTATTTATATAAAACGGGGGCTTTGTTTAATAAGGATTTCATCTTTTCACAACAATAACAGTAAAAATTCGCTGATTTCAGGTATACGAGAATAAGAACAAGGGGTTTCTGGCCATACAATTAAATGATTTAAGCATAAATGAAAGGGGGAGGTGAGGAATTTGGAAACAATATTTTGAGAGAATTAGATTTACTAAAACTATTGGATTTTACATCAATACAAGTATGTAATTGGATAAATACTAGTGACACTTTTTAAAAAATTGCATTAAAATAATTCTTTAATGTAAAAAAGTCAATCTTATGAATAACCAACAAAACGAGGTCATGCGGCAGCTGGTTAGTTACGGGGTTCATCTCCATTCTCCCTATTTATTTGGGGATGGCAGCACCCCTTAGTAAGCACATTGAGCCCTGTTCAAGAAGTATGGGCCATCTATCCCAACCGTTATGGAACGTCTGGGAGCAAAGTATACCCTGATCATAAAGTAAGTCTAATCGAACTTACTCCAGGATTAGATCATACCTACTTTGTTGAAAAATTAAAGGTGTCGATTGATAAACTAGTGGAAAGAAGCAGGACTGTCATGGAGTTCTTGGATTATATTAAAGTTTAGTGTTTTTAATGAATGGGGGATTAATCATCTTATTAAAGATTAAATAGCTGAAGGTTATGAAATTATTTATCAGATGGGGGGATTTTGTAAAAATGAGCGTCATTCAAAAAGCGATTAGTTTTGCAGCAAAAGCACACAAAAATCAGTATAGGAAATCGACCGATATTCCCTATATTACACATCCGTTTGCAGTCGGAATGCTTTTGCAGGAAGCAAAGTGTACAGATGCAGTAGTTGCTGCAGGTATTCTTCATGACACAATTGAGGATACATCTACCACATTTGAGGAATTGACTGAACATTTTGGGGTTCAAATAGCTAATTTGGTCCGTGTTGCATCAGAACATGATAAAAGCTTGCCTTGGAGCCAAAGAAAACAGCATACAATTGATATGTTAAAAGATGCAAATTAAGAAGAAATCCAAGTGATCACAGCGGATAAATTACATAACTTGACAACTATCAAGGCCGATCTCGAAATGATAGGTGAAAAGGTATGGGAGCGTTTCAACCATGGGAAGCTCCAACAACATTGGTATTATGCAAGCATTGTAAAAGAGTTAGCTCCTAGAAAAAAAGAATTTAAGCTAATTCGGGAGTTAGAAAGGGAAGTCAAAGAGGTTTTTGGATCATTGAAAGTTTTAACTGATAAAGATATTTCCCTTCTATTTACCTGCGCATATGATATCGGAGTGAAAGACAGTCGTTTGTTAAATAACCCCAGATTGGCCGAGATATCAATGGAATTGATAACTGAAGCGAATCGCATTTATAGAAAGGAATATGATGCAGTTACTACCAAATTGGACGACCTTTATTCAAGAGGTATCCACTTTCAGTCAAATTCCGAGGGCCCCTTCATTCTAGCTTCATTTTGTATAGCCTTTCAGAAGAAAATGAAATGGACCGACCAAGAGTTGTATAACCAATTCAAGAGGAATGAGTCGTTTTTATAGGTAAAACATAGAAGCTTTGCTTACATAAAAGGGACATGGGATCGTACCATGTCCCTGGCTTTTGTCATCTAACTCGACAAGATCTTTATGTTTTTTTGAAGAACTTTTAATTAGGTCTGCCCTAATTAATGGCAGAAAGCAATTGCACCGATAATGATTAATAAAATAAACAACACGATGATAATGATAAAACTTCCCCACCCACGAACATTAACACAATGGCCATGAAAAGGAGTCGCATAGCCGTAAGACATTGGAGCCTGGGGAATAGCATTAGAGTAATTCATAAGATTAGGGATTGCGTTATTATACATTCAAACACTACCTTTCAATTGTATGGAGAGTAATTAGGCTAACACCCTTTATAATATACTTAGAGATGAAATTGGAGCCCGTATATATAAAATTATTGAGTGAGTGCCGGTCACCGCTCGAGTTTCGAAGATTTTTGCAGAAACCTTTCTTTTCTTATTAGGATTAGCAATTCCCCATTTATTTTCATCAGTTATCCACTGCTTATTTTTTAAATCAAATGATTAATTCTCATCCTGGAAAACAACGAATGATGGTAAGTTTGTTCAACAGGAATTAGTCTAGAGTTTCTTGAATATATGTAGGTAAAAAGTGTAAAAGGAGAGATAATTATGGCTTTTGTTGCGATCTATACTGTCGGTAGACTAAAACATCCGTATGAGCATCCTGCCTCTCGTGAGTTTTTTGAGGCGGGATACGAAGTGATTCGCCAGGCTGCTAAATCAGGGCATCTTATTGAGGAGTTTTCACCTAATGGAGTGCCATTCCCTGAGGAAGTTATCCAAGGAGAGGGTGTTCCTATTCTTACACTAACTGTATGGAAAAGCCTTCAATCTTTATATCGTTTTACGTATTCAGGTCAACACATGCAAGCCATACGAGACAGGAACAAGTGGATTGAAACTCATCAAGAGAAACAACCTACATATGTGGTGTGGTGGACGGAGAAGGTGAAGGATGTATCCTGGGAGGAGGCATTCAAGAGATACAACTATTATATTCAGCATGGACCCACTCCTTTTGCGTTTGACTATAAGCACGCATTTGATGAAGTAGGAGAGACGTTCTTGGTTAAATAGAATGTACTGATTATATTCAGCCGAAACCTGTTGTAAAACCTTTAAACCTAAACGCAGATCCTAGAAAAACAATATACCGGTGGATTGCATTTTTTCGGAAAATGCTTTCCACAGGTTTCTCCTAATTAAACGCTATCTTCCTTATAGTAACAGGAGTATCCTTGTATGCCCGTAAGATGCCATGTTCCTCTATTTGGTCTTTTCTTACAGCCCTATAAGGCAGTTTTACTTCTAATTCACCTTTCAGAGGGGAGAAGGAGAGCGAAACCGTTTCTTGGTTTTTCCAATGAGCATTGATGGGTTTGTCCGTAACAAAAGGAAATAACTGTGGAAATCCATTTCGAAAAAAGGTATGTATCCTTTTATTATCTCCAGGTTCATTTAAACAAATATACAGGGAAAGATAATCACAAAATTTTAACAGATCTAAGTGGTACATTAAAGTTTCATTCTTTTTCTCGTTTCCCACCATTTGCAATCCCTTTAAAAGTTGCTCCTGTCTTTGCTTTTCTTCATTCCAAAATTCCCTGACTACGGGCTCTGTAGCATCCTGGATGAATGATGAATAGTGTAAACTGCATAAAAGTCCAGCATACTTGCTCATTTTTTCAACTTCATTTAATCCCTTTTTATAAAAAGAAATTTTAAGCACTATCGGGTAGTCGATAAAAGAATAAGGCATCTCCGTTTTATCATTCCATACAGGAGACGTATCCAGTTCTATCCAGCCTCTGTCATGTTCTTGGATCGCCAGTTGCACTTCTTGGGTTCGTGTATGATCAAAAAAATAATCATCTTTACAGTTTCGGGCGATTTCCCCTGCAATTTTGGCGTGATCATTCTGAGTTACCATAAAATAGCTTTGTTCTCTTTCCATTATAATCATTTTCGTTAATCCTTTCTTTGCAAAACTACACCAGTTTGTATTTCTCTTGTTTTTATATTTACCACTTATCCAGCGAAATATCTGAATGTAAAATATAAATTCCCCCTTTGTATGACATAAATGGAATAAAAAAAATTTAAAATAGTTTGAATTATTAGTCATTTTTGATTATGATTAAATCAAAAATGACTAGGTGATGAAAATGAATAAAAGCTGGGATGATTCGATACTTTTAAACCATATTTTAGAACATTCTTTTGATGAAATCTTTATTGCGGATGCAACGGGAATGGTTTTATATGCAAGTCAATCTACTGAAACAGTCTTTGGTATTCCGTGTGAGCAAATCGTTAATCATAATATTTTCGAACTTGAAAAACAAGGACTTTTTTCTCCATCTGTCATTGCAAGCGTGTTAAGAACTAACAAGGAAGTAACGCTAATTCAAGAAACAAATCATAATAGAAAACTAATCATTTCCGGATATCCGGTTTATGATCAATCAGGAATATTAATAGGTGCTACGAGTTTTTCAAGGGATATAACCGAATTTGAGTCCTTAAGAAAAGAAAATGAGCAGGTAGCAAAAGCATTACTAAAATTTCAAGAAGAAAATGAAAAATTACGAAAACAGGCGACTCAACAATTCTTTATAAGTAATGGAAAAATGGAAAAAGTATTTGAAGTTGTGTCAAAGGTAGCAGATATAAACGTTACTGTATTACTCGAGGGTGAGTCGGGGGTTGGTAAAAACCATATTGCTTATAAAATTCATCAAATGTCATCAAGAATGGCTGAACCCTTCATTGATGTAAACTGTGGTGCAATACCTGAATCTTTATTTGAATCAGAGCTTTTCGGGTACGAGGAGGGAGCTTTTACCGGGTCTAAAAAAGGGGGTAAGAAGGGTTACTTTGAAATAGCAGGAAAGGGAACTCTTTTTCTAGATGAAATTGGTGAACTGCCATTGAATCTTCAGGTAAAATTATTGTCGGTTTTGCAAAACCAAACCCTAATGAGAATTGGTGGAACAAAAAAAATTGAGGTGAATTGCAGAATTATTTGTGCTACAAATCAAAACTTAGAAAAGATGATCAAAGAAAGGAAATTTAGAGAAGATCTCTATTACCGAATCAATGTCGTAAAAGTAGAGATTCCACCGCTAAGGGAACGAAAGGAAGAAATCATTCCATTAATTTACGAGATTACAGAACAATTGAATCGTAAATATCAATTGAATACATATTTTTCCCCAACAATGGCTGCTTGGCTAAGCCAGCAAAATTGGCCGGGAAATGTCAGAGAATTACGAAACTATATTGAAAAGAAGATGATCACATCTAGTGGGAACGAAATAGACCTTGATTGGGGAGAAGAGGAAACTAAAAAGGATTCCTTCTCCCCGTCAACGAAAGAAATTCCCTTAAACGATTATATAGAAACACTTGAAAAGGAGTATATTGTGCGAATGTATCATAAATATCCCAGTAGCATTAAACTTGCAGAAATATTGGGAATCAGCCAATCTACTGCCAATCGGAAAATACTAAAATATGTTGAGCAAAGGTAGTCGTTTTTGACTATAACGTTCTCTTAAACGCTGTCTTTATTAGTTGGCATGAAAATTGCAATCTTTAAGAATAGAAACTTAAAGGAGGCTATTTTATGTCAAATCAAGATGAAAAGCAATTTTTGAATTTACCTTTTACTGGTATCTGCACTTTTGGAAAATATCCTGTTTGTTCAGATATTAATCAACTAGATGCGGATGTAGCCGTTATTGGAGTTCCAAATGATATGGGTACTCAATGGAAATCGGGAGCAAGAATGGGTCCAAGGGGGATTCGTGAAGGATCTACACTTTACAGTTTTGGATTAAATGGAGCTTACGATATTGAAAAAGATATTACGTATTTGGGGCCAAGATGGAAAGTAGTAGATTGCGGCGATGTGGACATGGTTCATGGAGATATGATGCAATGCCATGAAAACACAGAAGAAGCCATTAGAAAGATTGTTTCAAAAGGAGCCATGCCGGTTGTATTAGGCGGAGATCATTCCATTACCATTCCAGTTGGTAAAGCTTTAGAAGAGTTAGGGCCTTTTCATGTTATTCAAATCGATGCACATTTGGATTGGGCAGATCATCGTTCCGGGCAAAGATATGGGCATGGAAGCTGTATCCGCCGTTTATCTGAAATGGACCATGTTCAGAAAATTTTCCAATTTGGAATTCGAGGAATTTCCAGCAGTTTGAAAGAAGATGTGGATGCAGCACGAGAATATGGAAGTGTTATATTATCACCGCGCCAAATTAGGAAAATGGGAATTGAAAGGGTGATAGAACTACTTCCAGAAGGAGAAAAATACTATATTACCCTAGATATTGATGGTTTGGATCCTTCAGTAGCACCCGGAACAGGTACCCCTTCACCAGGAGGATTTATTTACGATGAAGTAAATGAATTGCTTGAAGGAATAGCTAAAAGAGGAAAAGTGATTGGCTTTGATTTGGTCGAAGTAGCACCGCCATATGACCCAGCTGGAATGACCGGTCAAGTAGGTGCACGGCTGGCATTGGATTTACTCAGCTTTGTTTTAAAGGAAAAAGAAAACATAGATGAACGCAAGTTGAATAAAGAAGAAGTTCACTCCTAAGATAAGTCACCAAATAATATATTTCAGGGGGCAGATCTATGAAAATTGAGACAAGAAGTATTGAGTATATTCCAGCTAATGAACGTCATGGAAAACCAAGAGGATTGTTTGCAGTTTGGTTTGCTGCAAATATGCACATTACCACACTTGTAACAGGATCATTATGTGTCACTTTTGGCTTAAATCTTTTTTGGAGTGTTGTAGCTATTATCGTTGGTAATTTAATAGGAGCCATTTTTATGGCTTCACATTCTGCTCAAGGACCTAAACTCGGGATCCCCCAAATGATTCAAAGCCGTGCACAATTTGGTGTGATTGGGGCCGTGATTCCCTTAATTCTAGTTATTTTCATGTACTTAGGTTTTTTTGCAAGCAGTGGTTTGTTAGGTGCACAAGTATTGAGCAGTGCCTTAGACCTTAACTTAACTTTGAGTATCATTGTTCTGAATATCATCACCTTTATCGTGACAATGATTGGCCATGATCTTATTCATAAGATGCAAAAGTATTTGACATGGGTTTTCTTTCTTGTTTTCATAGCTGCTACGTTTATTGTCTTCCAATTACCTGTTCCGTCTGGAAGCTGGTCTCCAGCTGAGTTCAATCTACCAATCTTTATGTTAAGTGTTAGTGTGGTAGCAACCTGGCAGATCTCTTTTGCACCATATGTCGCTGACTACTCAAGGTATTTGCCAATTGATACGAATTACTCAAAAACGTTTTGGTATACGTATGCAGGGACTGTTTTAGGCACTGTTTGGATGATGGTTTTAGGAGTCTTATTGACAACGGCCATTCCAAATTTCCTAAGTAATTCCGGCACGAATCTCGCTAATCAGTTTGGAAGTTTTTCGTTTGTTTTAATTGCTGTGATCATCCTAGGTCAGTTTTCCATCAATGTTTTTAATTTATATGGCGCCTTTATGTCAACCATATCTACTGTTGAGCCTTTTTCAAAAATAAAAGTAACTCCAAAAGTAAGAATGTTCTTTATCTTTGGAATAGGAACAGTTGGAACTTTACTGGCTATTTGGGGTCAGGGAAATTTCTTGTCCAATTTTATCAACTTTATCTTATTTATTAGTTACTTTTTAATTCCATGGACAGCCATTAACCTCATTGATTTTTACGTCCTGCGTCACGGGGAGTATAGTATTAAAGATATTTTTGATTTAAATGGAAAGTACGGAAAAGTAAACAAAATTACTGCTATATCGTTCCTCGTTTCAATTATCGCCGAAGTTCCATTTATGAACACCTCGTTCTATGTAGGACCTGGTGCGAAAGCAATGGGGGGAGCCGATATAGCCTGGATATTAGGATTGGTGGTTCCATCAGTACTCTATTATGTAATGATGAAAAGAAAATTGAAGGAACCGTCCCAGGTACCAATCCCGTATGAAGAGAGTAAAACTTCTTAAAATTAGTTAAGTAATGAAGTAGAAAATGGAATTATTTTTAAAGGGGTAGGAAGCGGGAATACGTGATTCCTTTTCTATCCTTTTTTTGTTCACTAGACTTCTGAAGTACCGATTAGCTAAATTAAATCCTTACAAACGTTTTGAACTGCACCCCAAAAAACAGGGAAATCTTATTTGGCCTTGTATAGATAAACTAGCAAAACTAACAGTACAATGTCTAAACGAGCACCAAATGCGAATGGAAGGAAGCCCGTGTGCAGTAAAGGAACCTTTGTTAATAGAATGGCTGCGATCATAATACCAATTAATGGTACCACTGCATTTTTAACAGCTTTATTAACCAATAGTAGAATTCCGCAAACCATTTCTATTAAAATGATAATCTTTAACATCATGTGGGGATAGGGAAGTCCTAATCCAAGAAAATGATTCGCTATTTCGGTACCCATTAATTTCATAAGTGCTGAGGTAATAAAAACATAAGCAACAGTAATTCTAATAAGTTTATTTGGATATAAAATAAAAATCCCCCCTTTGTATATCTTTATGCAAGAAGAGGGACAGACCATTACAAAAAACCAACATACAGTAAAATTGATTGAAATTAAAAGGAAAAAGTTTTATGTAAGATTTTGTTGATAATATTCTGACAGCTAGGGACGGTTTAACTCTTTGTGAATAAAATGAGTGGTAACAATAATGATGTGCATGCCTATTGGCTGAGCTACTCTACTCAAAGAGACTCTTGTTTCGATGATGGAAAATGGATAGTGATGTGCGGAGAAAACGGTGTGATGGTCACATGCATGAAGGGGAAGCCACAAAAATAGTGTACAGTAAAACTCCACAGGGAGGGTTCTCATGTTATAAATTGATATGAGTGCCGGTAAAAAAAGGGTTAAAAGCTTGAGGATAATTCCCTCAAGCTTCGCTTTTTTGTTGAATACATCATTCACCCGTTGGTTTTTGTTGATGATAGGGAAGTGTTTTCTCTACTTCTGCTACTTGTTTATAGATTCCTTCCATATCCTTCAGATTTTTCTTGTAATCATATGTCTTAAGTTTTTTGTTTTCTACAATCAATTTCCCATTGACGATCACATCTCTTACATTTTGCGGTCCTGCTGAATATGTTAACGTTGCATACGGATCATATGTTGGAAAAGTATTAGGCGCATGGATGTCTACAATAATAATATCCGCGTATTTCCCGACTTCTAGTGAGCCGATTTTTTTATCCAACCCAAGTGCTTTTGCACCACCGATTGTGGCAAGTTCGACAACCTTACTTGGCGGCATTACACTTTGATCTTTGTTGACCAATTTATGGACTCTTGCCGCATATCCCGCTGTCCCGAATACATCCATGGTGTTCGAGCTCATTGGCCCATCTGTACCCAATCCCATCTTAATCCCTGCTTTATCAATCTTAATAGCTGGTGCCACACCGGTTGCCCCTTTTGTATTCGCTATTGGATTATGGGCAATTGTGGCTCCTCTTTGTTTAATGATGTTAATGTCCTCATCATCAATATGGATGGCATGTGCAAGCATTGTATTTTCATCTAATATTCCTAAAGAATCCAAGTATTTTATGACGGAAGGATACTTCTGACCAAACTTGGTTTCTACTCTTTGTGCTTCATCAGCAAACTCTGCCGCATGAATCGCAAATGGTACCTGATATTTTTTGGCTAAATCTTTCGATGCCTTAATCATCTCAGGGCTAACTGTGTAGGGAGCATGGGCTACCACAGATGGGGTAATTAGTTCATGATTCTTATATTGTTTAATGAAGTCCTCTGCATATTTTAGTCCGCCATATGGTTCAGGAGCATCGACTGTTGGAAAGCTAATAACCGTTTCTCCAAGAACTCCTCTAATGCCAATCTTTTCTGTCGCTTTTGCTACTTCATCTTCGTGGTAATACATATCTGCATATGTCGTAACTCCGCCCATTGCCATTTCTATGACGCCATGAATGGATGCTTTATAAATTAGGTCCCTTGAAAGTAATTTTCCTTCTAGTGGAAAAAAAACATCAAATAACCGATTGCCTACTCCTTCTTCACCAATACTTCTAAACGCAACCATTGGAACATGATTATGAGTATTAATCATTCCCGGCATCACTATATTACCATTGGCATTAATGACTTTAGAGGCTTTATATTGTTTTTCCAAATTTTCATCGCCAATTGCAATGATTTTCTTATCCTTTATTACAATTGTCCCTTTGACAAAGGCATCCTTTTTCGCATTAATCGTTAAGATGTGCCCATTTTTAATCACAAGATCTGCCTTTTGATTATTCCCTGGGATTCTCGCTGCTTCCACACTCATCGCTTTCGTATTAGGATAAAAGGCTCCTATTAAAATAGATGCTGTAACCAAAACGACCATCGACAATTTATAAAGTATTCTGAGTCTCATTTATTTCCTCCTATAAATGTACCTTAATAATCTTCAGACTATAATAAATTACCCATCATCATCCAAAATATTTATCCGTGGATACGATATAGAAAAATATAATGATCCTTTTATTTTTATAAGAGGCAGTGTTAAAGGTAATTGCTGATATTGTGACCCTGTTGATTGGAGCGGAGGGCGCGAGACTCCTGCGGGAGGCTCCACGAACCCGCCCTCGGAAAGCGAAGCGCCTGGAGCGGAAATCAACAAACTAGTTTTACACAGCCTAATTATAAAAAACAAAAGGACTATTCGCGTAAATAGCCCTCTAATGTAATCTATTCATTCTTTTTAAAAATCTTAATCTCGCAATCTGTCAATGACAGTACATTCCCTTGCACCTCTGCGGATTAATCGACGTGCTGCTGCTAATGGGATTTCGACAAGAACTGCTTCGTCCGTGTCGTTTTCTACATCAAACACTGCAAATGCCTCTCCATCTACAATCAAGAGACAAATAAATTCTACTTCTACATCATCTGATCTCGGAACGCGGGTTGTAATTTCACAACGATGGACTCCTGCATCCAACAATGTCCTGGCCTCTTGTCGTGATATACGAATAAACACGAATTCTTCAAATGCAACATTGCCTGCTTCCACTTCGATTTCTACTAAAAGAAAAAAGCGATTTCTGATTTGAACAATGCAATTTGCTCCAATTGAAATAACGTCCTCTATACTCAATAAATTTCACCTCCCTTTTTACATTAAATGTAGGAGTAAATTGGGAGGTGTGGACAAGTTGTATTAATAATGTAAATTATTTGTCTCTCTTTTTTGCTTATGGATGGGATGGTAACCACTGTTTATAAAAGGAACCGTCCTAAACTTTTAAAATATATGCTTGGAAATGGGCTATATTTCTGTTTCAGTTCTAATTCTGGGAGGGGATGAATTGCGAATCCCTTTTTATTGTATCTACCTACCCATTAACGACTTTTCCACCATTTATATGCAGAATTTGTCCAGAAACATAGGATGAATCTGAATTTGATGAAAGGTAGACATACGCAGGAGCAACCTCTTCCGGTTGTCCAGGGCGCTTCATCGGTGTATCCTGTCCAAATTTACTTACTTCTTCCGCGGTAAAAGTAGAAGGGATAAGCGGTGTCCAAATAGGTCCTGGAGCGACTCCATTTACCCTGATTCCTTTTTCGGCTAGCTGATGGGCAAGAGACCGTGTAAAGGTTGTAATTGCACCTTTAGTAGAAGAATAGTCAAGCAGCTTTGGATGTCCTTGATAGGCAGTGATAGATGTTGTATTAATAATCGCACTTCCTGGCTTAAGGTGAGGCAACGCGGATCTTGTTAAATGGAACATAGAAAAAATATTTGTCCGGAATGTCTTTTCCAGTTGTTCTGTCCCTATATCCAAAATGCTTTCTTGAGGATGCTGTTCAGCTGCATTATTCACAAGTATATCAAGTCCACCCAGCTCATCTACTGTTTGCTGTACGGCATTTTTACAGAAGGATTCATCACCGATGTCTCCAGCAATTAATAGGCATCTTCCACCTTCCTCCTCAACCAGCTGTTTGGTTACTTCGGCATCATTGCTTTCGTTTAAATAAATAATCGCAACATTTGCCCCCTCCTTTGCGAAAGCTATTGATACAGAACGTCCAATTCCACTGTCACCACCGGTAATTATGGCATTCTTTCCTTGTAGCTTGTTACTTCCTTTGTAGTTCGGATTTTCCGTATCTGGAAGTGGCTTCATATCCTTCTCAATTCCTGGTTGCTGGTTTTGTTCCTGTGCGGGTAATTTGCTCGGGTACTGTTCATTGTTCATTTGATATTACCTCCTATAAATTTGGGATGACAATACAGTACCCATTTAACAAAGTGAATAAACCATAACAATCAATCTCACAATGATTTTCATTACCCTTTGCTAGATTCAAATAGAAAGATGGAGAAAACGGGTGTTAATTGACCTAGAGTATGGTTTTTACCAACTATCATTATGAACAGCTGAAAGGAAATGCAGCAAGACTGTAGATTAACATTTATGCAGATACAGGTTAAGAATCCAAAAACCCTTTTTTTATTTAACTTCTTATTTCTGAAAATTTTGTTAATTTAACTTGTTGTCGTCTTCACCTTACATTATTACTAGCATAGTATATTGTAAGGTGGTGATGATAAATGGGCTTTACACTTTCAGACTGGATGCTCTACACAATGTGGGCTGTATTTGGACTAATGATTCTTAATTTTCTTATTGCATTCTTCCAATCTTTTTGGGCAGGCAAGTTCGATCCCTCATTTGTTTTAGATTATTTAAAGGATATCGTATATATTGTTTTGCCGTTGAACATTCTAATAACCATGTTTCCAATAGATCCAACAGGATGGATTCTGATAACATTCTATTTCATAAGCGGTATAGCAGCTGTACTCAAATATTTATTGGACATTAAAAATAAATTAATTAAATAAGCAAGGTGAAGCCTTCCTACATGGAGGGCTTTTTCATTGTTTAATAGCAATATTTTGTCCATAGGAATAGGTAAATCTATCTATGCCTTTGTAGGGAAAAGGTGCCTGGATTTAAAGAACATTTTTAATAGGGATATGGAAATTATTAACAACACTTCAACAGAAAGAAATCTTAATGTCGTTCACATAAATAAGGTATGACCTGATTAGACAACGAATAAATATCAGTATGATTCTCAAGTTATTCGCCTTAAACATAATTAAAGGTGTCCGTATATGATGGACAATTGTCTTTATTAGGTGCCTGACACCTTTCTAGGCACTTTTAGGGCTAATTCCTCATATATTATTCTGAATATTCCGAAAGGTAGTGAAGCTATGAGGAAATATCAATGGGTCAAGTGGCGTAAATCGCTTCTCTGGCTTGCGGCCATCTTTTTCTTAGGAATGATTCTCTTAAGGGGAGGGCCGGCCTATTGGCAGGTAGCGTTGACTATTGTTAGTTATTTGCTGCAGTTGCTCTTTGCAATGTTGTTTATGATTATCCAGTTTGTTGCACTTTTTTGGTTCCTGGCACGGGGACGAACTTACTGGATTCTGCCTGGCGAGACTGGTTCGACTTGGGATGATTACCGAGGAAATCCCGAAATCGTTGATAATGCCAAGCGGATTGTCGTTTTGCTAAAGGGCGTCAAGGAGTTTAAGGACATGGGTGGTGAGGCGATACGAGGGTTGATGTTATGTGGGCCCCCTGGCACTGGAAAGTCCTATTTGGCACAGGTAATTGCGAACGAAGCGCAGGTTCCCTTTGCTTACGCATCGGCTCCTAGTTTTCAAAATATGTTCTTCGGTGTCGGCAACCTGAAGGTGATGGGCCTCTATAGGAAGGCGAGGAAGCTTGCGAAAGTATACGGCGCCTGTATTATCTTTATCGACGAAATCGATGCAATCGGAATGAGTCGTTCGGCAGGAGGCGGCGGTGGTGGTATGGGTGGGATGCTGGGCATGGCGGGCATGGGTTCGGGCCTGCTTAATGAGCTGCTTCTACAGATGGACCCGCCAAATATTGATAACTCCAAGATTGCCAAATTGCTACGTTCACTTGGGTTGCGGCGCAAAAAAGCAGAACGCCCTGCAGTGCTGACAATCGGAGCAACCAATCTGCCCGATGTACTCGATCAGGCGCTGCTCCGCCCCGGCAGATTTGATCGGAAGCTTTGGGTCGATTCCCCAGATTATGATGGAAGGGTGGACGTATTCAACTATTACCTCGAAAAGGTAAAAAGGGACGCTACTCTTACACCTGAGAAGGCTGCACTTGATACGATTGGTTATAGCCCAGCACAAATCAAACACATCGTTAATGAGTCTGTTGTAATTGCACACCAACATGGTGCGCAGTTAGCAAGCTACGAGGACTTCCGGGCCGCCATGGAGACTTATGAGTGGGGACTAAAGCAGCCTCTGAGCTCTATGATGGAAGATGAGAAGCGTAATGTCGCCTACCATGAGGCCGGCCATGCAGTCGCTCAGTATCTATTGAAGCCGCACGAACGGGTTTGGAAGGTAACAATTATCCGCAGGGGCAGTGCGCTAGGTCTTGCAGCCACCAAGCCGACAGAGGAGCGGTATAATAGAAGCGATAGCGAAATCCTAGCAGAAATCCAGGTGTGTCTGGCTGCACGGGCGGTGGAAGAAGAGTTCCTCTTCAAGAAATTAAACGGAGTCACTTCCGACCTGCAGCATGCTACGCTGTTAGCTGGCGCCTACCTTGGAATGGTAGGTATGGGAGATGAGCTGTTCAGCTGGCTGGCGATAGGTTCTCGAATCGATGGACTTAGAGCGCTCCGTCCAAAAATCAACGTGTTGTTAAAAGACCAAATGCTTCAAGTAAAGAAGCTAGTAAATGAAAACGCCGACTTTGTCCATTCAATTGCAGAAGAATTGCTGAAGCGGGGCGATTTGACAGGAGAGGAAATTGAAGAAATCTACGTGCGTTTGTATGGTCAAAGTCGGCCAGAGCCGCCAAAGGTAAAAGTTATGGAGTATATTGATTCCCCTGCGCTGGAGGCTTCTGTTATTCCAGCAGAGGATAGCGCCGATGAATCAAAAGAGTCCGATTATTAAACGGTGATTCCTTACGATTCAAAACAGTAAATGAAAAAAATGTAGAAAATTCAAATAAAATGGAAAACGAAAAATGTTAAAAAGTTTGAGGAATCGGGAATGATAAAGTTAGTAGAAAAAACAATTGCATCTCAGATGAATATTGTTACAAAATAAGTTGTTTAAAAACTTCTTGAAACTGAACAATACTCTAATGGGGGAATGTAAAATGAAAATCCTTAAACCTGAATGGCTTTCATTAAGTAAAGAAATAAAAGTGAAGCTAATTCGTTTAGCTATATTGGAAAACCAAAGCAGATACAATAGACTTTAAAAAAGACAAAAGGCATATGCAAAAAGTACCAATTGTGTTTTTTATGTATAAGTAATCATTATCATTGTACAAATTTAAGCACTTATTCTGTAAAAAGCTTGATATACCAATAAAAAATGACTATCAAATTAGTTTACAATTTGATAGTCATTTTTGGTTCCATTTTTAATTATAGCGATAGGGAACGGAACCAGTTACTGTTTTCGTGATTATTTCGTCACAAAATAGGTTTCACCTAGAATTTCCCTCACTTGAAAACTGCTTGATGAAAGTTCTTTTTCAGCAAAAGCGTTAATTTCTGCTTTTTCAAGATCGTACATTACCTCAATCTCTTTCGAAAATAAAAGCTTTTCTTTTTCAAGCAGGCTAGAAAGTGCTGGTTGTTGTTTAGGTTGGAGAGTCTCTGAATCTAGTACTTGTTTTAGCCCTGCAACATAGTATTCTAATGGGCGAGCACCAACAATCTTCACACCTTTATTTTCCTCATTTATCATGACAATCGTAGGAAACCCTCTGGCACCTAATTTGGCAGCTAGCACGAAATCTTCATTTAATAATTGCTGTCCGCTTGGCAGCTCTGCTTCATTTACAATTTCTTCTCCATTAAGTCCAAGATTATTCACGATTTTCACTAAAATCGACTTCTCTGCAATATTTTGATTGAATGCGAAAACGGCTTCTCTCACACGGCGTAAAAACACACGAGCTAACGCTTCATTTTGCTTTTGAATGACCTTAAATACAATAGATGGGGGATAGGATGAGTGAATCGGGTTGTCATACCAAAGTGTGCCATCAATTGGCATGCGCGTATATTCACCAACTTCTCTCCAATGTCCAGCAACATCAGATGGTTTTGCGATTCCATTTGCTGGGTCGACAGGTCCATCGCCCCATTTTTCTAATAATCCTCCCATAACCGTATGGAAGGTAAAGTTATCGCCATATTGCTCTTCAAAACGACGGAGCACTGGCTCTTGTGCCCAACAGTGGGAGCAGATTGGGTCGGTAACATAATAAAGATTAATCGTTTTTTTGGGTTGATTAAAGTCAATCATTTCCATTTCCTCGTCTCCTGCGCTGCCACAAACCCCTGTTTCCAAATCGCACATCATATTATTTTTACTATTCATTTTGATCACTCCTGTTTTTTAATTAAACCTTATCTTTATTTTCAATTGCCCATTTCTGGATAGGCTGTAAGGCAGAAACAAGTGCTTGCCCTTTTTCGGTTAATTTATATGAAATCGTTACGGTTGGTGAATCTATAACGTCTTTCTTAACCAGACCATACTCAATTAGTTCAGTTAACCTCATGGATAAGACTCTGGGCGTAATGTTAGAAATTTCTTGAACCATTTCTGTAAAACTGGTTGAATTGTTTTCACAAAGGGACAAATAGTGAATGATTAACCCGTTCCACTTTTTGCCTAGTATTTGGAATGAGTATTCTAAATAAGGGCAAATCTTAATAAAAATCACCTCCAAAGAGATCGAAACAATCGATATAAAAAGTATATCAGATATAAATAATATATCAAGGTCGTGCCTGTGTCACAACCAGAATTTTGTCGAACGTACATGCTTTATTAATTAAAAGACCAGTAAAAGAGTGTCAGGCACCAACTGTTACGAATATCAAATTTTTTTCTGATATAATGAACACTATAAAAAATGGTTTGGGGAGGGGAAAACTTATGCCATTAGAAATTGTTCGCCATGATCTTACAAAGATGAAGGTGGATGCGGTTGTGAATGCTGCGAATACATCGCTGAAAATGGGTGGTGGCGTATGCGGTGCTATATTTCGTGCGGCAGGTGTCAATGAGTTGCAAGAAGCATGCGATAAAATGGGAGAATGCAAGGTTGGAGAAGCCGTTTTAACAGATGGCTTTAACATGGAGGCCAAATATATCATACATACACCTGGACCTATTTGGCAGGGTGGTTCCAAAAATGAAGCAGCACTGTTAAAGGCAAGTTACTATAACTCTTTGAAGTTGGCAAAAAATCATCAATGTGAGTCCATCGCATTTCCATTAATTTCGACTGGCATATATGGTTATCCAAAGGAGGAAGCATTACAAATCGCGGTTTCGACCATCGGTTCTTTTTTATTACATCATGATATGCTTGTTTATCTGGTTGTTTTTGACAAAGGTTCTTTCGGTTTAAGCAAGAAATTATTTACATCGATTCATCAATATATTGATGAGCATTATGTAGAAGAAGTAGAAATCACGTTTAATCGTAATAGAGAAGAACGATATATATTGGAACAACCGCAAGAAGTCGAATTTGTTCAGCCGGATCTGTATAAAGAAGCAGAGTATTCCTTAGTCAACCTGTTGGACCAACTCGATGAATCTTTTTCCGAGCGGCTGCTTCGTTCCATTGATGAAAAAGGAATGACGGATGTAGAGACGTATAAAAGGGCGAATATTGACCGGCGATTATTCTCCAAAATCCGAAATGAAGACGATTATACCCCGAAAAAGAAAACCACGATTGCTTTTGCCGTTGCGTTAAAATTAACTGTGGATGAAACGATGGAGCTGCTAGCTGCAGCCGGTTATACCTTGTCACGCAGCAATAAATTTGATGTGATTATTGAGTATTTTATTCAACATGCTAATTACAATATTCATGAAATCAATGAGGCTTTATTTGCTTTTGACCAGCCAATACTCGGTGCCTGAAATGTCGCTTCCCAAGCGACCATTTCGTAATGGATTAGTGTTATCCTTTGTTTATCAAAGAACGGAGGATGGTATATTCATGAAAAGAAATGTAACAGAATTAGTGTTTATTTTAGATAAAAGCGGCTCCATGGCAGGACTTGAGGCTGATACAATTGGTGGTTATAATGCGATGCTGAAGAAACAGCAAAAGGCTGAAGGGGAAGCCATTGTTACGACCGTATTATTTAATCACGAGTACGAATTATTCCACGACCGTATCAATGTAAGGGGCATTTCTCCTATCACTGAAGAAGATTATCAAGTTGGCGGCACCACTGCATTATTAGATACCATTGGTTTTACCATTCAAAAATTCGTGAATGTACAAAAGAGAACGAGTGAGGCTGAACGTGCAGAAAAAGTACTCTTTGTTATTACAACGGATGGGATGGAAAATGCCAGCCGTGAATTCACAGCCGACAAAATCAAAAAAATGGTTCAGCATCAAAAGGAAAAATACGGATGGGAATTCCTGTTCCTTGGAGCCAATATCGATGCCATTTCAACGGCAGCACGATTTGGTATCGATGAGGACTTCGCCGTTGATTACCACGCGGACAATAAAGGAACGCAATTAAATTATGAAGCTGTAAATGAAGCCGTGGTCAACCTTCGAAGTGGCAAAAAGATTGATCGAAGCTGGAAAAAAGGAATTGAAAGGGATTATAATCAGCGGTCAAGGAATGAATAATTTTATATCAGCTTTAGGGACACCTGCTGTTAAGATTAACAGAGGTGTCTTTTTTCTTCCTCAAAGTCTTTTTCGTGATGTAAGTCACAAATCCGCATTGTTATTTACACTATAATAATAGTAGAAACTACTCCAATCAAGAAAAAGAGGGAATTGATAATGACTATCGCATTGGAACAGGAAAAAGTGAATGAGTTGGTTGACCGCTTTTATGATAAGCTGCTAAAGGATACATACTATATTAATATGTTTAATGAAAGAAACACGGCTATAGAATTGCTGAAAAATCGGCAAAGAGTATTTATCAATCGCTTAGTTTCCGAGGAATCTATTCAGGAACAAGGTGAGCAAGTATCACAGGTTAAAGAAAGACACCCATTTCAAATAGCTCCAGAAAGGGCCTCAGCATGGTTCGGCAAATTAAAAGAGACCATGGATGAAATGGACCTTGATGATAGTGTAAAAGAACATCTTAAAGAGAAAGTAGATTTTTTGTTGAATAAGATTATAAAATTAGACCAATAGTATATGGCACTTTCCGAGATTGCAGATTCTTATCGAAGTGAAGTGGTTCGGGAGAGACTTGTTAAATAATTATATGATGTCAGTTCCCTTTTTTGAGAACTGGCACTTTTTCACATTATCGACTTAGTAAAAGGCAGATGATGATGAAATACCATTTTAATTTACTCTAGATAGTTTTAAAGTTTTACAGTAAATACCTCATCTTGGAAAGTTAGTAGATTATGTTACTATAAAAATAGACTTTAATTAAATTCGAAAGAAAGGCTGGTTTTATGAAAAAGAAGTTAATATATAGTGGAATTGGAATTTTGTTAGTGTTCCTTTTATTACTTGGAACCTATAAGTTAATGAATTCTAGAACCTTCCAGTTATTTGGTGGACTAACCGACCAGGTGAAGACCGACCAAAAGGTAGTCGCATTGACCTTTGATGATGGACCAACAAAAAATGTAGAAAAAATTCTACCTTTGTTACAACAATACCATGTAAAAGCGACCTTTTTTTTAATTGGTAATGAAATTGAAAAAAATCCTGAAGAAGCTAAAAAAATTGTAAGTGCTGGGCATCAAATAGGAAATCATACATATTCCCATCAGCGGATGGTTTTTAAATCCCCTTCTTACATCAAGGAGGAAATTGAAAAAACGGATAATCTAATTCGAGAAGCAGGGTATAAAGGTCAAATTGATTTCCGACCTCCGAATGGAAAAAAACTCGTAGGCTTGCCTTATTATTTATATAAGAATAATAGAGATACCATCACTTGGAGTCTTGAACCAGATACTTACTATACTTCTGCCACTGACAAAGTGAGTTATGTGAAGAAACATGTAAAACCTGGTTCTATAATCTTGATACACCCAATGTATGATGATACTGGCGAAGAGCTAAATACAATTAAAGGAATATTGCAATCATTATCAAATGAGGGATATAAATTCATTACAGTTAATGAACTATTGAAATAGGTACTATCCAAAATTTTGGATGGTGCTTTTTTTAATTTATTTTGCTTTAAATTTATGAGTTACTTTTATGCACATCCTATAAGAGTAGTCACCGCTGCTCAGGATCGGGAAATTATATCACTCGCTGGTAGAACTTGTTCAAAATACATATAAAACGTTGAAGCCCAGAGTGATGAAGGGTTGTTATATAAAATGTTTAAATTTCCACATATAAGCCAAAGATAATGCTATCCAAGGAACATTAAGGAAATCACTTTATTTTACATACTTTGGTTCGTGGTTTCAGCTACTGTTATTTGGGCATATAAAGGTGGTTAATATGTGGAATTCTATTGTTTCCTATCTTCCAGACTGGAAAGTTTTTATACAAGCTTTTATCGTGTTTTTCATTCCGTACATGATCTTCAGATTTTTTAATTGGATTCGCAAGGAAGAGTGATGAAAATGCGAGAACGGAAATTAAAGGTTAGAAAAAAAGAAAAACAACCTAACAAAATTGAAGATCAACAAGAATCTAAGCCTCAAGGCTCAAATCATCTGATTACAGATGATTTGACTTTAAACTTAGAATTAGTTAGACAAGAAATCGGTCATAACTGGGATGTGCACTTTCGAGAGTTTAATCTTGGGCGTACTGGCATTCGAGCATCCATTATTTTTGTGGATGGATTATCAGATAAAGATCTGATTAATAAACATATTATGACATCATTGATGGTTGATTTCACAACAGAATATAAACAGGAGCTATCCTTTGTGAAGGAAAGCAATTTAAACAAATTTGTAAAAAATCATGTGCTGCCTATTAGTGAAGTAGAAGAGATTGCTTCTATTAAAGAGTTAGTATCAAAAGTATTAACAGGTTCTACCGCGCTTTTAATTGATGGATCATTTGATGCGCTAATCCTTGGTACAACAAAATTAAAAACAAGGACGATTGAAGAGCCAGTATCAGAGGCATTAGTCAGAGGTCCACGGGTCGGTTTCACTGAATCCTTAAGTGATAATACATCTTTTTTGAGAGGGAATGGTGAAATTGATAATTTATCGTTAGTAAAATTTCAAGTGGGAAAGCGTTCAAAAAAAGACTTAGTCGTCGCTTACATAAAAGAAATTGTGGATCCTGAATTAGTACAAGAGGTAGAAAAGCGAATTAAGAAAATTGATCTTGATAATGTGCCAGAATCAGGTTATGTAGAGCAGCTTATCGAAGATAATTATCTTAGTCCTTTTCCACAGGTACAAAGTACAGAGCGTCCTGATCGTGTGATTGCTGCCTTGATGGAAGGTCGGGTATCCATTTTACTAGATGGGACGCCTTTCGCTTTGATCGTTCCGGTTACCTTTAGCATGATGTTACAATCACCAGAAGACTATTATGAAAGGTGGATTCCTGGCACGTTCATCCGTTTACTTCGTTATCTAGCAGCTATCCTGGCTCTTTTTACACCGGCTTTGTATATTGCATTCCTCTCATTTCATCCAGGATTGATTCCTACTAAGTTAGCCATTTCCATTATAGGTGCGAGGTCCAGTGTTCCATTTCCTGCACTTATCGAAGCATTATTTATGGAAATATCGATCGAAATTTTAAGGGAAGCTGGACTTCGGTTACCAAAGCCAATTGGTCCAGCAATGGGAATTGTCGGTGGGTTAATCATTGGTGAAGCGGCTGTACAGGCAGGGATTGTTAGCCCCATTTTGGTGATAGTAGTGGCGTTAACTGCGATCTCATCTTTTGCCAATCCTCAATATAGTGTAGGGATTACATTGCGTATTCTTCGCTTCGTAGCCATGCTTTGTGCTGCCATACTTGGATTATATGGAGTCATTCTATTTTTCCTTTTCATGACAAGCCATTTAGTGAAACTAAAAAGTTTTGGCGTGTCTTATATGAGTCCAGCCGTTCCTTATCGTTTAAGTGAATGGAAAGATTTGATGGTTCGCATGCCCCTTATGATGATGAAACGTCGTCCAAAGATGATGCATACGAAAAATCCTATACGTAAAGGATAACCTATTGTGAAAGGAACATGAAAGGATGATTGTCAGTCCAAAAGATCGAATTACCACGGCACAAGCAGCTGTTATCATCAGCAACTTTATACTTGGTTCAGGAATCCTCACACTGCCTAGAACAGCTGCAGAGAAGGTGAATACACCAGATGTATGGATAAGTGTTATTTTAGGCGGGCTGATCGCGATAATCGCAGGGGTGATCATGGTCAAATTATGCCAACAGTTTCCCCAAAAAACCATTTATCAATACAGCCGTGAAATTGTAGGAAAATGGGTGGGCGGGTTACTTAGTTTACTTATAGTATGTTATTTTCTTTTAACTTCCGGGTTTCAACTCCGTTCAATGGCGGAAGTAATAAGGTATTTTTTGCTGGAAGGTACCCCTATCTGGGCAATTATGATGCCATTTATGTGGATAGGTCTCTATCTGATCATAGGCGGTATCAACCCGATTGCCCGTCTGTTTGAAATTATATTACCTATTACGATTTTCCTTTTTTTGCTAGTAGCCCTTATGAGCTTAAAAATATTTGAGATCGATAATTTACGCCCGGTAATAGGGACTGGTTTCATCCCTGTGCTAAAAGGAGTAAAGGCGACGACTCTCGCATTTACAGGTCCTGAAATCCTGCTGGTCATCATGGCGTTTATGCAACAGCCGAACAAAGCAATCAAAATGGTTCTAGTTGGAATTTCCGTTCCATTATTTTTTTATGTGATAACAGTTGTGATGGTCATTGGAGCGTTATCCGTCGATGAAGTGGTCACGAGGACATGGCCAACGCTTGATTTGATACGAAGTTTTGAGATAACCGGTTTGATTTTTGAACGGTTTGATTCTTTGTTGCTGGTGGTATGGATTATGCAAATGTTTACTACCTTTACCATCAGCTACTACGCAGCTGCTTTAGGGCTGGCTCAACTTTCGAAAAAGAACATTAGTTCAGTTATGTATGGTTTACTTCCGCTAATTTACGTCATTTCCATCACCCCAAAAAATATCAATGATCTATTTAAACTTGGGGATATCATTGGCAATATTGCATTGTTTTTATTTGGTTTACTACCACTTCTCCTTCTTATTATCGCGAGATGGAAAGGAAGAAAACAATGAAGTTACCTCATAACAATATACGATTTCTCTTGGTTTCGCTGTCTGTCCTTTTACTCTTTTCTCTTACAGGCTGTTGGAGCAGTCATGAAATTGAAGAGCTAAGCTTAGGTGTAGGGGTGGCATTCGATAAAGGGAAAAAGTCAACCATAGAGAAAAAGATAAACGAACAAGATGAAGGCTATTCCAAAAAAGATCAGATTACTACAACTTATCAACTTATTACCTCACAATTAGCAAGTTCAATGAGTAAAGAAGGGGGATCGCAACAACAATCTTATGTTAATATTTCTGAAACGGGAGACTCCATCTTTCAAGAGGTTCGTGAATTATCATTAAGAACGGATCTTCCTTTTAATGCCAGTCACATGAAAGTCATTGTAATCGGTGATAAACTTGCACGATCGTATAGTTTAGATCGATTACTTGATCAATATCTTCGGGATAATGATTTTAGACCAAGCTGCCTTATGTTTATTAGTAAAGGGAGAGCTAGCAATACCCTAGTATCAAAGAAAGCAGGAGAAGTTCCAGCATTTCGTCTGTTTGGAATGGTAGATAATGCCTATCGAACGACAAGAATTTTGCCTCCTATCTCGATTATTAAATTAGACGGTAAGCTAAAATCAGGATCCAGTTTTCTTTTGCAAAATGTGATCTCGGAAAATGGAGAAGTGAAATTTGCAGGAGCTGCCGTGATAAAAGGAAAGACAAAAAAACTGCGTGGTTTTTTAAATGAAGAGGAATTGGAGGGGATAACATGGATAACAGGCAAGGGGAAAGGCGGTTTGGTAAAAAGTTTTGATAAACAGACTAGTGGGCTAATCGTATATGAGCTAGATTCTATGAAAAGTAAAATCACCTCTCATGTTAAGGGAAACTATATCTCTTTTGATGTAAACATCGAATCAGAAGGGCGATTATCTGAGAATTGGGTGGTTTCAGGTAACTCTTTTGATAATACATTTCTAAAACGGGCAGAAGAATCCACCGAAAAAGAAGTAAAACGATTGGTTGAACATACAATTAAAAAAACGCAAAGGAAATATCGAGTAGACGTTGCTGGCTTTGGAAACCGTTTAAGAATTGAGCATCCGAAAGTATGGGAAAAAGTCAAAAAAGATTGGGATCAAACATTCAGTGAGGTTCCAATTTACTACAACGTAAAAATAACAATCAAAGATTATGGAGCGTCAGGTCACAAGTAAGCCTTCTTTTTTTCGGGTACAAAAAAGAATTATACTTCTTAAAATCCAAGCAAGTAGATATCTAACCTTTCTCTCTATCCTAGACATACTATCTAAAACGACTATATCACTTTAAATAATATTATGTATTTCATTTTTACCAATACTCATATATAATGTAACTTAATTGAATATAAATAACTAGGGGTGCCCAATAAGTTGGGCTGAGAAAGAAACACGATGAAGTTTCTTGACTCTTGGGACCTGATCTGGATCATACCAGCGTGGGGAAGTTAGAATAGACAATCTTTACTGCACCTATACTTCTGCATACATATTAGCCGGGTCCAACCATTTATGGGCCCGGCTTTTTGATGTACTTTTATACGCTTATTCACTTGTTATGGTCTGTATCTCGTCCTTTATATTCAAAAAAAGGAGAGATGTATTATGTCAACGACTTCATTAAACGAACAAAATATTTCCATCATGTCAAGTTTTCCAGGAAGTAAAAAAGTATATGTAACAGGTTCGAGATCCGACATTAAAGTACCAATGCGTGAAATTGAGTTAAGCCCGACAACGGGTGCGTTTGGAGAAGAGGAAAACCTTCCAGTTCGCGTCTATGATACAAGCGGTCCTTATACGGATCTAAATTATTCTGTTGATATTACAAAAGGTCTTCCTGCCATTCGAAGCACATGGATTCATGAACGAGCAGATGTTGAAGAATACGAAGGTAGAGAAATTAAACCTGAAGATAATGGGTATAACGATCAAAATGATCCTCGTGCCAATCATAACGTGTTTCCTGGTTTAAAGCGCAAACCAGTACGTGCAAAAAAAGGGAAAAATGTCACACAGCTTCATTATGCTAAAAAGGGAATTATTACTCCTGAAATGGAGTTTATCGCCATAAGGGAAAATATGAAACCTGAATTTGTGCGTGATGAAGTGGCAAAAGGTCGAGCGATTATTCCTTCTAATATCAATCATCCAGAGTCAGAACCTATGATAATAGGACGTAATTTTCATGTTAAAATTAATGCGAATATCGGTAACTCGGCTGTTTCATCCTCCATCGAACAAGAGGTTGAAAAAATGACATGGGCGACGCGCTGGGGTGCTGATAATATTATGGATCTATCAACAGGTAAAAACATTCATACAACAAGGGAATGGATTGTTCGAAACTCAGCAGTTCCTGTCGGCACCGTCCCCATTTATCAAGCACTTGAAAAAGTAAATGGTGTTGCTGAAGATCTTACATGGGAGGTTTACCGTGATACCTTGATCGAACAAGCGGAGCAAGGTGTTGATTACTTCACAATTCATGCTGGTGTTCTTTTACGATATGTTCCATTAACGGCAAAACGGTTAACAGGTATTGTATCCCGCGGTGGATCAATCATGGCACAATGGTGTTTACACCACCATAAAGAAAGCTTTTTATATACTCACTTTGAAGAAATCTGCGAAATAATGAAATCATATGATGTTGCATTCTCTTTAGGGGATGGTTTACGTCCTGGGTCTATTGCAGATGCGAATGATGAAGCACAGTTTGCAGAATTAGAGACTCTTGGAGAGCTAACAAAAATTGCTTGGGAACATGATGTACAAGTGATGATCGAAGGACCTGGACATGTACCTATGCACCTAATTAAAGAAAATATGGATAAACAACTAGAAGTGTGTCAGGAAGCACCATTCTACACACTTGGACCTCTTACGACTGATATAGCACCTGGTTATGATCACATTACATCTGCTATTGGGGCTGCAATGATTGGTTGGTATGGGACAGCTATGCTTTGTTATGTAACGCCTAAAGAACATTTAGGTTTACCGAATAGAGAGGATGTTCGTGTAGGGGTTATTACTTACAAAATTGCCGCCCATGCTGCTGATTTGGCAAAAGGACATCCAGGAGCACAAAAAAGAGATGATGCCTTATCAAAAGCTCGTTTTGAATTCCGTTGGAGAGATCAGTTTAATTTATCTTTAGATCCTGAACGAGCAATAGAATATCATGATGAAACCTTACCTGCGGAAGGTGCAAAAACAGCACATTTCTGTTCAATGTGTGGACCAAAATTTTGTAGCATGAGAATCTCTCAAGATATTCGTAATTATGCGAAAGAAAACAAACTTGATACGAAGGAAGCTATTGAAACAGGTATGAAGGAAAAAGCTAAGGAGTTTAAACAATCTGGGGGCAGCATATATCAGTAACTTTCCTGGCTTGTGACTGGCACATTTTCTGTGGTAATCAAAAATTTTGCGGGACAGATCTGAAACATAGTATAGAAAAAGGCACAACTAGCAAATATAGCCTAGTTGTGCCTTTTTGCGTGCAATCTTCCGAATGTCCTCGATAAGAACCGACCCCAAGGTCTATGAATTTATATAATGCAACACTACTGATGCTATTTATAATATTCCTCTACGGTCTCGGAATCACTACTAGAATTGATAGAGCCTATTTTTTTAACCAGTTGATGGAATACCGTTAACATGGTAAGTTTAATATTAATATATATTTAATTCGTTTATTAAACTTATAAAAACTAGTAAATAGTTTCAAATAGAAAGGATTTCAAATTCCACCTAAAAAAATCACAAATTATCCTAAAAAAAGAACATTCAAAAACATTCAAAAGATTCATAAAATGAGAGACAGGAAAACGTTTTCAAATGGGGGGAATCAAATGAATGTAATCAAAAAAGTAGGTCTAGTCATCGATGCCATTTTTGAAAAATTCACACTACTATCGTTAATTGCTTTAATTTTTGTCGTCACCCTACAAGTTTTTACCAGGAAATTATTTAATTTTGTTTTCTTTTGGTCAGAGGAAGTTACTCTTTTGTTACTAGCTTGGTTTGCCTTTATGGCCATTGCGGTGGGATTTCGAGAGTATATCCATTTAGGCATTGATTCTTTCACGAATCTATTTCCTAAAAGTTTTAATAAAGTTTTAGATAAAATTATCAGTGCCTCTATTTTTGCCTTCGGATTATACTTGGTGATCCAGGGCTGGGACTTCACGGTATTGATGATGGATTCAACCCTGCCGGCGACAAAATGGCCGAGTAGTATCACTTATGCGGTTATGCCTGTCACTGGTGTGATGATTTGTGTATATTCGCTTTTGCAATTCTTTAACATTAACACCACTCGTCACAAAGAGATAGAGGAGGGTATGTAACTTGGACAGCAACACAATTGGGATCATTATCTTACTATCAAGCTTTGTTATTTTAATCTTACTTCGTTTTCCCATTGCCCTAACGCTGATTGCCTCGTCATTACTGACGGTTATCTATCTAGGTATACCTCTTCCGGTAGTGGGCCAGCAAATGATTCAAGGGATGAATTCCTTTTCTTTACTTGCGATTCCGTTCTTTATTTTGACAGGACAAATTATGAGTGAGGGCGGCCTTGCGACTCGAATTGTGAATCTGGCAAGTTTAATGGTTGGCAGAATTCGCGGTGGGCTCGCCATGGTTAACAGTGTAGCTGCATTGTTCTTTGGAAATATCTCTGGTTCTGCCGTCGCCGACGTTTCTTCTGTTGGTTCAGTTATGATTCCGATGATGAAAAAGAAGGGATACGAAGCAGACTATGCAGTGGGAGTAACGATTGCATCGGCCATTCAAGGTGTGGTAGTTCCGCCGAGTCATAATCTTGTTTTATATTCCTTAGCAGCAGGTGGTGTTTCCATCGCCAGTTTATTTATGGCTGGGATTGTTCCTGGATTTATTATGTTAATTTCCTTAATGATCACAGGTTACATTATTGCTAGAAAACGAGGCTACCAAAAAGCGGACCCTGTTCCAAAGTCAGAAATTGGCGGGATCCTTCTACATGGACTTTTATCCTTAAGCCCAGCAGTCATTATTTTGGGCGGGATTATGAGTGGCTGGTTTACAGCAACGGAATCTGGGGCATTAGCTTGTTTGTATTCTTTTATTCTAGCGTTTGTTGTCTATAGGGAAGCAAAATTTTCTAATGTATGGAAAATATTAACCCGGACGATGAGAACTGTTTCGATGGTATTTTTCTTAATAGCAGCATCCGCTTCGTTTGGCTGGATATTAGCTTACCTGAAAATTCCTTCAATGGTAACGAACTTATTTTTAAGTGTTTCTGATAACCCGATTATTATTCTATTAATTATTAATATTTTGTTGCTTCTCCTTGGAGCACCAATGGACATGGCACCAATGATTTTAATTATGACACCTATTCTTCTTCCAGTTGTAACCAGCTTTGGAATGGATCCGGTGCATTTCGGAATCGTCCTGATTTTAAATGCTGGGATTGGCCTTTTAACGCCGCCTGTAGGAACCGTTTTGTTCGTTGGATGTGCGATAGGTAAGGTCTCGATACAACAAGGGACAAAAGC
Organism: Bacillus sp. AFS031507; assembly: GCF_002584635.1. NCBI lineage: Bacteria > Bacillati > Bacillota > Bacilli > Caryophanales > Bacillaceae > Bacillus > Bacillus sp. AFS031507. The sequence continues at coordinate 43,151 of NZ_NUOW01000025.1, forward strand.
AATGATGCCATTTTTCTATGCTTTACTAATTGTTCTGTTGGTTATTACCTATATTCCTGAGGTAGTCCTTTGGCTTCCTAATATGTTAGTCAAGTAACCGAAGGAAAGGTGAAAATAAAAAAATATAATTTTTTAAGGGAGGGTTACAAGAATGAAGAAAAAAAAGATTACAGGAATTCTTGCAGCAACGCTTTTAATGGGTAGCATCCTAGCTGCCTGTGGGAAAGAAGCAACGACGGGTACAAAAGATGGGGGTTCGAAAGCTGAGGAACCTAAATATACGTTCCGGTTGGCAGATAATCAGCCGCCAGATTATCCAACCGTTGTTGGAGACAAAAAGTTTGCCGAATTGGTTGATGAAAGAACAGATGGCCGAATTAAAATTGAGGTATTTCCATCTGCCCAATTAGGGGATGAAAAATCCGTGTTGGAACAGGTTCAGCTTGGAGCAATTGAGTTCACAAGAATCAATTCCAGTCCACTTGCCGAGTTCAATGATCAGTTCACTGCACTAGGACTCCCATATGTATTCGAAAGCGAAGAACACTTATGGAATTTTCTTAACGGTGAAATGGGTACAAAATTGTTAGATGGTTTAGAGCAGTCAAAAATGAAAGGGCTTGCTTATTATGATTCTGGGTCACGTAGTTTTTATTCTACTAAACCACTAAAAGGTGTAAAGGACTTAAAGGGGCAAAAAATCCGTGTGCAGCAGAGTAAAATCAATATTGATTTCATGGCAGCTCTTGGGGCAAGTGCGACACCAATGCCATATGGCGAGGTATTCAGTGCGCTGCAAACAGGAATCATTGATGGTGCAGAAAATAACATCCCAAGCTTAGACTCTTCTAACCATTATCAAGAAGCGAAAAACTTTATTTTAGACCATCATCAACGGATCCCTGAAGTCCTGCTTATTAGTAAAGCAGCATGGGATAAGCTTTCAGAAAAGGATCAAAAAATTGTGAAACAAGCAGCACTTGATTCCGTTCAAGCTCAAAGAGAAGAATGGGATAAGTGGGAAGAACGTTCTACTAAGAAACTGAAAGAGGCAGGAGTTACCTTCACTGAGGTTGATGATATTACACCTTGGAAAGACGCTGTTAAATCCATGGTTGATAAATATTCAAAAGATTATAAAGAGGTAATGGATGCCATTGAAAAAGCACGTCCATAATCTATAGCTGGCAGTAAGCCTAGTTGGTGAATATATCCATTTACCAGCTAGGTCTTTTCTGTTTAAAAAATCACTAATAGATAGGAATGAATAACAACAATGATGAAGTGGTGGAGAAAAATCGCAGAATTCCTTGAACGATACATCCTCTTAAAAAATCAATCACTGATGATAAAGCTCTGCGTTTTCTCCAGTTTTCTGGTTATTTTTCCAGTCATTTCAGTTGGAGTTATTTCATACAATCGATCATCGGTTGAACTTGAAAATGTACTTAGACAATCGAGCAGCCAAGTAATTGATCAAGTAGAGACACATATCGAATATTATTTACAAGATTTTGAGATTACCAGTCTAAAAATTATCAACTCTCCTGAATTATCGAGCCTTTTGAAATTGAAAACGTCAGAAAATAGAGATCAATTTATTGAACCAACTCGTAACACCCTTAAAGAAGCAGAATACTCAAGAGCAGATATAACAAATATCACTATACTACTTAATAACAATCAGGTTATTGATACTCTTGGAAATAGAAATTTCTATCCTGCTGCGAAAATGAAAGAGGAATATTGGTATTCGTCAGTCCCACTTAATGGGATGAGTATGTTAGTTATGAGAAAGTTAAAATTAGAAAATAAGGAACAGCCTGTCATTTCACTAGTAAGGAGACTTTATAATCCCCAGACTCTCTTACCTGTAGGCATGCTTATTATTGATATCAATTTCAGAAGAATTGAAGAAATCTCTAACAAGGTAACAATCAGTAAAAATGGCTATTTTTCCATTTTAGATGCGAACGGGCATTATATTTACCATCCTGACTACTTAAAACTCGGGAAAAGGGTTGAATTCAAACAACTTTCAAACCTGAAAACAGAAGGAAGCAGCACGGAAATTTTAGAAAATGAACGGAGAGATTTTGTTACCTATACTTTCTCTCGAAACCTCGGCTGGAGGTTTCTATCGGCAGTCCCATACCGAGATTTGACGGGGGGAATCGTTCAAATTGAAAAAGCCATATCCTTAACCATTCTTGTCTCTTTGATCATTGCCTATTTGATCGGGTTCGGATTCGCCACAAGCATCATTCGGCCCATCCGTCGTCTGCAACATTTTATGAAGGAAGTTGAAATTGGAAAATTAGACGGCAGAGTCCGAGTGGATTCTAATGATGAAATCGGACAACTGACTGCTGGTTTTAATAATACAGTTGAGAAACTATCCAATCTACTTGAAGAAGTATACGTCTCTAAGTTAAAGGAAGCAGAAATGTCACTTAAACAAAAAGAAGTCGAATTAAAAATGCTGCAATCACAAATGAATCCCCACTTTTTATACAATTCTCTTGAAACTATAAGGGGTATGGCATTGGAAGAAAATCAGGAAAATATTGCAACCATGTCTTTCTCACTTGGAAAACTACTTCGGTATAATCTAAATAATCATTCATCTACCGTGAGTTTTAGAGAAGAAGTGAATTTTTGTGAAATGTATCTGCAGATTCAAAAGTTTCGCTTTGAGGACCGTTTTGAGTACATGTTTGATATTCCTCAATGGGTAATGGAACTGGAAATGGTAAAATTTTCCCTCCAGCCGTTGGTTGAGAATTGTTTTGTTCATGGTTTTGGTCCTAATACTAGAAAATTAAAAATTGTGATATCAGCTTTCCGTCATTCTGAATCTTCCGTTGTTATTCGCATTTCCGATACTGGTGAAGGAATAAAGGATCATATTTTAGAAGAAATCAAGAAAAGAATGGACTTAAAAACGGCCACTAGTGATGGGAAAAATATAGGAATCGTAAATGTTCATCAAAGAATTCATTATTTGTTTGGACCCGAGTATGGAATAACCATTCAAAGTGAACAGGGTTCAGGGACTGAGGTATTGATCCATTTACCGATACTAGATCATCATGTGGAGGAGGAGAGAGTATGAAGAAAAATATCTTGTTGGTTGATGATGAGAGATGGGTTCGAACAGCTCTTAAGTGGACGATAAACAAGTTGAAGCTTCCTTTGCAAGTGGTCCACGAATGTGAAAACGGGTTAGAAGCGCTCGACTGGATTAAGCATAATGATGCAGATCTAGTGTTAACGGATATTCGAATGCCGATAATGGACGGGCTTTCGTTAGTAAAAGAATTGAGTCAATTGAAGAAGAAACAGGATGTCATTGTGATCAGTGTTCATGACGAGTTTCAATTTGTTCAACATGCGATTCGAACAGGGGTAACCGATTATCTTCTAAAACCAGTAGAGGAAACCGAGTTAAAAGATTGCCTTGAAAAGTGGCTAGAAATGAAATCAAAAGAAGAGACAAAAAGGAATACTCCAAAAAATGAGGATGAAAATCTTCCTTCCTCAACGATCGAAAAGGTTTTGCAGTATTTAGAAAAAACACCATTAGACCAAATTACACTGAAAGATGCGGCAGAATCTGTCCATATGAATCCTAGTTATCTTAGTCAATTATTCAAACAACAGCTGAACAAAAAGTTTGTCGATTATATTACCGAGCTGCGAATTGAGGAAAGCAAACGTTTGTTACTAAAAACAACCTTACGATTAGCTGAAATTGCTGAGAGAGTTGGATACTCGGATTTAGCTTATTTTAGTAACAACTTTAAGAGGCTTACAGGCTTTTCACCATCAGAGTTTCGAAAATCAGCGCTTGTAAAGGTACCGGAAAAAACTCCATAAAGGTCGACGGGCCAAGATCTAGTTTTTGGCTTTTTTTTTTTGATTGATTTAAGTTTGCGCTTAATTTATATCAATTTTGCGTTCTTATATGTTTTAAAGCTAGGACTTTAGCTATGGGTATATATATCTGAATGTTTTAAATCTTAAAAAATACAAATTCACCTAAAATGATACGTTTATGATTTAACTAGTTTTACACTTTTTTGTAAGTATTTAAATAGGAAATCGGGGGAGAAATAGAATGAAACTATTTTCAAAAAAATCATCAACAAGTGTCTGATAACAATGCCCTCTATATTTCTAAAAAATTATAATAATATTTAAATTCAGAAAATTCATTTGACATCATGCTTTCGATAGATTAGGATTTAATTATATTAATAATTGCGGATGAGTATTGTGGGAGAGACTAAACGCATCGTTTAGCACCGAAGGAGCAAGTCCCAAAAATTGGGCTCAATCTCTCAGGTAAAAGGACCACAATAGGACGCGTCTCTGGAGAGCGCCATGTGCCACCAAAGGAGTTATACTCTCAGGTAAAAGGACAGAGGAAAATGGGGAACGCCTATTTTTCTCTGTCCTTTTTTTTGTGGAGAAAAATAGTAAGAAACAAAAAAGGAGGAGTTAAAGACAAAACTAATAATTGGAGAGGCGCATCATGATTGTCCTGTTGAATATATATTTTTTAGAAAAATGTAAGCGCTTATTTATGCCTAATTGACTAAATAAATATTAAACTTTCATTGGGATCCATTTGCAATTATTGATTTTACATATTATTTAAAGCCATCAAAAAATTGCAAACATCCTTGAAAAGTAGAGAGAGGGAATTCATATGCAGGAACAAACATTGTCAAGAGGATTAAAAAACAGGCACGTTCAACTTATCGCTATTGGCGGGGCTATCGGAACAGGATTATTTCTTGGAGCAGGTAAATCTATTCATTTAGCAGGTCCATCGATTTTATTTGCCTACTTGATTACAGGGGTCATTTGCTTTTTAATCATGCGCGCCCTTGGAGAACTGCTTTTATCCAATTTGAAATACCATTCTTTTGTTGACTTTGTAAGAGACTATTTAGGTAATATGGCAGCATTTATTACAGGCTGGACCTACTGGTTTTGCTGGATTTCAATTGCAATGGCGGATTTAACAGCAGTTGGTCTCTATACTCAGTTTTGGTTTCCAAGTGTACCACAGTGGATGCCAGGATTAATTGCACTAGTCGTTTTGCTCGTTATGAACCTTGCAACCGTAAAGCTTTTTGGCGAAATGGAATTCTGGTTCGCCTTAATTAAAGTTATTGCGATTCTTGCATTAATTGTTGTCGGAATTTTCATGATTATTAAAGGCTTTTCCACAAATTCAGGCGCATCCAGTTTCACGAATCTATGGAGTCACGGCGGCATGTTCCCAAATGGGATAAATGGCTTTATCCTCTCATTCCAGATGGTGGTGTTTGCGTTTGTTGGCATTGAACTTGTAGGACTAACTGCAGGTGAAACAGAAGACCCGGAAAAAGTTATCCCAAAAGCAATCAATAATATCCCTATTCGGGTATTAATTTTCTACATTGGCGCCCTTATTGTCATAATGAGTATTTATCCGTGGAACGCCATCAATCCAGAGAAAAGCCCATTCGTTCAAGTATTCGTGGCGGTTGGTATCGCTGCAGCTGCTGGTATCGTCAATTTTGTCGTTCTAACATCTGCAGCTTCGGCATGTAACAGCGCCATTTTCAGTACAAGCCGGATGGTATACTCACTTGCCAGAGATAAAAATGCACCTGTACCATTTGCAAAACTTACTTCTCGTCAGGTACCTTCCAATGCATTGTTCTTTTCCACTGTTGTTATTTTAATTGCCGTTGTGTTGAACTATGTAATGCCAGAAGGAGTATTTACGCTGATTACAAGTATTTCTACAGTATGTTTCATCTTTATTTGGGGTATTACTGTCGTCAGTCATTTGAAATACCGCAAAACCAGACCAGATCTTGCAAAAGTGAACAAATTTAAATTGCCGCTTTATCCATTTTCCAATTACTTAATCCTTGTCTTCCTAGCGTTCGTCCTTGTCGTACTTGCACTTGCGGAAGACACTCGTGTTGCCTTGTTCGTAACACCTGTTTGGTTTATCATGCTGATTGCGATTTATAAGATGTTGACAAAGAAGGCGGATTATGCGGATCAGGAGAATCAACAACAAGTAGCAGAAAATTAAGTGGCAACCCAAAAAAATGACTTTTATTAATAAATAATGTTTCCGCTTTCAAAAAAGCTTGACTTAGATTCCATTAACTATTATTCTGAAAATAATAAAAATAAATAAGCGGAAGATGATTGTGGGAGAGTGCAAGTTTACACGCCACCGAAGGAGCAAGTTCCAAAAAGACCCTTGGAACAAATCTCTCAGGTAGATGGAACCACAATTGGACGCAACTCTGGAGAGCGCGTATACAGTTTACGCCACCAAAGGGGAAGGTTCTTAATCGAACTTAAACTCTCAGGTAAAAGGACAGAGAAGGGTAGAAGAAAGCCATGTGCTACCCTTTTCTGTCCTTTTTTGCGTGCAAAAAAGTATGGTTTCGCTTCAGATTTTATCTTGGGAATAAACAGATAAAATCCGAGGTTAAACACTGATAGAGGTAGCTAATACAACGAATCAAGGGGGAAACGGTTTGAGTTTACAACAAAATGATTCAACTATTTTTGAAGCAATTAGGAAAGAGCAGCATCGTCAGCATCAAACATTGGAGTTGATCGCTTCTGAAAACTTCGTAAGCCAAGATGTTTTAGAAGCAATGGGAAGTGTGATGACGAACAAATATGCAGAAGGCTATCCAGGGAAGCGTTACTATGGCGGATGTGAATTTGTCGATGTGGCAGAACAAATAGCGATTGACCGCCTAACTCAGCTGTTTGGTGCTAAATATGCCAATGTTCAGCCTCACTCAGGTGCACAAGCAAATTTTGCTGTATTTTTCGCACTGCTTCAACCTGGTGATAAAGTGATGGGGATGAACCTCTCTCATGGCGGGCACTTAACGCACGGAAGTCCTGTTAGTGTTTCAGGAAAATGGTTTGAGGTAGTGTCCTATGGTGTGAGAGAAGATACTCAATTGATTGATTATGATGAACTGGAAGCGATCGCGAAAAAAGAAAAACCGAAATTGATCATTGCAGGTACAAGTGCTTACACTAGAACGATTGATTTTGCACGGTTTAGACAAATTGCTGATCAAGTTGGCGCAAAATTCATGGTAGATATGGCGCATATTGCGGGACTTGTTGCAGCAGGTCTTCATCCATCGCCGGTTCCATACGCAGATGTAGTAACGAGCACTACGCATAAAACGTTGCGAGGACCGCGCGGCGGCATTATTTTAACAAATGATGAAGAGATGATAAAAGTCATTAATAAATCGGTGTTCCCAGGGATTCAAGGCGGCCCGTTAATGCATATTATTGCAGCTAAGGCGGTTGCATTCAATGAAGCATTGCAGCCAAGCTTTAAGGAATATGCAAAACAAATCATTCTAAATGCCGACACACTAGGCAAAACATTAAAAAATGAAGGTGCAGCCCTTGTTTCTGGTGGAACGGATAATCATATCGTCCTTTTAGATTTACGTCCGTGGAATTTAACTGGAAAAGAAGCAGAAAAATTATTAGAAGAAGCAGGCATTACTGTAAATAAAAATACCATTCCATTTGATCCAGAAAAGCCGTTTGTTACGAGCGGTATTCGCATGGGAACAGCGGCTTTAACGACACGAGGTATGAAACAGGATGATATGGTGAAAATCGGGCAAGTTATCGCTGATGTTTTGAAGAGCAAAGGGGACAAAGCCGTACTTGAGAAAGCAAAAGAAACAACCAAAGCAATTTGTGGAGTCTATCCGTTATTTCAACAGGCAATCACAGTATAAGAAAGGGGTATGAGGATGGAATTTCAGAGTTGTTTTGACATTATTGGCCCGATTATGGTGGGACCGTCGAGTTCTCATACAGCAGGTGTCGTATCTATCGGGAAATTTATTTATGAACTGTTAGGAGAATGTCCACAAGAGGTCAAGATTGTATTTTATGATTCCTTTGCTGAAACTTATCAAGGACATGGAACAGATAAAGCACTTCTTGGCGGATTGCTTGGGATGGATACCGATGATACACGCATTAAACATTCATTGGAGTGGGCAAAAGAAGTTGGCATGCAGTACAATTTCGAATTTGAAGATATCTGTGACTACTATGACCACCCAAATACAACAATCGTGACAGTGAAACACGAAGATCGTGTTGTAAAGGTTGGCGGTGCATCACTTGGTGGAGGCTTATCAAAAATCTTTATGATTAACGAGAAGATGGTAGATATTCGTTTAAGTGCAGGCGATGACTTTACAGTCCTTGCTAGTTCTTATCAACCAAGAGGGAAAGTACTTATGGAGGCAATTTAATGAAGATACAGTCCATGAAAGAGCTGATTGAAGCTTGTGAAAGAGAACAAAAAACCATTGGTGAAATCATGTTGATGATGGAAACAGAAAAATCAGGAAGAGACCAAGAAACCATTATTAGCATGATGGAAGAGCGATTGATCAAAATGAAAGAAGCCGTTGATAGCGGTATAAAAGATGCCTCAACCGCACCGAGTGGAATTTCTGGCGGGGATGCCGTGAAAATGTATGATTACGTACATCAAGGTAAATCTCTGTCAGGTAGTTATGTAAGCAATGCAATGAGCTTTTCATTGGCAACTTCTGAAAGCAATGCACGGATGGGGGTTATTGTAGCCACTCCAACTGCTGGGGCAGCCGGTATTTTGCCTGGTGTATTGTTTTCGCTTCATAAAAATGATGGCACACCCTATAAAGATTTAGTCATGGGGTTGTTTACGGCAAGTATGCTTGGGTTTGTCATTGCAAACCGTTCGTTCATTTCAGGGGCGGCTGGAGGCTGCCAGGCAGAGGTAGGATCCGCAACAGCCATGGCCGCAGGAACAATCGTTGAGTTAAAAGGGGGCACGCCACAGCAAGCAGTGAATGCGACCGCCATTGCCATGAAGTCACTCTTGGGTTTAGTTTGTGATCCAGTAGCAGGTCTTGTTGAAGTGCCTTGCATAAAGCGAAATGTGATTGGAACCTCCATCGCATTTTCAGCGGCTGATATGTCTCTTGCTGGGATTGAAAGCCGCATTCCGTGTGATGAAGTGATTGAAGCGATGTATAGGGTCGGAAAAGATATGCCTCGGACACTTCGAGAAACTGCGCTTGGAGGTCTAGCAACGACAGAAACAGGTAAACAGGTGAAGGAACGACTATTTTGTCGGAAATCATAAGTAGGGGGTCTATCAATGGGGACAGCAACAGTATTAAAGCAAACACCACTTTTTGATATTTATGGAAAATCAGGTGCGAAGGTCATTGATTTTGGAGGCTGGGCATTGCCAGTACAGTTTTCCAGCATTTTAGATGAGCATGAGGCGGTTCGAACAAAAGCAGGTCTTTTTGATGTCTCACATATGGGTGAAGTGCTTGTTGAGGGCCAAGATGCAGAGAGTTACATTAACTACCTTGTCACTAACGATGTAACAAAGCTTAGTATCGATCAAGCACAATATACAGCAATGTGCTATCCAGACGGCGGAACAGTCGATGATTTATTAGTGTACAAATTAGCAGATGAAAAATATTTACTCGTCATTAATGCCGCAAACATTGAGAAAGATTATGAATGGATGAAGCAGCATGTAAAAGGTGATGTGACGCTCCAAAATATTTCGAATGACACTGCACAGCTTGCCATCCAAGGTCCAAAGGCAGAAGGTATTTTACAAAAGTTAACGGAAACAGATCTATCAGAAATTGGTCCATTTAAATTTGCTCAACATGTCAATCTGGACGGGATTACAGATGTGCTCGTATCTCGTACAGGTTATACAGGAGAAGATGGTTTTGAGCTTTATTTAGATGCTGCACAAGTCGAAGCACTTTGGGTAAAGCTTTTAGAAGTAGGAAGTGAGGATGGCTTAAAACCATGTGGCCTCGGTGCACGTGACACGCTTCGTTTAGAAGCACGTCTTGCACTATATGGTCAAGAGCTATTAAGTGATATTAGTCCCCTTGAAGCTGGAATCGGCTTTGCCGTAAAAACGAAAAAAGAAAGTGATTTTATCGGTAAATCCGTACTTTCAGCACAAAAAGAAGCCGGATTAAAACGAAAATTAGTAGGAATTGAGGTAACAGGCCGGGGGATTCCACGCCACGGTTATCAAGTAGTTTCAGAAGGTGGAGAGGCAATTGGTGTTGTTACTTCAGGAACCCAATCACCATCTTTAAAGAAAAGCATAGGCCTTGCACTAATATCCGCAGACCATGCAGAAGTGGGGACACTATTAAAAGTGGTAATCCGTAATAAACAGATTGATGCAGTTGTTGTAAAAACACCGTTCTATAAAAAGGGTTAATAGAGTGATAGAGTTCTCTGGTTAACTTGCACAAAGATGATAGGCAGGCCGACTGTTACGTAAACTTACATGAAATTAAGAACTGAATGATCAAACTTGAATTTACAATCGGAAGGAAGAGAAACCATGACAAAAGCAACAGCAACTTTACTATATAGCAAAGAACATGAGTGGGTATTACCATTAGACGGAAATCGAGTACGTATTGGAATCTCTGATTTTGCACAAAAGCAATTAGGAGATATTGTCTTTGTAGAAACCTTAGAAGTGGATGATGAAGTAACAGCGAATGAATCAATGGGTACCATCGAATCAGTAAAAGCAGTTTCTGACCTATACGCTCCTGTATCAGGTAAGGTTGTTACTGTAAACGAAGAGTTAGGAGATGCTCCTGAGACGATTAACGAACATCCATTTGAAGCAGGTTGGTTAGTAGAAGTGGAAATGTCCAATCCTGAAGAATTGGAATCACTTTTAAATGAAGATGCGTACCAAGCATTTATTAATGAAGGAGAGGAATAAAATGACTTCCACTTATCGATACCTCCCTGATACGAAACAAGATCAAGAGGAAATGCTTGCTTTTTTAAATATTTCTTCGATAGATGAGTTATTTGAAGATATTCCAGCTGAAATTCAACTAAAGGGTGAGCTGCCTATTCCAGAGGCAGTGCCTGAGCCGCTCCTTTTGAAAAAAATGAATCAACTTGCTTCCAAAAATAAAAATGCTAATCATTACCCAACCTTTCTTGGTGCAGGAACCTATGATCACTATATTCCAAGTGTGGTTAATCATATGATTTCACGGTCCGAATTTTACACAGCCTATACACCATACCAACCGGAAATCAGCCAAGGTGAATTACAGGCGATTTTTGAATTCCAAACCATGGTTTGTGAGCTGACAGGAATGGATGTGGCCAATTCTTCGATGTACGATGGCTTTACATCTCTTGCGGAAGCTGCATCACTTGCTGTTGCATCAACACGACGTTCCAAAGTACTTGTGTCAAAGGCAGTTCATCCTGAATCACGTGCCATCTTAAATACGGTAGCAGCTGGCCAAGGTTATATAGTTGAAGACGTCAATCTTACTGATGATGAGACAAGCTTAGTGAAGCTGCAAGGACAAATTGATAAAAACACTGCTGCTGTTATTGTTCAATACCCAAACTTTTTCGGTTCCATTGAGGATCTAGCAGAAATTAAGAATATTGCGGATACAAAAGGAGCGCTTTTCATTGTAAGCGCCAATCCATTGGCACTGGCACTCTTGCAGGCTCCTGGTAAACTTGGAGCAGACATTGTGATTGGGGATATGCAGCCATTAGGAATCCCGATGTCCTTCGGCGGCCCACACTGCGGTTATTTTACGGTAAGTAAGAAATTCATGCGAAAAATCCCAGGACGAATTGTCGGGCAAACGAAAGATGAAAAAGGACAACGCGGATTTGTATTAACCCTGCAAGCACGCGAACAACATATTCGCCGTGATAAAGCATCATCCAATATTTGTTCAAACCAAGCATTAAATGCACTTGCTTCTGCAGTTTGTATGAGTGCACTTGGAAAGCAAGGAATTCGTCAAATGGCCCAATTAAACTTTGAAAAAGCCGATTACATGGCAAAATCTCTAAATAAAAAAGGCTTTACCATTATGAATAAAGCGCCATTCTTTAATGAATTTGTTGTCAAGCTTCCTCGTCCGGTAAAGGAAGTCAATGCCAAACTTCTTGAGGCAGGTATCATCGGTGGGTTTGATTTAGGAACGGATTACGGTTTAGAAAATCAAATGCTACTAGCAGTAACAGAGCAGAGAACAAAAGAAGAGATTGACCAATTTATCGAGGTATTGGAGGAAGTTGTAAATGGTTGAATATAATGACCTAATTTTTGAAATCAGTCGTCAAGGACGTGTTGGATCAAGCCTTCCGGAAAGTGACGTTGATTCTGTTGATCTAAATGATAAACTTCCCAAGCATTTGATTCGTGACCTACCAGCCGAACTCCCGGAAGTATCAGAGTTGCAGCTTGTTCGCCATTACACAGCGCTTTCGAATAAAAACCATGGGATCGATAATGGCTTCTATCCACTTGGTTCTTGTACAATGAAGTACAATCCGAAAATTAATGAAGATGTAGCACGTTTGGAAGGGTTTAGCCGCATTCATCCATACCAGCCAACTGAAACAGTACAAGGCGCACTAGAGGTCTTATATGAATTACAGGAAGAGTTAGCTGTCATCACAGGAATGGATGCAGTGACTTTACAGCCTTCAGCAGGAGCTCAAGGTGAATGGACAGGGTTAATGATGGTCAAAGCCTACCATAAGCAAAAAGGAGAGGTGAGAACGAAAGTCCTTGTTCCAGACTCCGCACACGGAACAAACCCTGCAAGTGCATCGGTTGCCGGTTTTGAAACCATAACGATTCCATCCAATGAGCATGGGTTAGTCGACTTAGAAGAATTAAAGAAGCATGTAAATGATAATACAGCAGCACTGATGCTAACAAATCCAAATACTCTCGGCCTGTTTGAAAAAGAAATCGTAGAAATCGCTAAGGTTGTTCACGAAGCAGGCGGCTTATTATACTATGATGGAGCTAATGCGAATGCCATCTTAGGGAAATCTACTCCGGGTCAAATGGGCTTTGACATCGTGCACTTAAATCTTCATAAAACATTTACTACACCACATGGGGGCGGTGGCCCAGGTGCAGGTCCAGTCGGTGTAAAAGAGAAACTGATTCCGTTTTTACCAGTACCGCGAGTTGAGAAAGTGAATGAGGTATATGTGCTAGATTCTAACCAACCGCTATCGATCGGTCGAGTTAAAGGATATTATGGAAACTTCGGTATTCTATTACGTGCGTACACCTATATTCGCACAATGGGACCTGAGGGGTTACGTCAAGTGTCGGAAAGTGCAGTACTACATGCGAATTATCTGCGCAAAAAACTCGAGCCGTATTTTGAGGCACCGTATTCACAAATTTGTAAGCATGAATTTGTGTTATCTGGATCAAGACAGAAAAAACTTGGTGTAAGAACACTTGATATGGCCAAACGTCTGCTTGATTTTGGCTACCATCCACCTACCATCTACTTCCCGCTAAATGTGGAGGAATGTTTGATGATTGAACCGACAGAAACAGAGACAAAAGAAACACTAGATGCTTTTGCGGATGTCATGATTCAAATTGCAAAAGAAGTGGAAGAAAATCCAGGTGTCGTATTAGACGCACCACATACTACGGTTATTGGCCGATTGGATGAAGTACAGGCAGCTAGAACACCAATCTTGCGTTATACAAAAGAAGAAGCAGTAAAAAGAGAAACCGTAATGTCTTAAACGAATGGGTAAACATGAACCACTGAGAATGAAGATAAAGAGAAAATAAATTTTCTCACGATGTCATTCTCGGTGGTTTAATATAAACCAAAAACTTCATGACTGTTCATAGGAGTGGAAGATATGTCTATTGATTATGTTCGCAAACCGGAATGGCTAAAAATAAAATTAAATACGAATGAACAATATACTGGCCTAAAAAAAATGATGCGTGAAAAAAAGCTACATACGGTCTGTGAAGAAGCGAAATGCCCAAACATTCATGAATGCTGGGCTGAACGTAAAACTGCAACCTTTATGATTTTAGGAAGTGTATGCACGCGTGCCTGCCGATTCTGTGCGGTTCAAACAGGGCTGCCGACAGAGCTTGATTGGGAAGAGCCAGAACGTGTGGCTGGATCAGTGGAGCAGATGGGCTTAAAGCATGTCGTGATTACAGCGGTTGCTCGTGATGATTTAAAAGATGGAGGAGCCGGGGTATTTGCTGAAACGGTACGGGCAGTGAGACGCCGCAATCCATTCTGTAGCATTGAAGTCCTCCCATCCGATATGAAAGGTGAATATGACAACTTAAAAACATTAATGGATGCCAGGCCAGCCATTTTAAATCACAATATTGAGACAGTGAAACGTTTATCACCTAGAATTCGTTCACGGGCAACTTACGAACGTTCCCTTGAGTTTTTGAGACGAGCAAAAGTAATGAATGCTACTATTCCAACAAAATCAAGCATTATGATTGGTCTAGGAGAAACAAAAGAAGAAATTATAGAAACGATGGACGATCTTCGTGCAAACAATGTAGATATTATGACAATCGGTCAATATTTGCAACCAACCAAACATCATCTTAAAGTCCAAAAATATTGGAGTCCACAAGAGTTTGAAGAACTAAAGAACATTGCCATGTCAAAAGGCTTTAGTCACTGCGAAGCAGGTCCGCTCGTTCGCTCCTCTTATCATGCTGACGAACAGGTCAATGCAGCAAAAGCGAATGCGTAATCACTTAAAATAAGGGGAGAGAGGTCCAACTATGATAAAAATGACAAAAGAAGCCATGAACAAGCTAAAGGAAATGGTAGTCAATGGAGACCAGACTCCCCGTATTGACGCCGAAGTCGCTGGCGGATGTGGTATGACTGTTAAGTTTTCCATTGTATTTGATGAACCACGACGAAACGATTTTATCATTGAGATGGATGGGATTCAGATTTTGCTGGATCGTTTTACAAAACGCTATATAAATGAAGAAACACAAATCGATTATAGCGCTGAACACGGTTTTCTAGTTGGAGAAAGCTTTGCCTCTAGTGCATGTGCAATTGAAATTATTTAATAGGTACATTGTTGAGGTGTAATATGGAATGGAGTTTTGAACTGTTTTATGATGATATTAAACCAAGTTTTCCTATAGATATAATTACATATTTTTATTAAAGGAGACACGAAGATGACAAAAGAATATGATGTTGTTATTATCGGCGGCGGAACAGGTGGGTACGTTGCTGCCATTCGCGCTTCCCAATTAGGTTTAAAAGCGGCGGTTATTGAAAAAGGAAAAATCGGTGGAACATGCCTTCATGCTGGTTGTATCCCTAGTAAGGCTTTATTAAGAAGCGCAGAAGTGTACGCTCAAACAAAAAATGTAGATAAGTATGGTGTCATTGCCTCAGAAGTTGGACTTGATTTCTCAAAAGTACAGGCTCGGAAAGAAGAAATTACGGCTCAGCTATTTAAAGGTGTCCAACATTTAATGAAAAAAGGAAAGATCGATGTTTATGATGGGAAAGGTAGTATCTTGCAGTCAAACGATGTTCTAGTGGAATTGAATAATCAAGAAGAGGAAATCATTTTAAGCCCCCGGAATATTTTGATTGCAACAGGCTCTCGTCCAAGAACACTCCATGGCCTAGAAGTAGATGAAAGCTATGTGATGACATCGGATGAAGCCTTAAAAATGGAGACGCTTCCAAATTCGATTATTATTGTTGGGGGCGGAGTAATTGGAATCGAATGGGCATCGATGCTCGTGGACTTCGGATTACAAGTAACCGTACTTGAATATGCCGATCGTATATTACCAACAGAAGATCAAGATGTATCAAAGGAAATCCAGCGTTTAATGAAGAAAAAAGGTGTGAAAATCGTCACTAGTGCAAAAGTGCTGCCTGAGACACTTGAAAAAGGTGATGGTGTTTCGATTAAAGCGGAGCATAAAGGAAAAGAAACGCCATTTTCTGCGGATAAGCTTTTAGTTTCGGTAGGACGATTACCAAATACGGAAGGCCTTGGGCTTGAAAATACAACCATTGATCTGGATCGTGATTTAATAAAAACAAATGAGTTTTATCAAACGAATGAACCAAACATTTACGCTATAGGTGATGTGATTGGCGGCTTGCAGCTGGCCCATGTTGCCTCACATGAAGGGATCATCGCGATTGAACATATGGCAGGAGAAAACCCTGCACCACTTGATTCGACTCTTGTTTCAAAATGTGTATACAGCAGCCCAGAAGTAGCAAGTGTTGGGCTCACAGAAGTAGAAGCAAAGGGAAAAGGGTATCAAGTAAAAACTGGTAAATTTTCATTCCGTGCCATCGGAAAGGCATTGGTTTTTGGTGAATCAGATGGTTTTGTCAAACTCGTTGTTGAAGAAGGAACGAATAAGCTGTTAGGAGCCCATATGGTAGGTCCACATGTAACGGATATGATTACAGAAATAGGCCTAGCTCGTGTATTAAACGCAACCGCCATGGATATTGCTCATACGATCCATCCCCACCCGACATTGGCTGAAGCAATTGGTGAAGCCGCACTTGCGGTAGATGGAAAGGCAATTCATGCATAATACAACATCAATCATAACCCTAAGGATGGTGAAAGTGCAATGCACACAAAAGTAAAGCTGAACCGTGCAAAATTATTAATTTCTTGTCCAGAAAAGCCGGGGATTATCTCGACGGTAACGAATTTTTTATTAGAACACAAAGCGAATATTGTACATTTTGACCAACATACAACGGACCCACAAGCAGGAATATTCTTTATGCGGATCGAGTTTGATTTGGAAGAATTTGATTCTACATTTGAAAAACTTGAAAAAGATCTACATGTGATGGCGCGGGATTATGCTTTGGATTGGCAATTGAGCAGTAATGAAAGAAGAAAGCGAATGGCCATCTTTGTTTCCAAAGCGGACCACTGTCTCAGTGAGCTTTTATGGCGGTGGAAATCTAATGAAATTCCTGTGGATATCCCTATGGTGATCAGTAATCATACTGATTTAAAAGAATTGGTTGAGGGTTATGGCATCCCTTTTTATCATATCCCGCTGTCTCAAGAAACGAAAGGAGATGCCGAACAGAAAGCACTTGAACTATTGAAAGGGAAAGTAGATTTTATTGTTCTGGCCAGGTATATGCAAATTCTTTCTCCTAATTTCATTTCGCATTATCCTAAACAAATTATTAACATCCATCACTCATTCCTACCGGCTTTTGTTGGGGCAAATCCTTATGTAAGAGCGTTTAACCGAGGGGTGAAGTTAATAGGAGCAACTGCCCATTATGTAACAAATGATCTTGATGAAGGACCAATTATTGAACAAGATGTACAGCGTATTAATCATCGCTATACAGTAGCGGATTTAAAGACTGCGGGGCGTCATGTGGAAAAAAGAGTTCTCGCCGAAGCCGTTTCCTGGCATGTTGAAGATAAAGTACTTGTTCATGGTAATAAAACGATTGTATTTGCTTGAGTTGATTTCATAAGGCCCTGTTTAAATGATCATTTGGTATCGGATGATAGGAGCCTAAAAATGGCTGAAAAGAAAAGGAAGATGGGATATCGGGGGACTTTCGGAAACACATGTAAACGAAGATCCTAGGAGATGGTGCTAATGGCAGGAGATGAACATGTACTAGACTTTATTCATATCGTTTTAGCTATTCTTTGGATATTGATTTTTCTTCAAAATAAACGAAAGCGTACGTTAAAATACACACATATCATGCTGCTGCTTTTTGCCGTGGGTATATTACTTAATTCACTAGTGAAGTGGTCATAAAGGCTAACCTTCAAATTTGCAAATGAAAAAAACGCTCAATGTGAGCGTTTTTTTAAATCATTCTTTTAACGGAAGTCCGCTTTAAATTCGCCAGTCATTTTTTGGTGGCCGTTGTTTTCTTCAAACAATTGCTCTTGTTCTAAGTCGAAACGGTTCATAATTGGTAAATCGTTTACTGAGAAGAGGTAAGAGTCTTCTGAAGCAAAGTGTTCATACCAAGCCCAGTTTGGAACAACGAAGTAATCGCCTTTTTTCCAATCGAAGCGAATGCCATTAATGACTGTGTGACCTAAACCTTTGTGTACTTGGTAAACAGTTGAGTGTGTATGGCGTAATGCCTTGGTTTGGAACCCATGTGGTAAATGCTGCATTCGAGTGCCAAGCGTCGGGTTCGCCGATTTACCTGTAGATGGGTTAATGTAATCTACTGCATATCCATGGTGTGGATTTGGATCGAATTCCATCAAGCCTTTAATTCCTTCTACCGTTCGATCCCATTTATAATTAGCAAGTGGAGCAACTGTGAATTTTTCATCACCAACAGGACGAACCATGCCGCCACGATAACGGATCTCTGAAAAGTTATCTGGAATATCTGGTTGTTGTAAACCATCTTCATAAGGTTCAAAGAAGGTACCACCAATTGCGTAAAGAGTAGGGATATCTAAAGCATCCATCCAATACATCGGCTCTGTACCTAAATGGGCATGTCCATGCCATAAGCCCTTTGGAGTAATTAAAAAGTCGCCTTCTTCCATGAAAATACGCTGACCTTGTACGATCGTGTATGCACCTGATCCTTCAGAAATGAAGCGCAAGGCACTTTGTGAGTGACGGTGAGAGGGAGCTTGCTCACCAGGCAATAACATTTGAATAGCTGCATAAATCGTTTGAGTAGTAGATCCCCATCCCCAAGGTTCACGATAAGTTAAGCCTGGATTTTGGAAATAAATCGCACGACGTTCCCCACCGCGTTCTGGTGTGAAGATTTGAGCGGCTTCAGCCATTTTCTTTTTGAGTAATTCATCGCTCCAAAGATAAGCTTGTGCCTGAGGCTTTGGCGTTTTGTGCATAATTGCTGGAATTGCTTCCCAAAGAGGTCCTAAGTTGTATTGTTGAATATCTCTTGTGTAATCGGTTACAATTGAGCTTTTCATAAACTCCTGAACTTCTGGATTTACTTCAGCCATTTCACATTCTCCTTTATTATTCAAATTTATATCGAAAAGGGGAGCAGCGTATGCTGCTAGACCCCATGCAAATCCTAATTATACAGTGGCTAAGACATCTGTTGCCTTTACCTTATTTTCAAGCGCACCAAGTTGGTCGATCTCAATCCGAACGACGTCTCCATCTTTTAAGAATTGCGGAGGATTCATCGCAACTCCAACACCCCCAGGAGTTCCTGTTAAAACAACATCCCCTGGCTCTAATGTCATTAAATTGGATAAGAATGCTACTAATTTTTGAACGGAGAATACTAGATTCGCAGTATTTGTTTTTTGACGTATTTCCCCATTTACTTTTAGAACAACATCTAAGCCAGATGGATTTAGTAACTCATCGGAAGTTACTAAATAGGGTCCCATCGGTGCACTACCTTCAACTGTTTTTCCTTGTAACCATTGAAGAGTGCGTCGTTGAATATCACGATAGGTGACGTCATTTGTAATGGTATAACCTGCTACATAGTCTAATGCATCTTCTTCGGAAACATTGCGTGCTTGTTTGCCAACAACAAAAGTAAACTCGGCTTCATAGTCAAGTTGGTCTGAAATTGGATAGTGTGGAATATCGTCCTCGGGTCCTAAAATGGTATTAGCGAATTTTGCAAAAATAACTGGATGGGTTGGGAGTTCACGACCCATTTCTAAAATGTGCTCGCGGTAGTTGTGACCAACACAAATAATTTTGCCTGGCCGTTGAACAGGTGCTTCTACCTTGACATCCTCAAGATTGTAAATCACTTTTTTATCAAAGCTTTCAGGATTAGCTAATATGAAATCGATTGCATTTTGCGCTAGTTGCAGTGATTCTTTACCACCTTGGTATAACTCGTCTGTATTTTCTGGCACATATGCTTTTGCGATGGCTTCGAAACGGTATTTTCCTTCTGCTTTTAACTGTGCTTGGTACGCATAGTTTAAGTCGATTACTTGGTTGTCCACGATTGCCCCTGCACGAGTATGCCCAGCGACAGTAAAATTAATAAGTTTCATTGTTGTCCTCCTTGTTTTCACTAATTGTGAAACTAGTTCACTATTTATAAAAAATATTAATATGTTTTGATAAGATTGTCAATATTATTTGTTTTCAGAAAAAATAAAATCCTATTATCCTTTCATCTCTCCCCAAATATCCAGTATTGCAATATAAAAAGCATAAACTTCTATAGAAGAACTTCATGCTAAAACGCAGATGGAAGAGTAGGAGATTAATTTATAAAACCATAATATTGTGAAATTTCCTTTGCGGTTTTGAGAACGTATTGTCCAATCGGATGATCCACTGATTTTGGTACTGTCTCAGTTATACCAACGATGGTAATGGCTCCGATCAGTTCATTGTTGAAATTTAATAAAGGGACACTAAAAGAAGAGACATGATTGATTAGCGGTTCAGTTTTTGATGCAAAAAACAACTCTCTTGTTTTTTCCTTTTCATCTTGATATTGCTGTAAATCACTTTCATTGAGCTGGGATAATTCCTCTTCTTCCCATTCTTTCATGAGGACATCTTTTTCAAAAGCAGAAAAAACGACGCCGGTTGAGGAGGAGAGCGGCAAGTGTGTCCCCATTTGTGCTCCGATATTTATTCCATAATCTGCACTTAAAATATATGAAATGAGTGGGCCTTTTATCGAAGGAACAGCCAGTAGTACTGTTAGGCTCGTGTGCTCGGTGATCTTTTTGAAATAGGGTATAACCACTTCAATTAAAGAAGTTTGACCTAAAGCAATATTTCCTAACTGTACTAATTTATGTCCAAGCGTATACGTGTTTGTATGAGGATTACGATTGATTAATCCAAATTGGTATAGTGTTGCCAAATATTTATATAAATTACCTTTTGTCATAGAAGTTCGGTTTTGAATATCAGAAAACTTTAGAGGCTCTTTATCCATTGCTAAGATTTCTAATATGTTTAACCCAATTTGTAATGACTGTATACCGGTAGCTTTCGTTTCAATTGTCATAATGATCCCCCTCTTTTCAGTTGGTTTTGGATAGTGTAGTAGAAAAATTGATTAAAAGAAATTTCAGAATTTAAAAATTTTTGTATTGACGAAATAGTGAAAGATGATTTAAAGTTTACTTATTGGGAACATTGTTCACTATTTGTAGAAGATAATAACCTATTTGGGAGGAATTTTCAATGACGACTAATGTAAGCGATATTATTGTAGTAGGTGGAGGAATCGGTGGTTTAGCCGTAGCCCTATCAATCCAGGAATCTGGTAAATCAGTAGCAATTTTTGAGCAAGCACCTGAATTTGGAGAAGTAGGTGCAGGTATTCAGTTAGCACCAAACGCGTTAGAAGTGTTAGACCGTCTAGGAGTAAAGGAAGAAATTTTAAAGCATGCGGTAGTACCAAAACGTCTGGTCCTAAAAGATGTTTATACTGCAGAAGAGTTAGTAACACTTGATTTAGGGGAAGGTTTCCAAAAAGAATTCGGGCAGCCATATATCGTATTGCATCGCTCTGACTTACACAGAGTTCTTTATGAAGCATGTCAAAAAAGCAGCAATATCAAATTCTTTACAAACCAAACCATTCAAACCGCAGGACAAAATGGTGATACTGTAACAGTTGTCAACCAAAATGGTGAAACGTTTAGTGCGGAAGCAGTAATAGGTGCGGATGGGGTAAAATCAAACATGCGCAAGCTATTGATTGAAGATGAACCAGTAAACTCTGCGTATGTAGCTTACCGTGGAACGATTCCAATTGAAGAAGTGGCAAATAACTCAAACTTAGACTTAGATGATGTCATCATGTGGATTGGGCCAAACCTGCACTTAGTACAATATCCAGTTCGTCGTGGAGAGCTTTACAACCAAGTAGTGGTATTTAAATCCTATGATGCTACTGTAGAAGACTGGGGAAATCCAGAAGAACTTACTCGCCGTTTTGAAAATAGTCATCCAAAAGTTCAAAATGCTTTATCTTATATTAACCGTCAATTCCATTGGCAAATGTATGATCGACAACCAATCGACAATTGGACAAAAGGCAACATTACGCTATTAGGGGATTCTGGTCATGCTATGCTTCAATATTTAGCTCAAGGCGGCGTTCAAGCATTTGAAGATGCGTTTGTCCTAGGTGCGAAATTAAAAGAACATAATACTTACGAAGAAGCATTTAAAGCATACCAAGAAATGCGAATTCCACGTTCTGCAATGGTACAAACAACAGCCCGTAAATGGGGAGAAATCATTCACGCGGAGGACCCAACAACCATTTCACTTCGCAACTTTATTTTCGAACAACACAAACCAACAGATTACAAGATTGTTGATTTCCTATATGGCTATTTCAATAAAAATTACCAACGTGTCGATTGCTAATTTACAACTTTACGCAAATCAAAAATGCGTTAGAGCCAACTCTAGCGCATTTTTAATCTATACTTATAATACTATTTACACGAAAGTGTTGAAAGTTCACAATAAGTGAATTGTAGGAGGGCTTATTACGATGACGACAGCAGTACTGAATGAAAGATTAGAAACTTTTAAAAAGAGTGTAGATGATATTGTAGCGGTAGTGAAAAATACGGAAGAGGCGACACTTTATGTTAAACCTTCTGAAAAAGAATGGTCCGCCATGCAAATTGTTTCTCATATTTTAGAAGCGGTAGATTTTTGGGTAGCCGATTTGGAAGCATTGTTAGTTGTTCCAGGTGCAAAATGGGGACGGAATCATGAACATGTACGTCGTTTAGCTGCAGTAGATGAAAAGGTTGTATCTCGAATTAAGAAAGAGTATGCCATAACTAAACTACTAAACTTAGTACCGAAGGTTGAGGCAGCACTTGCTAGAGTTAAAGAAGAGGATCTAGTAAAAACAGCTCCAAGTTATAATCCAAACTTTGACGGAAAACCGTTATCATTCTTAGTCGACCATTTAATCGTTCAGCATGTAACAGGTCATTACGGGCAAATGGTACGTCATTTAGAAAAAGTTCGATAAACAAAAAGCCATCGAAAACTCGATGGCTTTTGTTGTGATTTCTATTTACAATAAATTTTGGTTGCTTTTATCGAGGGCGATAAGCTAAAATTTAAATAAACCGGGCGGTCGTTTTTTTATTTACCTTCATATAATGTATCGTGAATGATTAATAATAAGGGCGGGGATCAATATGCCACCAATTGTTTCTGATGATTATAAAGAGAAAAAGAAAAAAGAAATCTTGTCGAGTGCTTTTGTTTGCTTTGCTAAAAAAGGTTTCGAAGTCGCTACGATAAATGACATTGTAGAGCATTCTGGTATCAGTAAAGGTGCTATTTATAATTACTTTCAAAGTAAGGATGAAATTTACCTAGAATTAATGAGTACGGAAACGAATCAAACACATGACGAACTGAATCAGGAAATTTCTAAAAAGGTATCAGCCATTGAAAAACTAAACTACTTGTTCGATATTTACCTAGATATAAATCCTTTTGTAGAGGAAAATAAAGCTCGTTTTTCGGTTCACTTAGAGTTCAAACTTCATTCTTCAAGGAACAAAGAATTAACGGAACGTTTACGGGATCGGAGGCAAAAATATTTTATTTCTCAAATAACAGATATTCTTAAAGAAGGGCAAAAGTCTGGTGAAATAAAACAAGATGTGAATCCCGGAGTGTTTGCAGATCTATTTTGGTCCATGATCGATGGAGTGGTCTCGCAGACAATTGTATACGAAGATTATCCATACCAAGAGGTATTAAATGAAATAAAAAAAATGTTCATCCTAAGAGTTAAAGAACTATCGGTACATTAAGGCAAGCCCAATCTAATCGGCTTGTTTTTTTGCACTTATAAAATTGCTGCTGATAATATCAGGGACAAATTAAGAATCGTTGAACCAGCAAATAAACCGAACAGTCGTCTTTTATACACTCGGGCTTTATTATGATGCTAAGAATTTATTCTTTAATTTATGAGAGGAGAAAATATAGATGCGAATGTATGATTACCAAACAATGATTGGACTTAAACAACAGGAAGTGGAAAAAAATGCCGAGTCTGCATGGGAGTATGTTAATAATTCTGAAAGAAAACAGCAAGATGTGTCAGCGGACGGCAAACAGTCTTTAAGGAAGAGATTGGAGAATTTGTTGGGGTTATCGAATTGAAGGAAAGTGTATTTCTTAATGCAACGGATAATAGGGTGAAAAGGCTCCTTTTAATTCCATATGTAACAGGGGCTTTTTCTTTTTAAAGACGAAGGAGATATGCTTTGAACAGCTCGAAAATATTACAATTTTATGAAAAATCCTCTTCAAAATAAATTCTTCAATTCGAAAAATCCCTTACTCATCTCATCTCATCTCAGATAATGAATCCTTAAATTTTAGCAAAGAAAAATATAAGAAAGGTTATACAAAATTTAACAACTTGTTCATAAATTGGTAATATCTTATGGACATCCTATCATCTGTAATACCCAAACCATTTTAGGAGGATATCACATGATGAGAAAGATGAAGAGGACCTGTATTTGTGTAATGGTTTTATTGTTTGGATTTCTAGGTTCAGTGCAGGTTTTTGCAACTACAGAGGATAACGCACAAGTAAAGGCAACAGAAGACCATGGTCGAGGTTATTTTAAACACGATCCTGAGTTTATAAAAAAGCAGGCCGAATCGCTAGGGATTGACACCAAAGGGAAGGACATAGAATCATTGGAGAAAGAAGTCCGAGATACAGTAATCAAAAATGAAGCGAAAGAGTTGGGTATTTCGATTGAAGGCAAAGAAATATATGATTTAGCCAATGAAGTTCGTGAAACCCACATAAAAAAAGTGGCCAAGGATTTAGGAATCTCGACTAATGGCAAAGAATTAAAGGATTTAGTCCATGAAATTCATGAGTCACAGATTAAAAAAGACGCTAAAGAACTAGGCATTTCTATTGAAAATAAAAATCTTCGTAAAGTAGCCCATGAGGTCCGAGAAAAACGAATTTTCCAAGCCGCAGAAAAATTGGGGATAGAAACAAAAAATAAATCCGCGAATGAAGTTTTTAAGGAAATCATGACGAATCACGCAGATAAGGTTAAGGAGTTAAATCTTTTTCCAACTAAAGAAGGTAAGATATTTTTCTTTGACCGGTCAAAAGAAAATTAGTTCAGGTTGGAGAGACTTAATCATAGGAATTCCCTTTTAATAAAAAATCAGGCATATCCAATTCTCTGGATGGTGCCTGATTTTTTAAATACACTGCATATGAAAAAGCTCATTTTAAAATAGTTTAATGATAAAGTACTGAATCAAACTTAAAAACGCTAAAAGGGAAAAATTATAGAGACTAAATTTAATAATATATTTTTTACTCTCGGTTGGATTTGCCTGAATGAATAGTTTGTAAGAAATCACACTGGCTAATGATGCAATAATGGTCCCTAGTCCGCCAATATTCACTCCCAATAATAAAGGTTTCCAATCTGTTGTGAATTCTGCCAGGAGGATAGAAGCAGGGACGTTACTAATAAATTGGCTTAAAAATATCGAGATAAAATAGACGGAAGTAGTGTCTTTCAAATTTGCACTGGCAAATGCTTGTAATGTGTTTGAATTGGAAATATTTCCGATAAAGATAAAAAAACAGATAAAGGTAAACAGCAGCAGATAATCAATCTTTATCAATAATTTTACATTCAAAATGATCACGGATATGAATGTAACCACGAAGGCAACCTGGTAACTGACCATTCCAAAAATAGAAGCGATGATTATTGCTAGGATTAATCCCCAGACAGCTGGTTTTTTCCAATCGTCTAATAGCATGGGAGTAAGAACTACTTTCAAGTCTCTATTTTGCATTCTTTTTATAAGGATATATATAGAACATATCCCAAGGACAGCCATGAATAGGACGGTCGAAAAAAAGGGTAATGGCTTGATTCCATAATGAGAATAAATGAACAAATTTTGCGGATTTCCCATTGGTGTTAAACTGCTTCCAATATTGGCTGCAATAGTTTGCAGGATAATTGTCTCCATCATGGGAATTTTGGTTTTTCTGCTACTAACAAGAGTCAAAGGTACAAAAGTAAGCAGTGCCACATCGTTCGTCACAAACATTGAAGTAAAAAAACATAACAAAATTAATATGGCTGAAACGGACCGGCTATTATTACATTTATTAATGATAGCTATTGCGAATTTATCAAGAAATCTAAGTTCTTCCAACGCCTTTATCGTTAGCATCAGGCTAAATAAAATAAATAGCACTTGAAAATTTATATACTCCAATTTTGGAGGATAAATTAAAGAGCTTGTCACTGCTAAAATAAGTGAAATGGTAAAGACAATGTCTTTTTTTAGAAAACTAAATTTCAGTTTGATTCTTTTGTTTTCTTGTATTAGTACAGATTCTTTCACAACACACCACCTGTAGTAGATAGAATATAACAACTATATGATTCTAACATTTACAGTTATGGTTGGAAACCTATCGATGATAATACCTAAAATTAGTAATGATTTATAACAAAAATATGTTGGTATTGTCTAAAATGTAAATGGTTCTAAATTCTATTTGATTATACATATTGTTTAAATAAATGGAGGTGGTAATGTGGAAACGATTCGAAATATGTTTGAGCATTTACATTGGTCTAATCATCGAATTCTAGAAACCTTAAAAAATATGGAAGGAGAGAACAAACAAGTTAAGAATCTATTCTCACATATACTTTTGGCAGAACATGTGTGGTTTACTAGGTTAAAAGGATCGGACAGTTCCCATTTACCTATTTGGGCAGAGGTCAGTTTAGAAGCCTGTGCAGAACTTGTTAATCAAAATCTGCAAAACTTTAAAGAATTTCTTTCTGGTTTATCCAATTCTGATCTCGAACAGATCGTTTCATACAGAAAAAGTAAAGGCAAAGAGTTTCAAAATTTGGTAAGGGATATCCTGACCCATGTTGCATTACATGGTCAATATCACCGAGGACAGATCAATCTACTTCTGAGAGCTAATGAAAGCGAACCTGTTAATGTAGACTTTGTTACATTTAGGAGATGAAGAGGGTAATAAATGGTGAAAGCCAGAAAGCAAAAAAAAGTTCCTGGTATCATCAAATTTGGATGGTACCAGGAACTTTTTTTTGGTGTTTACCTTTTTCACCAACCCAACTAACTTTGCTTTGCTTTCATGTAAACCTCTTCGTAGGGTTGGATTACAACAAAGCCTTCACCTTCGAACCTCATTTGAAAGGACTCACCGCTGCCTCTTCCAAGAAAAGTCTTTAAACTGATATCTGTTTGAAATTCAGGCTGAAGATTTCCTGACCAGGCTACAGTTGCGTATAGATCCGTTATTTTTGGGAGTAAAAGAAAAATTTATCCTTTCAAAAGGTGGTGTAATAATAATAATGCACAAGGCAATCAAATTTCTCCACAGGAATTTCAAATTGAGGGGTAGACAATTAAGAAAATGAATAAGACATTGAAGTGAACTGAATAATAATGATATTCAGGCAGAAAAAGTGCTATTATTACCGGCTGGGATCCAATTCTTTCTCCTGATGCAGGAAAATCTTTAATTTAGGTTTTTAATAATACCTAAGACAATTATCGTAAAGGAGTAATGAAAATGGTTAATGAAACTCAGTATGTTGCAGCTACGCTTTCACCTAATTTGATTAATGAAATTCAATCACTAGAAGAAAAAATAAGCGAGCAAGCACATAAAAAAGTAGTGGTTATCGCGTACGAAAATGATAAAAATTAATTAAGTAGAGATCTTCAGGGGAAATAGGACGCCTATTTCTTTCTTTGCTAGGCTGGAATCAAATATCGTAATAATAAGCTAAAACCTTCATAAATTTGAAGGTTTTTCTTTATCGTAACATCTAAACTAACATTAAAAATTTTAATCTCAATTAAGAATGAAAAGATAATTTAATTTCAAAAGTTTGGGTTTATTCGGGAATAAATATAATGATAAACTAGGACTTCCATTTTTGGAGGTCCTAGTTTAATTAAGATGATCACTTCAAATACAATTTAGTTGGATATGCTCCGCTAAAACAGGCGATACAGCGACTGCTTGTTTCTGCAAGATCTACATCTACCGCCTCTAATAACCCTTCCGTACTTAAGAAGGCTAATGAATCTGCTCCAATCACATTTCCCATTGCTCGTTCATGTTCATGTTTGTTAGCAAAAAGTTCTTCTTTTGTCGGCATATCCACTCCATAAAAACAAGGATTTCTTACCATAGGGGAACTTATTCGTACATGGACCTCCTTGGCTCCTGCCTGACGGATCAATTCAACAATTCGCTTGCTTGTCGTTCCACGAACAATCGAATCATCAACAAGCACGACCCGCTTATCCTCGAGAATTTCTCGCACTGCACTTAATTTTAGACGAACGGCCAAGTCTCTCAATACTTGGGTTGGTTCAATAAATGAACGACCGGCATAGGGGTTTTTGATGATTCCCATTTCATAAGGAATTCCTGATTGTTGGGCATAACCCATTGCTGCAGGGACACTCGATTCTGGTACAGCAACGACAACATCAGCTGGTGTCGGATGTTCTTTTGCTAAAATTTGGCCTAATTCTTTCCGTATGGCTAATACACTTCTTCCATGAATCACACTATCTGGACGAGCAAAATAAACAAATTCAAAGGAGCAAAGGGAAACGTCACCTTTTGCAGCAAATCTGCCTGTTTTTATTCCCTTCTCGTTCACAAGAAGCCATTCGCCCGGTTCAACATCCCTCCAGAACTTAGCATCAACCGCATTAAGCCCACATGTTTCTGAAGACGCGATAATGGATTCACCAATTTTTCCAAGGCTAAGGGGACGTAACCCATGACGATCCAGGGCAATCAGCATTTGTTTATCAGTCATGATCACCAAAGCAAAGGAACCGTCAATCCGCTTCAGGACATCTGGTCCAGCTTCATCAAAATATTTTTTACTGGATCGGGCTATTAGGTGAGCAATAATTTCCGTATCAGTTGTTGTCTGAAAGATGGCACCCTGTTGCTGGAGAACCTTCCGTTCAATATTGGCGTTCACTAGGTTCCCGTTATGGGCAACGGCCAAATCGCCCTCACTGTACTTAAAAACAAGAGGTTGTGCGTTTTGTAGTAAACTTGCTCCAGAAGTAGAATATCGTACATGACCGATGGCCATATTTCCGCTTAGTCCATCCAGAATTTCACGTGAAAATACTTGGGTAACTAATCCCATGCCCCTGTGATGTCTGAATAATTTTCCATCACTAGCCACAATTCCTGCACTCTCCTGGCCACGGTGTTGAAGGGCATGAAGTCCATAATATGTTAAATGGGCCGCTTGGGGGTGATTAAAAACTCCAAATACACCGCATTTCTCCTTCATTTCTGAATCCATTATTATATTCCTCCCCTGATTTCATTTCATTATTTTTGGCGAAAGCAGAATTTTTATCCTTTTATTTCATGGTCTAGTTGATTAAATCGGTTTTGGTAAACTATCAAATTTTTTTTAAATTAAAAAAGTAAAGGAGTGTGTTTCAGGAAAACCTAAAATTATGAAAAGTTTAAAAAAGGATGAGGGAGGAAAAATACTTTGACAGTCATAAAACCCGGCTCAACGATTGGTATCTTAGGGGGAGGCCAGCTAGGAAGAATGATTTCAATGGCTGGTAGAAATATGGGATATCGCTTCATTACTTTGGATCCGACACCTAACTCACCCTGTGGACAAGTTGCAGATCATCAAATCACAGCTCCCTATTCTGAGCTTAAAGCAGTTAAAGAACTAGCAGATTCCTCAGATGTTATTACTTATGAATTTGAAAATGTAGATTCTACTATAACCTCCATGTTAGAAACTACATCCTTTGTACCTCAAGGAAGCGAGCTGCTCAAAATAACCCAAAATCGGATTCGGGAAAAATCCACTTTAAAGACCTTCAATGTGCCAGTAGCTCCTTTCTTGGTCATACAATCGGAAAATGACATTGAGACGGCTATCGATCGTTTGGGATTCCCTTTCATAATGAAAACCGCTACAGGGGGATACGATGGGAAAGGGCAATGGGTAATAAAAAGCAGGGATGAAATTCCAATTGCCATTGAGGCTTGGAATAAGGCAGGGATGGACATGATCATCGAACAATTTATCCCGTTTAGTAAAGAATTATCAGTGATTGTTGCCCGAAATATTCAAGGTCAAACAAAGACATTCCCAGTAGCTGAAAATGTCCATATTAAGAATATCCTGCATCAGTCCTTCGTTCCTGCAAGAATCACGGATGAGCAAAGGATTCAAGCGGAATCTACAGCATTGAAAATAGCAGACTCCTTACAAGTAGTAGGATTAATTGCGATAGAGATGTTCCTTACGAATGATGGTGAAATTATCGTGAACGAGTTAGCACCAAGACCTCATAATTCCGGGCATTATTCAATGGACGCATGTATTTCTTCTCAATTTGAGCAACATATTCGGGCAATATGTGGAATGCCATTAGGAGATACTACTCTTTTAAGTCCGATTATAATGGTTAATATTTTGGGTCAGCATTTAAGTAAAGTGCTAGATAAAATAGAACAGCTTCCTCCAACAGCCAAACTTCATTTATACGGCAAAAAGGAAAGCGTAGAAAATCGGAAAATGGGTCACATTAATTTTTTAGGTTCAACTCTCGAGCAAATAGACAAGCAAATTAAGGATCTTGGAATTTGGTCATAAGGATACGCGGCTATTATAGTCGTCCGGCTAAAACATAACCCACGAGTGAAAAGAGTGAAAAATAATGGAAAAATTAGAACAGCTTTATGAAGGTAAAGCGAAAAAAGTGTTTAAAACATCAGAACCAGGAAAGTATTGGATTGAATATAAAGATGATGCCACTGCCTTCAATGGTGAGAAAAAGGGTCAAATAGCAGGAAAAGGAACTCTAAATAATGAAATTAGTGCCATTTTCCTAAGTTTGCTAAAAGAAAAAGGCGTGGATAATCATTTTATTAAAAAGATTTCATCAATTGAGCAGATTGTTCAGCAGGTAGTGATTATCCCGATTGAGGTTGTCGTTCGCAATATAGCGGCGGGCTCACTTGCAAAAAGGCTGGGATGGGAGGAAGGGAAGGAACTCCCAAAAACCATTGTGGAATTCTACTATAAGAATGATGAGCTGGGGGACCCTTTGATTAACAATGATCATATTGCCATTCTTGGGCTGGCTAGAGAGTCTGATATAGCAGTCATTCGAAAGGAAGCATTAAAAATCAATGATATTATGAACGAATATCTGTTAGACAAAGATATTATCTTAGTGGATTTTAAATTAGAGTTTGGAAAAACCCCTGCTGGCACTATTATCTTAGCGGACGAAATCTCTCCGGATACGTGTCGATTTTGGGATGCCAATACAAAGGAAAAGTTAGATAAAGATCGGTTTAGACGGGATTTAGGGAACGTTGAGGAAGCCTATCAAGAAATATTAAGGAGAATTGGGGGTAGTGTCAATGTTTAAAGCAACGGTATATGTAACCTTAAGAGAAAGTGTTTTAGATCCACAAGGAAATGCCGTTCATGAGTCGCTGCATTCACTAGGATATGATGAGGTTGGAGATGTACGAATAGGAAAATATATGGAGCTTGAAATTAATAGCGATGATCAAAAGGCGGCAGCAGAACGAGTAAAGGATATGTGTGAGAAGCTGTTAGCCAATACGGTGATTGAAGACTATCGGTTTGATCTTACTAAGCAGGAAGGATAGGAGGGGAATTAGTTGAACTTTGCTGTGCTGGTTTTTCCTGGCTCAAATTGCGATGTGGATATGTATAAAGCTGTTTTAGATACGATTGAACAGACGGTCGAATATGTTTGGCATCTAGAAACGGACCTATCAAAATATGATGCGATTCTTGTTCCAGGTGGTTTTTCCTATGGAGATTATTTGCGGCCTGGGGCTGTTGCGAGCTTGTCTCCTGTCATGGAGCAGGTGAAAATTGCGGCTGAAGAAGGGAAATTGATTCTTGGTGTCTGTAATGGATTTCAAATACTAACTGAAGCTAATCTTTTGCCAGGTGCTTTAAGAAGAAATCAGCGGTTAAAATTTCATTGTGACACCATTGATTTAAAAGTAGAAAACAACCAAACTCCGTTCACATTAGACTATCAGGAAGGTGAAACGATACGTATTCCAATTGCCCATGGCGACGGAAATTATTATTGTGATCAAGAGACATTGGATCAATTAGAAAAGAACAATCAAATCGTATTCAGGTATAAAGGGACGAATCCAAATGGGTCGATTTCTGAGATTGCGGGGGTAATCAATGAGAGAGGAAATGTATTAGGTTTAATGCCCCACCCGGAACGCGCGGTTCATAAATGGCTGGGAACTGATGACGGAAAACGTATGTTTTCATCTATTTTAAGTTACTGGAGGAAACAACATGGTACAGCATAAAGAACCAAATCCTGAGCAAATCGCCCAGCAGAAGGTCTATCGGGAAATGGGATTAACCGATGGAGAATTTGATAAAGTAATCGAAATTCTTGGACGGAAACCAAATTATACCGAAACGGGCATATTTAGTGTCATGTGGTCCGAGCATTGCAGCTATAAAAATTCGAAGGTAGTGCTCAAACGTTTTCCGACTTCCGGCCCGCATGTCTTGCAAGGCCCTGGAGAAGGAGCAGGTATTGTTGATATCGGTGATAATCAAGCAGTCGTGTTTAAAATTGAAAGCCACAATCATCCTTCGGCCATTGAGCCCTATCAAGGTGCTGCAACGGGAGTTGGCGGTATCATTCGGGATGTTTTTTCCATGGGTGCACGCCCGATCGCTTTAATGAACTCTCTTCGTTTTGGCGAACTTGATAACCCAAAAACCAAATATATCTTTGAAAATGTGGTTGCAGGTATTGCCGGATATGGTAACTGTATGGGCATTCCAACGGTTGGCGGAGAGATATATTTTGATTCCTCCTATGAAGGGAATCCCCTTGTTAATGCCATGTGTGTGGGTTTAATCAGCCATGATGAAATTCAAAAAGGCGTGGCAAAAGGGATTGGTAACCCTGTCATTTATGTTGGAGCTGCTACCGGAAGAGACGGCATACATGGAGCTACATTCGCTTCAGAAGAGTTGAGTGAAAATTCCGAAGCGAAACGTCCAGCCGTCCAAGTAGGCGATCCTTTTATGGAAAAATTGCTGCTGGAAGCCACTCTTGAATTGATCGCCTCTGGTCATGTGGTCGGGATACAAGATATGGGGGCGGCTGGGTTAACCAGCTCAAGCTCTGAAATGGCCAGTAAAGCGGGAAATGGCGTTGAATTGGATCTTGATCTCGTTCCACAGCGAGAAAAAGGAATGAATGCTTACGAAATGATGCTTTCCGAATCACAAGAAAGAATGCTGGTTGTTGCGAAAAAAGGAAAAGAAGGAGAAGTAAAAAAGATATTTGATAAATGGGGGCTCCACTCCGCTGTGATCGGCCGGGTGACTGATGATAACCAACTCCGTTTACTTCACAAGGGAGAAATCGTAGCGGAAATCCCCGCAGACAAGCTGGCAGAAGATGCCCCGGTGTATTGTAAGCCATCTAAAGAGGCGCCATATTATGAAAAATATTCTTCCTTAGACACAGCTGCAGCTATTGAAGAGCCAAAGGATTATCATTCAGTTCTGCAGCAGCTGCTAGCATCGCCTACGATTGCCAGCAAAGAGTGGGTATATCAACAGTATGACTATATGGTTAGAACAAATACGGCAGTCATACCTGGATCGGATGCGGCTGTAGTTGCTATCCGTGGAACACGAAAAGCCTTGGCGATGACAACGGATTGCAATGGAAGGTATGTTTATCTTGATCCGTTTGTTGGAGGAGCTATCGCGGTAGCAGAAGCGGCGCGTAATGTCGTTTGTTCCGGTGCAGAGCCTTTAGCTATTACAGATAACTTGAACTTTGGAAGTCCAGAAAAGCCGGAAATCTTCTGGCAGTTTGAAAAGGCAGCGGATGGGATTAGTGAAGCGTGCCGTCAACTCAATACTCCTGTTATTGGCGGAAACGTCAGCCTATATAACGAAACAAAAGGAGAAGCTATTTTTCCAACACCAACCATTGGCATGGTTGGGTTAATTAAAGATATCGCTCACATTACAACTCAGGATTTTAAAAAAGACGGAGATGTAATTTATTTAATTGGGGAAACCAAAGCCGAAATAGGCGGGTCGGAATACCAAAAAATAATGAATGGAAAGATCGAAGGGCGCCCGCCGCAGTTAAACCTAGATTTGGAAAAGAAGATACAAGCTTTTACCCTTAAGATCATTCAAGAAGGATTAGTCCAATCGGCTCATGATGCGGCAGAAGGCGGTTTAGCAATAGCGATAGCTGAAAGCTGTATTGGTGGGAAGTTGGGAGCAGAAATCAAGTTAACTGATGAACTGCGAACGGATTTAAGCCTCTTTAGTGAAACGCAATCTCGAATTATTCTTTCCGTTTCTCCGGAACTTGCGGAGAAGATAAAAGAAATGGCACAACAGATGGAGGTGCCCATAAAAGAAATCGGTAGGGTAAAAGGTCAGGAACTATCAATTACACATAATGGAAAGACCGTTATTTCTCAACCGATTACTACATTGGAAGAAGCCTGGAAGAATGCAATTCCTAACATAATGCGTTCAGGATTATTAAAAAAGCTCAACATGCAGGAAATCTCTGCAAGTTTACCGTAAAGGAGAGAAACGAATGAGTGATGCTTACCGCCAAGCTGGAGTCAATATCGATGCGGGAAATGAAGCCGTTGAACGAATGAAAAAACATGTAAAAAAAACCTTCCGTCCAGAGGTTCTAACGGGATTAGGAGGGTTTGGGGCTCTATTTAAACCAGATTTAACGAAGATGGAAGAACCTGTTTTTGTTTCTGGTACGGATGGAGTAGGGACCAAATTGAAAATTGCTTTTGCCATGAACAAGCATGATACCATTGGAATCGATGCGGTTGCCATGTGTGTGAATGACGTCATCGTCCAAGGAGCCGAGCCACTTTTTTTTCTAGATTATTTAGCCTGCGGTAAGATCATCCCGGAAAAAATTGAAGCCATAGTTAAAGGGATTGCTGATGGATGTGTGCAGGCGGGGTGTTCCCTAATTGGCGGTGAAACTGCCGAGATGCCGGGAATGTATCAGGACGAGGAATATGATATTGCAGGCTTTACTGTTGGTATGGTAGATCAAAAACATGTCATTGATGGTTCGAAAGTAAAAGAAGGTCAAGTTCTAATTGGTTTAGCTTCAAGTGGTGTACATAGCAATGGCTTTTCACTTGTCCGGAAAGTTCTTTTGGAGGATGCTAAGCTCTCATTAGGTGACTATGTGGATGAATTGGGGGCTGAACTGGGAAGCGTATTGCTTGAACCAACCAAAATTTATGTAAAATCCATCCTTTCAACTGTAAGAAAATATACTGTCTATGGTCTTGTTCATGTAACCGGAGGAGGTTTTTATGATAATATTCCACGAATTCTTCCAAAGGGTTATCAAGCTGAAATTAAGGAGGGATCTTGGAAGGTCCCAGGAATTTTTTCCTTTATTCAAAAATCAGGCGAAATTTCAGATTATGATATGTTCCGAACCTTTAATATGGGAATTGGAATGATATTAGTCGTAGATTCTGCAGACACCACAGCTATTATCGAGCACCTGCAAACGTTGGGTGAGGATGCCTTCGTAATTGGTACAGTGCAAAAAGGTACTGAAGACGTCGTATTCAAGAAGGAGTAAGTATGAAGATTGCAGTTTTTGCTTCTGGTACGGGTTCTAATTTTTCAGCGATTCTAGAATCCATTCATTCGAAAAAAATCATTAACGTTGAAGTGGTTTTACTGGTCAGTGACCGTCCTGAAGCCCTTGCAGTACAGAAAGCAAGGGATGAACGGATCCCGGTGTTTACTTTTTTTGCTAAGGACTATCCAAACAAAAAAGCTTATGAATTAGAGATCCTTGACGAGTTAACACAAAGGAAGGTTGATTTTATCGTATTGGCTGGCTATATGAGACTGCTGGGGAATGTATTACTCCGGGTTTATGATCGGAAAATCATCAATGTCCACCCGTCTTTATTACCAGCATTCGCAGGAAAAGATGCCATTGGTCAAGCGCTCGATTATGGGGTAAAGGTGACTGGGGTCACGGTCCATTATGTCGACGAAGGAATGGATACAGGACCCATAATTGCCCAACAGGCAGTCACAATCGAATCGGACGAGACAAGAGAAACCTTAATTGAAAAAATTCAAGAGCAGGAGCATAGATTATTACCAGAAGTGATCCAAAGACTGGCGAATTGGGAGGCAGCGAGATGAGAAAGGCTAGATGCATTGGATTTATTGAAGGAAAAGAAAGACCTGGAGGTAAAACGAAATGAAGGTGTTAGTCATAGGGGGAGGAGGCCGTGAGCATGCGATTGTTTGGAAACTGTCTCAAAGTCCTAAAGTTACTCAAATTTATTGTGCTCCGGGCAATCCTGGGATTGCAGAGTTAGCAACATGTGTTTCAATAACGGTTTCAGATATAGAGAAATTAGCCACTTTTGCTAAAATGGAACAAATCGATCTTACCTTTGTAGGACCAGAAGAGCCTCTCTCATTGGGTATTGTTAATTATTTTAAAGAGCAGGGATTAGCGGTTTATGGCCCTTCAAAGGAAGCGGCAATGATAGAGGGAAGTAAGGCATTCGCTAAAGAATTAATGATCAATTATGGGATTCCGACAGCTAAATATGCTGCGTTTACAAACTATGAGGACGCACTAGCTTATGTTCGCAGCGAAGGGGCACCAATTGTGATCAAAGCGGATGGCTTAGCTGCAGGAAAAGGTGTGGTTGTGGCAAAAACACTGGAAGAAGCGGAAGATGCACTTCAAAGTATGATGAAAGAAGTTTCCTTTGGCTTGGCGGGGGCGAAGGTGGTTGTTGAGGAATTTTTAGAAGGAGAAGAATTGACCCTGCTCGCTTTTGTGAATAGGACTATTGTAAAGGCAATGGTTCCGGCACAGGACCATAAGCCGGTTAATGATGGTGACCAGGGACCAAACACTGGAGGAATGGGAACTTATGCGCCGTTACCACATATTGATTCATCAATGGTTGAGCGGATTATTCATGAAATAGTCGAACCAACGGCAAAAGCGATGGCAGCGGAAGGCTGTCCTTTTGAGGGGATTCTATATACCGGTTTAATGCTGACAAAATCAGGTCCAAAGGTTATTGAATACAATGCACGCTTTGGCGATCCGGAAACACAAGTAGTTCTTCCACTGCTAGAAACAGATTTACTTGATATCTTGCTGGCAAGTCTCACCGGAGAATTAGAAAAGGTAGAGGTGAAATGGAAAGACAAGTCTGCTGTTTGCGTGGTTATGTCTTCTGCTGGTTATCCGGGACCATACGAAAAGGGCCAGGTAATAAAAGGATTGGATCATGTAACTGATCCGGCTATTGTATTCCATGCCGGTACCACTTTAAAGGATGGCGAAATGCTTACAAATGGAGGCCGTGTACTGGGAATCACTGCCATTGGCGACCATTTGAAGGAAGCAAGAGAGGTGGCTTACCTATCCGTAGAAAAGGTTTCTTTTATAGGTGCACATTACCGAACCGATATAGGATCTAAAGGAGTTCGTTGACTATTAATAACGTGTCATAAGCGACCCTTATGAAGGACAAATCTCTTGTTCCTGAAGCGGCTTTTGTCTTTCATACCGCTTCTGAAGGACAAATCTCTTGTTCCTGAAGCGGCTTTTGTCTTTCATACCGCTTATGAAGGACAAATCTCTTGTTCCTGAAGCGGTTTTTGTCCTTCATACCGCTTATGAAGGACAAATCTCTTGTTCCTGAAGCGACTTTTGTCCTTCATACCGCTTATGAAGGACAAATCTCTTATTCCTGCAGCTACATTTGTCCTTCATACCGTTTATGAACGATAAATCTTTAGTTCCTGTGACCACAGAAAAAAGGAAATGGCTATAATGTCCACCCCATATGTACAAAAGAGTTAAAGTGTCTTTTAATGGTGCCTGACACCACACCGTGACACCACACCGAAAATCCAATCTATTGGAACTGCTCTAATATACGGAAAAAATCAATCGCAAATTGGTAAAAGAGATTTTCGGAGGGTGCTAGGTCTCTATATTTTGGAGTGATTAAGCCGACTGTTCTTTTCACTTGAGGGGAATCAATCGGTATTTTTACTGTAAACCTTGGAATGGAGTCGTGAACGGTACTTTCTGGTAAGAGGCATACCCCGATGCCTGCTGAAACTAGTCCCTTTAATGCATCTAAATCCTCTCCCTCTGAGGTGATATTTGGTACAAATCCTGCTTCTTTGCATGCCTCGACTGCAATTTTTTGGAGAATATACCCTTTTGGGAATGAAACGAAGGAATCGTTTCGTAACTCACCTAGATCTAATCTCTTTCGGTCGGCAAGTGAATGGTTTGCAGGAAGCAAAGCAGAAATGTTTTCTGTAAATAAAATCTTTGCTTCAATATCAGGGTCTTTGGTTGGGACAGGGCCAATAAACGCGAGATCAATTTCTCCATTTTTAACGGCATCAATTAAGTATTGATAAGAGCCCTGACGCAAATGGAAAACAACGTTTGGTTGTTTAGTTCTAAAAGCAGAGATAACCGTTGGAAGCCAATAGCTTGCTAAACTTGTTGGATAACCAATTTTAATGGTGCCGGATTGAGGATCTAAATACTCATCAATCTTTTCTTTTGCC
Source organism: Bacillus sp. AFS031507 (assembly GCF_002584635.1). Classification (NCBI taxonomy): domain Bacteria; kingdom Bacillati; phylum Bacillota; class Bacilli; order Caryophanales; family Bacillaceae; genus Bacillus; species Bacillus sp. AFS031507. The sequence continues at coordinate 81,893 of NZ_NUOW01000025.1, forward strand.
TCATCAATAAATTTTACCGCCTTTTTTATATGAGTTAAAAAGATCATTCCAATCTGGGTTAACTTAATGTTCCTTCCGGTTCGTTCAAATAGACGAACACCGAGTTCATCTTCAAGCTTGGCAATCTGAAAACTTACCGCGGATTGAGCTACATTTAGATTTTCAGCCGCTTCTGTTACATGTTCGCGTTCAGCAACCTCCATAAAATACCTTAATTGACGCAATTCCACGCTAATTCCCTCCATTCATATTAATATCAGATTGATTTAATCTTAATTATATATTGTTTATATGTATGTTTAAACATAAAATTACTTCATACTGATTTATCGGAAAATTAAGAACGGGGGAGATAATAATGACATATCACCAACTACCAAAAGCACAAGGTCTCTACCGCCCAGAATATGAACATGATGCATGCGGAATTGGATTATATGCCCACATTAAAGGGTATGCAACTCATGAGATTGTAAAAAAAGGACTAAGCATGCTTTGTAAGCTAGACCACCGCGGGGGACAGGGAAGTGATCCATTTACAGGAGATGGCGCCGGGCTCATGGTTCAGATTCCAGATAGCTTTTTCCGCAAAGCCCTCCAAAACGTCCAATTACCTGAAAAGGGTCGCTACGGGGTAGGGATGCTTTTTTTCTCAAATAATGATTCAGAAAGAGAAAATATAGAATCTTATATTAATAAAATGATTGAACAAGAAGGACAGACGGTTCTCGGCTGGAGGACAGTGCCTGTCAATGCTGAAACTATTGGTGAAACAGCCAAGCAAAGCCGCCCGTTCATCCGCCAAGTATTTATCGGAGCAAACGAGGGACTGTTGGATGAATTATCTTTTGAGCGTAAATTATACATCATTAGAAAACAATCAGAACAATGGGCAATGGCATCGGATTTACGTTTTTATTTTGCCAGCCTCTCAAGCAGAACCATTGTATACAAAGGGTTATTAACACCGGAACAGGTAGACAGGTTTTACCTAGATTTACAGGATGAGAGTTTTGTATCGGCTTTTGCTTTAGTGCATTCCCGCTTTAGTACAAATACGTTCCCTAGCTGGGAAAGAGCTCATCCAAACCGGTACCTGATCCATAATGGGGAAATTAATACACTTCGCGGTAATGTCCATTGGATGAAGGCGCGTGAAAAGCAATTTGTGTCGGAAGCATTTGGTGAGGACCTTCAAAAGGTGCTCCCAATCTTAGATACTGATGGAAGTGACTCTTCAATTTTAGATAACGCACTTGAATTCTTGGTGTTAGCTGGCCGCAAACCTGCTCATGCTGCGATGATGCTGATACCTGAACCATGGTCAGAAAACCCGCATATGACAAAGGAAAAGAGAGCTTTTTACGAATATCATAGCTGTCTGATGGAACCTTGGGATGGTCCAACGGCTATTTCCTTTACGGACGGCAAACAAATAGGGGCAATATTAGATCGTAACGGCCTTCGTCCGGCTCGTTATTACGTTACTGATGATGATTATATTATTTTTTCATCAGAGGTTGGCGTCATCGATGTCGAACCCGAGAAAGTAATATATAAAGAACGTTTAAGCCCAGGCAAAATGCTTTTGATTGATTTAGAAAAAGGCCGAATTATTTCGGATGAAGAAGTAAAATCCGAGATGGCTGAAGCTCTTCCTTATCAACAATGGTTAGATGAGCAACTTGTTGGATTAAATAAAGATGGACAAAACGAAGAAGAGATTCTATCGGATTTACTAGTTCGCCAGAAATCATTTGGATACACATACGAAGATATTTCAAAATATCTAGTTCCTGTTGTGAGCGAAGGGAAAGATCCAATTGGAGCAATGGGAAATGATATGCCATTAGCGGTTTTATCTGACCGTGCTCAATCCTTGTTTAACTACTTCAAGCAATTATTCGCCCAAGTAACCAATCCGCCAATTGATTCACTTCGTGAAGAGATTGTCACATCGACGATGACATTATTAGGGGCGGAAGGAAATATATTGAATCCTTCAGAATTAAATTGCCGCCGAATTCAGTTGGATACACCGGTTATTACCAATAGTCAACTGGAACAGCTAAAATCATTGGATTCAGTTGATTTTAAGAATAAGGTAATTGACATCCTGTTCACTGAAGATATCGAAGGCAGTCTTGATAGGATTTGCCGAGAGGCGGATGCTGCCATCTCTGAAGGTGTAAGTCTATTAATCTTATCTGATCGTAACATGAATCAAAAGGAAGCAGCGATTCCTTCCTTATTGGTTGCAAGCGCCCTTCATCAGCATCTGATTCGTGAAGGCAGCAGAACGAAAGCAAGCATCATTATTGAATCAGGGGAAGTACGTGAAGTTCATCATTTGGCCGCTTTAATTGGCTATGGTGTTGATGCCATCAATCCGTATCTTGCCTTCGCAACATATAAGCAGGCTATCTTAGATGGAAGCTTACCGTTCACATATGAGGAAGCAGTAAGCAAGTATGTAAAGGGAATGACTGAGGGCGTTGTAAAAGTCATGTCCAAAATGGGAATTTCAACCGTCCAAAGCTATCGCGGTGCGCAAATTTTTGAAGCAGTTGGAATTAGCGGAGATGTCATTGAACGTTACTTTACTGGAACAGTTTCTCAGCTTGGCGGAATCAGTTTAGATACGATTGCCGAAGAAGCGAAGATGCTCCATACTGCTGCATTTGCGGATTCTTATGATCAAACATTAGATTCAGGAAGTAACTTCCAGTGGAGGAAAACAGGGGAACATCACGCGTTTAACCCTGGAACCATTCATACCCTGCAATGGGCTTGCCGTAAAGGCGATTACGAATTATTTAAGAAGTATTCCAAGCTAGCAAATGAAGAAAGAATTGGATTCTTACGGAATTTGTTCTTATTTGATGAATCAAGAACGTCTTTACCAATCGAGGAAGTAGAAACGGTTGATTCCATTGTGCGTCGTTTTAAAACAGGAGCCATGTCATTTGGATCCATTAGTAAGGAAGCCCATGAAACATTGGCGATTGCGATGAATCGCTTAGGCGGAAAAAGCAACTCGGGTGAAGGCGGGGAAGATTCAAGCCGCTTTATCTTGGATGAAAATGGCGATAACCGCCGAAGTGCTGTGAAGCAAATTGCTTCAGGCCGTTTCGGAGTGAAAAGTCACTATCTTGTCAATGCTGATGAACTTCAAATTAAAATGGCACAAGGGGCAAAGCCGGGTGAAGGCGGACAACTGCCTGGGAACAAAGTTTACCCATGGGTGGCAGATGTTCGTGGTTCAACCCCAGGAGTCGGTCTGATATCACCGCCGCCTCACCATGATATCTACTCGATTGAAGATTTGGCTCAACTGATTCACGATTTAAAAAATGCCAATCGGGATGCCCGAATCAGCGTTAAGCTCGTATCCAAGGGCGGAGTAGGAACGATTGCGGCAGGTGTTGCGAAAGGTGCAGCTGATGTTATTGTAATCAGTGGTTATGACGGCGGAACAGGAGCATCACCAAAAACCAGTATCCAACATACGGGATTACCATGGGAGCTTGGACTTGCCGAAGCACACCAAACATTAATGCTTAATGGCTTGCGTGAACGAGTTGTCCTTGAGACAGACGGTAAATTAATGACGGGAAAAGATGTCGTAATGGCTGCCTTGTTTGGTGCAGAAGAGTTTGGTTTTGCGACTGCACCGCTCGTTGTGCTCGGATGTGTGATGATGCGCGTATGTCACTTAGATACTTGCCCGGTTGGAATTGCTACACAAAATCCGGAGCTTCGTAAAAAGTTCACAGGAGAAGCTGATTACATCGTTAACTATATGCGTTTTGTTGCCCAAGAGGTACGTGAACTAATGGCTGAGCTTGGCTTTAGAACCGTTGACGAAATGGTAGGGCGTACAGATATTCTGAAAATGAGTGACCGTGCAAAAGCACATTGGAAAGCAAAGGACCTAGATTTAACTCCATTGCTGCATCAACCTGAAGGAGTTCGTACGTTCAGGACTCCACAAAATCATAAAATTGATGATTCACTTGATATTCAAAAAATCTTGCCGGCGGTTCAACAAGCATTACAAGATCGAATTCCAGTGGATGCGAGCTTCCCGATTACGAATGTGAATCGTGTCGTTGGAACAATCGTCGGAAGTGAAGTATCGAAGCGTTACGGTGAAGAGGGGCTTCCTGAAAATACGATTACTCTAAGATTTACTGGATCTGCAGGTCAAAGCTTCGGTGCCTTTGTTCCGAGAGGCGTGACATTAGAGATTTCGGGTGACGTAAACGATTTCCTTGGAAAAGGATTATCGGGCGGGAAGTTGATTGTGAAAGCAGACAAATCTTCTAAACTATCGGCAGGCGAAAATGTAATCGCTGGGAATGTTGCTTTATATGGTGCGACAAGCGGTGAAGCGTATATTAATGGACGTGCCGGTGAACGTTTTGCGGTCCGTAATAGTGGTGTGAACGTTGTGGTCGAAGGAATTGGTGACCATGGCTGCGAATATATGACGGGCGGACGCGTTGTTATTTTAGGTGATGTTGGCAAAAACTTTGCGGCTGGGATGTCTGGCGGAATTGCGTATGTATTAGCAGACGATCATGATGCCTTTAAGAAGTTATGTAACCAAGAGATGATTGAGATTGAAACTTTAACGAAAAACGATGCGAATGAACTTAAGCAAATGATTCAAAATCATTTCTATTATACGAACAGTGTGAAAGCAGGCTGTGTTCTAGAAAACTGGGAAAATCATGTAAGAAAATTTAACAAGGTCATTCCAAAGGACTATAAACGCATGTTGGACCAAATCCAGAAGCAACAGGAAAAAGGTCTAACTGAAGAAGAAGCGATTATGAGTGCGTTTTTAGCCAATTCTTCCAAACAGAAAAATACACCTAAACAGCCAGAAGCTGTAATACGCTAAGAAAGGGGAGAGGAAGATGGGAAAAGCAACAGGATTTATGGAATACGATCGAGAAAAAGGAAAAGAACGAAATCCCCTTACGCGTTTAGGCGACTGGAAAGAGTATTCAGCTCCTTTCTCGGATCAAGCCTTAAGCAGACAAGGAGCACGGTGCATGGATTGCGCCACTCCTTTCTGCCATATAGGTATGGAAATTCAAGGAGCAACATCAGGCTGTCCGATTCATAATCTTATTCCAGAGTGGAATGATTTGGTTTATCGCGGTCGTTGGAAAGAAGCACTCGATCGTTTGCTAAAAACGAATAATTTCCCTGAGTTCACAGGGCGAGTTTGTCCAGCACCGTGTGAAGGTTCATGTACGCTGGCTATTACTGATCCAGCGGTAACGATTAAAAATATTGAGCAGGCAATTATCGATAAAGGTTTTGAAAATGGCTGGATCACGCCTCGTATTCCAGTTTCACGGACCGGGAAGAAAGTAGCGATTATCGGTTCCGGCCCTGCAGGATTGGCCAGTGCCGATCAACTAAACCAAGCAGGTCACTCGGTAACGGTTTTTGAACGTTCAGACCGTGCTGGTGGATTACTCATGTATGGGATTCCAAATATGAAGCTTGATAAAGAAGTGGTGGAGCGTCGAATCAGCTTATTGACCCAAGAAGGTATCAAGTTTGTTACCAATACAGAGGTTGGAAAAGATATTTCGGCTGAAGACCTGCAAGCACAATTCGATGCCGTGATTCTTTGTACAGGCGCGCAAAAACAGCGTGAACTAGTGATTGAAGGTCGCGAGGCGATAGGGATTCATTTCGCAATGGAATACCTATCTAAAGCGACAAAGAGTTATTTGGATACGAATTTTGACGATGGTCAGTTCATCAATACGGAAGGCAAAGACGTCATCGTCATTGGCGGTGGCGACACAGGAGCGGACTGCGTGGCAACAGCTCTGCGCCAAAACTGCCGAAGTGTAGTACAGTTTGGTAAACATCCTCAGTTACCTGAGACTCGTAATTCTGGAAATATGTGGCCAGCCTACCCTAATGTTTTTACTATGGACTATGCCTATAAAGAGGCAGAAGCAAAGTTTGGGGAAGATCCACGTCAGTATTCTATCCAAACGAAGAAAATGGTGGCGGATGAATACGGCAACTTAAAAGAACTTCACACCATTCAAATGGAAAAATTAAGAGACGATGAAGGTAGGTTCTATTTTAAAGAATTACCAGGTACAGAAAAAGTATGGCCCGCTCAATTTGTGTTTATTGCGATTGGATTTGAGGGAACGGAGCAGCCGCTTTTAAGCCAATTTGGTGTAAAAGTTGCCAATCAAAAGATTGAAGCAGCATACGGTGAGTACAGAACAAACGTAGAAAGTGTATTTGCTGCGGGAGATGCAAGAAGAGGGCAAAGCCTAATTGTCTGGGCTATCAACGAAGGCCGTCAGGTCGCGCATGAAGTGGACCGTTATTTGATGGGGAAATCCTTATTACCAAAATAATTGTAGAGTTTGATCAAAGACCTGATTCAGCACATTATTGAATTCAGGTCTCTTTTTTATGAATTAAAGTAAAAGTTCCTGCGGAATAGATGTTTATTAATTGACAATTTTTATTATTTAAAAATAAAGGCGAAGTAGAAGATTTTTCAATTAATTAACAAAAAATAAAGAATGCACTTTAAAAAGAAAAAAACTAGCCTTTTTTAAGGTTAGTTTTGCTGTTCTAAAAAAACAATTATTTTGTTAATTGATTTCGATCCTCTATCTGTGGTGGTTCTTCCATCCAGCCATTTTTGATCATAATCTTTCCACCATCTTGAGCAAAAGTGAAAATATCTTTTGCAAGAAAAGCCATTTTTGCCGGCAAGTCACTTCTTAAACTGAATCCACCGCCTAATGCATTACTTCCGAGCCCAAATGAAGCTAATAAAGTGGTGTTGTACATCATTAATTTGTCGGAAAATGGTGCTGTTTTTGACGTTGTTGCTTTACCAGCATGAGTAGCTGGGGGCTCAATATAACTATGGCGTAAAAATTCCCCTAAATCTATTTCGATTTTTTTGGACAATTCCATTCCTTCGGTAAGATATTTTTGAACCTTTTTATCAGCAGCGACTTGAGCGAATCCAATCATTAATTGCATCCCTACAAGATTAGTTTCAATCGCATGATGGATAAGAGAAACTTCAACCGTATTCAGGGATCTAGTTTCACTAAACCAAGTAAACCCATCCATATAATTTTTATCCTGTACAAAATTTACCTGTTTTGGCATTGATACAAAAGGTGGACGTACTAGTACCCCTTTTTCTAAAAGGAATTGAGTTGCTTGGCTGTTCATTGATTGTGATTCAGCGGTCATTCCGATAAATAAATCTTCAATATCCTTTCGATAGGTCATGCCTGTGAAAAGTGCATAAAGGCTCATTTCCACTTTAGTCATCAAATGTAAATACATAATATCGTACATAAAATCAAATAACTTTGGAACGCTTTTATATACATCGTTTTCTGTAAAACCAATTGGAATTACTGCACCTTCTTGTTGAAAAATACTTTTAATCATCTCAATGTTTTTGGCGGCACCATTATAATACGACTGTAACAGTTGTTTTCCTTCAGGATCGGAGTGCTCGATAAAATGTTCCAATACTCTAAGCATCATGGTTTGTTCTTGATAAGCCATCCACAGATTTGCTAATTCTGATGAGGTAATAGGTGCTTGGCTTGAAGTCGTCATGCTAAACCCCCCTAGTTTTATTATTATAATGTAACCATTAGGAAATAATTTTATGAAATGCTAAATTGAATTATGGGCTATAGTGGAAATTATTAATATGGAGTTATTTTTGTTGACTTTATAAACTGTAAATATTAAAATTACATTAATCTTCATGAGGAGGAAGCATCAAAGTGAATAGTGATTTTACGATAGCCGTCCATAGTTTAGTCTATTTAGCTTATTTACCAGATCATATGGCTAGCAGTGAGTCAATCGCTACCAATGTTTGCACAAACGCCGCACGGATTCGGAAGATCATGAGCTGTTTGCGAAATCATGGATTTGTTAAGACAAAAGAAGGTATCGGCGGTGGCTATATTCTCGACTGTAACTCTCAAGAGGTATCATTGGCAGATATTTATCGTATAGTTTCACGCGGAAGCCTAAAACCAAACTGGTGCACAGGTGATCCGGAGCAAAAATGTGTTATATCGTCAAATACCCAAGTGGTTATGGATCAGATTTTCAATGATGCTGAATTGTATTTTGAAAAATATTTAGAGAATATTACGCTTAGTACTGTTTTAGAAAAAATTAAACATTGTCCATGATTTAGTTTTTTCTTTTATTTTTACTGTATATTATTTTATTACAGTATGATGGAATATCGGTGATAAACTTTTAAAAAAACCAAACTGTAACTTTTTTTATAACATTTAAGGGGTGTAGATGACAATGGCCGATAAATATCGATTTGAAAATGGGGATTGGGTTCAGGGGAGGTCCAGAGATGGAAAACTGATCCACGGGTATATAGAAACCGTAGACACTCACAAAGGAATGCTACAAGTAAAAGTGGTCGATAGTGACAATGAAAAAGCGATTGGAAAATCGATTTGGATTGTAAATAAACGGGCTGAAAAGCTGCCCGAGACAACTGGTAGAAATGAAAGTGAGCTTTTAGCTTTAATAGATTTGGCTTTACTATTTAAGGATGAGCAGTGGTTTAAGGAATTATCGGCGAAATTAGTATTTATAAAAAAAATTCAAGAAGTGCCTATCAAGAAATCTGAATTTCTAATCAGTGGAAACAGAACGAGGAATTTTGATATAAAAAGATAATTTTCATATATTTGTAAGAGTAAACAATTAAGTTTTTTTAAAATAAAAAAATTATTTTGGAGGAAAAAAATAATGGCAATTTCACACGTAACAGATCAAACTTTTGCTGCAGAAATGAAGGATGGATTGGTGTTAGTAGATTTTTGGGCTCCATGGTGCGGCCCTTGTAAAATGATTGCACCTGTGTTGGAGGAAATCGATGCTGAAATCGGTGATAAAGTTGGGATTATCAAACTTAATGTAGATGAGAACCCAGAAACAACACGAGCATTTAGCGTCATGAGTATTCCAACGTTGATTCTTTTCAAAGATGGTGTTGAAGTAGAAAAGGTTATCGGCTTCCAACCAAAAGAAGCTTTGACAGAAACAATTTTGAAGCACACTTAATATGGTAGGAATTTGCTTTGAACGAAACGGTAAACTATAGGATGAAGTTGTAGATTGGCAAAGTAATTTCCAATTTAACATTAATGAACAAGGTGGAGGAGTAAAGCATGATGAATGTAAAATTTGCACCATTATTTGAGTCATTTACGATAGGAAAGGGGATTCATTTAAAAAATCGAATTGTCATGGCACCCATGACCAATTTCTCATCAAATCCTGACGGGACCGTCTCAGATGCGGAAGTCAAGTATTATCAACGACGTTCCAATGGTGTCGGAATGGTCATTACAGCATGTACCTATGTGACCAGGAATGGTAAAGGATTTCATGGTGAATTTGGTGGAGACCGAGATGAGATGATCCCAAGTTTGCGTCGTGTGGCATCAGCGATTAAAGAGAAGGGTGCGAAAGCGATTTTGCAAATCTTCCATGGCGGACGCCAGGTCCCACCTGAATTAGTAGATGGTGATGTGGTAAGTGCTAGTGCAGTTCCTTCAGAAGGTGCAGGAAAACCTGTACCCCGGGAATTGACTGAAACAGAGATCGAATCCATTATTCACGATTTTGGAGAAACCACTCGACGAGCCATTGAAGCAGGTTATGATGGTGTTGAATTACATGGTGCCAATGGGTACCTGATTCAGCAATTCTTTTCCCCTCATTCTAATCGTCGTGTAGACCGATGGGGTGGGACTCTTGAAAAACGTCTAACTTTTCCGTTAGCGGTTATTGATGAAGTAAAAAGAGTTGTTGCTGAATATGGGAAAGAGCCTTTCTTGGTTGGCTATCGTTTTTCCCCTGAGGAACCTGAAACACCTGGGATCACTATGGCTGACACACTCGCACTAATAGATACACTTGCAGAAAAAGACCTTGACTATCTTCATGTTTCATTGCTGGATTTCAGGTCAACACCTAAACGCGGAGTTGAGGACACACGTTCACGGATAGAAATCATTCAAGATCGTGTAGGTGACCGTGTTCCAGTAATCGGTGTCGGTTCGATTTATACAGCTGATGAGGCCTTAAACGCTTTGGAAACAGGAGTGCCATTAATCGCATTGGGACGTGAACTGATTATTGATCCCGAGTGGGTGCAAAAAGTGGAACAAGGTAGAGAATCTGAAATTGTCACCAAAATAAACAAGAATCATCAGCACGCGCTGGAAGTACCAGATCCCTTGTGGCAGGCCATTATTCATTCGCCAGGATGGTTTCCGGGAGTAGAATAGATCAATTCATTACATGCTAACGGTATAAAGAGGGTACCTAAGTGAGCGAACAGTTTATTTAACAGGACAAAAAACTGTGTAAACTGAAAAGCTTACGTTTTTAAGATTTTCGGATAATACACAAAGAAAAACCGACTTTCATTCTATATTTTAGAATGGAGAGTCGGTTTTTTCTTAATTTCCACTCCGATTCCTTTATTTAATCCTGGAATCGTATTTTATTCGTGTCCATTAAATGGGTGTTTGACCACAGGCATTCTAGAAATACATTTTTAGATTCTGATTGGTAAGAAATCATGTTAGTGAACCTTCCGATATAGAGGACAAATCATCTCCTCTTTATTATACTCCATTATAACGTAAAGGTTGGCACTTCGGAGATGCAGATAATCGATCCGATGTTTCATCTTACATAACATAAAAGAATTGATAGAAATAATTCAACTTTTTGTCCAATGACAGAATGAATCTAAGATATATAATATAGGATAGGGAGGTAGGTTTTTTTCCTTTTGCTTTGCCTGGTACAAAGAGGATTGCAAAGATCCTAGCAGCAGAAGTTGAAGAACAATGGGTGGTGACGCTATAGTTAATTTTTAAAATCTATCTTAAATTTTTTAAATATTCTTTCAAATTTAGCTTGTGTTAAGGTAAATTCGATACCAATCATGTTTAAATCTTAAAGATTTCTGTCATATCCTTGATCTCTGACGGCAAAATTGTTTCACAAGAAAAGCTCGTTAAATAACCAATAAGGGGGAATTTTGTTGAAAACGCAAATTGAACAAAATGGGATTGTTACCCTGACACCTGAAGTAGCCGATGGTTTAAGTAACAGTGAAATGTGGAATGATGATTTACGCCCAACGACAATTAAGGAACATTCCTGGAAGGGGCTGAACTTTGCCACTTTATGGATTGGTATGTGTTTGTGTATTCCTGCTTATACGATGGCTAGTGGCTTGATTTCTTTAGGAATGAACTGGTGGCAAGCTATTGGAACGATTTTTCTTGGGAATGTTATTGTCCTTATCCCCATTTTATTAAACTCACATGCAGGTACGAAATTTGGAATTCCCTATCCAGTATTTGCACGATTATGGTTTGGTTCAAAAGGGGCTCACATCCCAGCTTTAGCAAGAGCCATTGTTGCTGCTGGCTGGTTCGGGATTAACACATGGATTGGTACGGGTGCAATTGATACACTTTTATCGGCTTCATTTCCTGCCTGGAGAAGCTTTTCAGGACATACGGCTATCGTTTTTGCCTTGTTTTGGGGTTTAAATGTGATTGTAGCCTATAAGGGACCTCAAGCAATGAAAGTACTAGGCTTAATAGCGACACCGATTGTGGGAATCGCTTCGATCATTCTTCTTATTTGGGCGTATACTAACGCAGGAGGCTGGGGCCCAATCTTGGACACCCCATCTGAATTCAATACAACAGGTGCGTTTTTAAAAGTATTTTTTCCTGCATTAACAGGAGTCATTGCTTTCTGGGCAACACTTGCATTGAATATTCCTGACTTCTGTCGGTATGCAAAAAGTCAAAAATCACAAATGATTGCTCAAAGCTTCTCTCTTCCACTTACGATGAGTATCTTCTCCTTTATTGGAATCGCCGTCACATCTGCAACTGTGGTGATTTTTGGAACAGCCCTTTGGGATCCTGTTCAACTGCTTGCGAAATTCCCACCATTTGTTATCTTTTTGGGAACATTAATCATTGTAATTGCATCCTTAACGATTAATGTCGGTGCAAACATCGTCGCACCTGCTCGTGCTATTGAAAATTTAAATCCCAAACGAATTACTTTCGGATTAGGTGCTCTAATAACGGGGATCTTTGCAATCTTAATGCAGCCATGGTACATTATGGAGAACTTTGGAAACTATATTTTTGGTTGGCTTGGAACATATGGGGCATTACTCGGTCCTATTGATGGGATTGCAATTGCCGATTACTGGCTTGTGCGCAAGAGACAAATGGCACTTAATGAACTATATGATGTAAACGGCCGCTATAGTTATACATCAGGTTTTAATAAAAACGGCGTTTATGCCCTGATCATCGGTGTAGCTGTTCCTGTACTTGGTCTTTTCATCCCGGGACTTCGCTTTTTATGGGATAATGCCTGGACATTCGGATTGTTTATCTCTATTATTGCTTACACCTACTTAATGAGAGGCGACCAAAGTGTTCTAAAACCAGGGGAATATGAAAATATAACGAGCTTCAAAACGATCACTCCCGGCAATAAAAAAGAATCAGTGGCAAGTAATGAAACAGAATTTTTTTATTAATAATTGAGTTCAAGGCACCTTCCAGGTAATAGGATGGTGCCTTGCACTTTTTTTAGTCAATTAATATTTTCTAGATGGTACCAGGGACTATTATCATTGAATAAAGAGTAGGCGGGAATAGTCAATTTTCACCCCTTACAAATCACATGTACACTTAATTTTCTTTATAAAAAATTTTATAACATTGGAATTGCAGTCCAAACCGAGAATGGACTTGTTGTATCGGTACTTAAGGATGCAGACTATTAAAATATCTCTGGACTCGCAAAGGAAATCGGCATGCTTACAAAAACAGCAAGAGACAACAAATTAACCATGGATCATATGAAAGGAGGAACATGTACAATTTCGAACATCGGATCAGCTGGAGGACAACGGTTTACTCCATATTAACCATCCAGAAACCTCCATCTTGGGGATTGGGGAAATTATTGAAAAGCCGATCGTGAGGATTGGGGAAATTACCATTGGCAAAATGCTTCCCTCTTTCTCTTAGTTATGACCACTCTGTAATTGACGGCGTTATTGCCCAAAATGCATTAAACCATATTATGAAATTATTGGAAGACCCTGAACTCCTGTTATTGAAATTAGAATGAAAATGAAAATGATTTTATTTTCACGAAGATGTGAATTATAATGACAACAATGAATGTACTAGAATATGGAGGAGAAACGAATGAAATTTCCAAATGATGCTGATGGAGATGCTTTACGTAGTCTATATAAAGAAGGATTAGATTTAAAAAAACAACAATCAGTGGAATTTTTTGTTGCCGTGCCTGACAAAGCAACAGGTGAAAAATTATCGCAAGTATTAAAAGGAGAAGGATTCAATTGTTTCATAGAGCAAGATGACGAAACTGAAGAGTGGGCATGTTGTTGCTCTAAAAGAATGCTATTAAATTATAATGAATTAATTAAAATACAGAATAATTTAAATAACTTAAGTAAACCACATGGTGGTTATTCAGACGGTTGGGGTGTTTTTGTAGAGTAAAAGGATTGAGGGAGGTATTTTGAGTTTAGCGCCTAGTGTGATAGTATCGATCCCCCTTGAGGGAAATATTAATTAAACTGGATCGGACATGTTGCTGCATGTTCGGTCTTTTTAATTCTAAGCTCTTTTAGAAACTTTGTTGCTTTTGTGCCCACTTAATGGCGACTTTAGAAAGGTTTTGAAGAATTCAAAGGCAATCGAGTCCGAACCAGAGTCAGGTTCGGACCATAGGTGATGATCAATTTATTTTGTGAAACATTTCACAAAATGTTCAATAATACGACGTCTATGGAAATGATTTTTCATGTATATTATCACTACAGTCATGTTGTTTATATTACTAGGGGGATTACTAATGAAAAAGATATTTCAGATACTATTAACACTAGGGATTGTTATGACACCTTTTTTTGCACAAGCACATGTGAAGTGGTTCACAAAAGTAGTGCCACATAAGGAGTCTATTGAACATATATTATCACCGATGTTTATATTTTTAACGCTAGTTGCGGCCATTGTTTTAGCTGTATTAACCTTGATCATTCCGAAAATGGCTGAATGGGGACCAATGAAAAAAATGGAGGATCGTCTCTCCAGTTTTAGAAAGTATTCTAGATACTTATTAAAATATGGGACCGCCATTGCGCTAATAATTCAAATGATAAATGGAACGTTATTTGCTCCCGAGTTCCATATAAGTAGTACTTTCATTACTGTATTAGCGTGGGTGACCATTGGAATTTTATTGATTCCGCATCATATTTCAACAAAAATCGGCGCTTCTATTTTATTAGGATTATTTATTTATGTAACGATCCATCATGGCATTTTCTATATGTTAGACTACGGTTTTTATGTAGCCATTATTGGTGTATTATTAGTAGGTAATACAAAGCTGGAGAAGGCAGGGTTTCCATTTCTCTATTTAGGGACAGGACTCTCACTTAGCTGGGTAGCCGTTGAAAAATGGGTATATCCAGGTATGGCATTAGATATTGTCACTAACCATCATGTGCCTACATTTGGCTTCGCACCAGAGTTGTTTGTTGTAATGGCGGCATTTATCGAGTTTGTCGTGGGTTATTTGTTAGTTGTCGGTATCTTAAATCGTGTGTTAGGTTTTGTGGTAACAGGCATTTTTATCTCAACCACGATGCTCTTTGGAATGACAGAAGTCATCGGCCATTTCATGATTCACATTGTATTAATCATCTTCATTATTGAGGGTGTTTCATTCTATAACCCGCCGATTAAAATGCATAAAACTAAAACAGATCAATTTATCTTTGTATTTTTAAACTTCATTTTTGTGCTAGCAACCTTTTTATTGATTTACTATCGTTTCGCATAAGGCCATTTGTAGTGAGATTTTTCTTAAAGACTTAAACTGAGTACTAATGATCGTGTCTAAATATATAATCGTTATAAATTTTATTTGCTAACACATATTGATAAAGTACATGGAGGTGGTCAAGTGGAAACGATCCGAAATATGTTTGAGCATTTAAACTGGGCTAATCAACGAATTCATGAAACCTTGCAAAATATGGAAGGGGAGAACAAACAGGTTAACAATCTATTCTCACATATCCTTCTGGCAGAACATGTGTGGTTTACTAGGTTAATAGGGTCAGACAGTTCAAAAATACCTATCTGGGCAGAGGTCAGTTTAGGTGCTTGTACAGAAATGGTTAACCAAAATAATCTAAACTTTAAAGAATTTCTTTCTGGTTTATCTATTCCTGCTCTCGATCAGATCGTGTCATACAGAAATAGTAAAGGCAATGAGTTTAATAATTCGGTAAGAGATATCTTTACCCATGTTGCACTACATGGTCAATATCATCGAGGACAGATCAATCTACTTCTCAGAGCAAATGAAATCGAACCTGTTAATGTTGATTTTATTACATTTAGGAGATAGATGAAGGAATCTGGTATCAATAAGGTGTTATTAAGCAAGATTTATAATGATTTAAGATAATAAATGTTAATGAAAAACTCTAGACACAATCGTTAGGTTGGTCCTAGAGCTTTTATTTTTTGTATTCAATTATAAAATTCGTCGATTTGTGCGACGGTTCGAGTAAAGCCTCCTTTTTCTTATAGTCTATGTGGAGAATGCTGTATTCTTCTTGTAGAAATGGTTCCTAATCGAATCGATATGATTATAGAAATAATAGCGAGAACTACAATCATAGAGACAACACCAAGCCAGCCAAAACTACTATAAAATGTACCACTGGCCGTTCCTCCAATACTTGAACCCGCATAATAGAAAAACAAATATAGGGATGCTGCTTGTGCTTTGTCGTGAGTAGCAAGTTGTCCTACCCAACCACTTGCAATCGAATGGCCAGCAAAAAATCCGTAAGTAAAGATGGCTATTCCGATAATTTTTAACCATAAAGACGAATTTAACGTTATACATGCACCTAACAATACAATGAATAATGACATCAGTAATAATTTTCTTTTACCGTATTGATCAGCTAACATGCCCATCCAAGTAGAGCTAAATGTTCCAACAATATACACTATAAATATAAATCCAACTAAGGTTTGACTTAATGAATAGGGTGGCACTATGAGTTGAAAACCAATATAGTTATATAAAGATACAAAGCATCCCATTAATAGAAATCCAGTGAAAAATAGGTAAAGGAGACCTGGTTCTTTAAATTGGACAAACAATGAGGTTACTAACTTCTTTATTTCAAATTTTCGGGGTTTGAAATGAGTAGATTTCGGTAAAATAAACCAAAAAATAAGGCTAGCAATTAAACTAATCATTCCAATTACGGCTAAAGCTACATGCCAATTAAAATGATCTGTTAAAATTCCACTAATTATTCGACCACCCATGCCACCAATGGAGTTCCCACTTATGTATAATCCCATTGCCATCCCTAAACTTTTCGGTTCAATCTCCTCTCCTAAGTAGGCCATTGCTACAGCAGGCAATCCAGCTAATGAAATCCCTTGTAATATTCTACATAAGATTAATAGATGAAAACTCGGACTAAACGCTGTTAAAATGGATAGTATCGATGAGGCAAACAAAGAAATAGTCATGACTGGTTTCCGGCCAAATACTTCAGATAAAGAACCAGCTATCAACATACTAATGGCTAAAGCGATTGTAGTAGAGGACAAGCTTAAACTTGATACGGCTGGTGAAATATGAAATTCCTTCCCTATCTCAGGTAGTAATGGTTGGGTACCCCAAAGGATAGCAAATGTATTAAAACCACCTGCAAATAAAGCTATGTTTACCATTTTAAATGTGTGTGTCCCACGCTGAATATAACCCATTATTAAAGCATACTCCTTTAGTTGTTTTAAAATAAGGTTTTATTATTAATATCTACTTATCATACTCCTCCTTTTACATAAGTTCTATTAAAATCCTTTTAAGAAACAATGCTAGAAATAAATAGATAAAGAGTTAATGCTAATTTCGGGTAGTGCAGACATCTTATTAATGTTCACCGTATTGACATAAATATTAAATACACTTAAACTTGTCAAAGTGGTGTTCGAATTTTGTTCACAATGTTTGAATGCCACCTTTAAAAAGTAAATGGATTGGTAAAAAGTATTTTAAAATGCTCGATATACATCCATCACAAAAGATCTATGTACTATTACATAGTTGTTTTGTGATGGATTTTTTTATTTTCTGGAGGTATAGGGAATGGCAATCAACATGGTTACTGTATCGATTAATGACGTAAAGCAAGTAGTCGAAGAGAATGGAAGAATATTAGATTATTTAAATAACCAAGGAATAGAACATCCACACATCTGTTATTCGGAAATTACAGGTCCTATTCAGACCTGTGATACATGTATGTGTGAGATAGATGGAAAATTAATGAGGGCCTGTTCTACCACTTTTACTAGTGGGATGGAGATAAAAACAAACTCAGAATTAGCAAAGTCTGCACAAACAGAAGCAATGGACCGAATTTTAGAAAATCACATGTTGTATTGCACCGTTTGTGATAACAATAATGGCAACTGCCGCGTACATAACACGGCTGAACTGTTAGAAATTGAACATCAAACACGTCCATTTCGTTCGAAAGGGTATGAAGTGGATATGTCCCATCCTTTCTACCGCTATGATCCGGACCAATGTATCCTTTGCGGTAGATGTGTAGAGGTCTGCCAGGATGTTCAAGTAAATGAAACCCTATTAATTGATTGGGAAAGCAAGATGCCGCGTGTGAACTGGGATGGCGGCAAGTCGATTAATGAATCGTCATGTGTGTCGTGCGGCCAGTGTGTGACTGTTTGTCCGTGTAATGCCTTAATGGAAAAATCCATGCTGGGTGAAGCTGGATTCATGTCGGGGATCAAAGATGATTTGCTTACACCGATGATCGACCTTATCAAAGCTGTGGAACCAGGCTACAGTGGCATATTTGCTGTTTCAGAAGTGGAAGCAGCAATGCGGGATACGAGAACAAAGAAAACCAAAACCGTTTGTACATTTTGTGGTGTAGGTTGCACCTTTGAAGTGTGGACAAAGGGCCGGGAAATCTTAAAAGTAGAACCAGTTGAACAATCACCGGTGAACAGCATTTCTTCTTGTGTAAAAGGTAAATTCGGCTGGGATTTTGTGAATTCAGAAGAACGATTAACCACTCCACTGATTCGCAAAGGAGATGAATTTGTTCCAGCAAGCTGGGATGAAGCACTCACACTTATTTCTAATAAATTAGGTAACATTCAACAAACCTATGGCAAGGATTCGATTGGTTTTGTTTCTTCTTCTAAAATAACCAACGAGGAAAACTATTTGATGCAAAAATTAGCCCGCCAAGTGTTTGGAACCAATAATGTAGATAACTGCTCACGATATTGTCAATCTCCTGCAACAGATGGGTTATTGTCAACGGTTGGTTTCGGCGGTGATTCTGGAACGATCCAAGATATTGCCAAAGCTAGTTTGGTTATCATCATTGGCGCGAATCCAACGGAAGGACACCCAGTTTTAGCTACCCGAGTAAAACGAGCTCATAAGCTAAATGGTCAAAAATTAATTGTTTCCGATTTACGTAAACATGAAATGGCGGAACGCTCAGATCTTTTCATTCATCCGAACCAAGGAACAGATTTTGTTTGGCTTAGTGCGGTCGCAAAATACATCATTGACAAAGGCTGGGAAAACAAGCAGTTTATCCGTCAACATGTTAATCAATATGAAGCATTTGTAAAACACTTAGAAATATATACGTTAGATTACGCCCAAAAGGAAACAGGAATAGCAAAAGAGTCCTTAATGGAAGTGGCGAAAATGATAGTTGAAGCAGACGGAACCTGTATTCTTTGGGGAATGGGTGTTACTCAAAATATTGCTGGCAGTTATACGTCTGCAGCCATCTCAAATCTGTTATTACTGACAGGTAACTATATGCGCCCAGGTGCTGGTGCTTATCCGCTTCGTGGACATAATAACGTCCAAGGTGCTTGTGATATGGGGACTCTGCCCGGATGGCTTCCTGGAAATCAACATATTTCAAATGATGAAGCAAGACAAAAGTTCGAACAAGTGTACGGAGTGGAAATCTCCCATAAACCAGGTAAGGATAATATTCAAATGCTCGAATCAGTCGAGACGGGCGATTTAAAAGCCATTTACCTAGTCGGCGAAGATATGGCTTGGATTGACGCTAATGCCAATCATGTCCATGAAACACTATCAAAACTAGACTTTTTTGTCGTTCAGGATGTCTTTTTTACAAAAACAGCGCAGTTTGCTGATGTGATTCTTCCAGCGGCACCATCACTAGAAAAAGATGGAACCTTCACCAATACAGAACGTCGTGTTCAACGACTTTATCAAGTACTCAAACCACACGAAGATTCAAAACCAGATTGGTGGATTATTCAGCAAGTAGCGAATCATATGGGGGCCGATTGGAGCTTCCAGCATCCAGGTGAAATATTTGCAGAAATGGCCAGCCTTGCACCGATTTTTGCAGGGGCGAGTTATGAGATGTTGGAAGGGTGGAATAGCTTTTTCTGGGGCAGCCAAACAGGAGAAAGCACACCGCTTTTATTCACAGACGGTTTCAATTTCCCTGATAAAAAAGCGGTGTTTTCATTAATGGAATATGTTCCACCAGTCCGATTTGGAAAGGAATTTGATCTGACTTTAAATAATGGACGGTTATTGGAACATTTCCATGAAGGCAATTTAACCAACAAATCAAAAGGTTTGCTATATAAGCTACCAGAGGTATTTGTCGAAGTCTCTCCGGAACTTGCAGCGGAACGGGAAATTTCTGAAGGGGCATTGGTCAGGTTAATTTCCCCTTATGGAGCGATTAAGTTAAGGGCAACGATTACTAGCCGCGTACAGGGAAAGGAATTATATGTTCCAATGCACTCTGTCAGTCATGAAAATGCCATTAACCTTTTAACAGGAAGTGCTGGTGATGTGCATACACGTACTCCTGCTTATAAACAAACACAAGTGAGGATGGAAGTGATCAAAGCAAGAGGCGAATCACCGATTCCAGCCTTTAATCCTCGGAATGCGAAAAGAACGCCACAAAATGGAGTAGAGGTATTCCGCAAATGGGAACGGGACGATTATCAGCCGATTGCGTCAGTAAACGAATATATCAAACCAGGGGTATAAAAGGGGAGAATCAACGTGGCAAAACCAATTACTGCTTTTGCAAATAGACAAAAGTCAGAAGAAGAACTTCATTTCGAGAAAATTGACCATTTAGTTGATCATGTCATCCAAAATGCTGATGGATTAAAACAAACCATTGCCCTTCTGCATGAACTTCACGAAAGTGGAATACTAGAAGCGCTTGTGTCCCTTGTCCAGGCAAAAGAGAAAGTGGCGAAAATAGCTGTTGATCAAATGGTACGGCCACCTGTAACCAATCTTATTAACAATGCGATGGAGGCAGCAGGGGCGTTAACGGAATTAGATCCTGCTTTTACTAAAAAACTAGTCGATGGCGTATCAACTGGTATGAAAAACGCAGAAGAAAGTGTGAAAAACGGAGAAAAGGCAGGAGTGATGGATCTTTTTAAAGCGATGAAAGATCCTGATATCAATCGGACCATTTTATTTGGGATTCATTTATTAAAAGGAATTGGTGAAGGTTTAAAGGATTGAATCCTCTTAAACCTTCCTTTACTAACGATTTATTTTTAGAGAAAGCGGGAAAAATAGTGGAATCAAAGATTTTAACCCAATGTATTATAAAGTTTGCACAGTTAGTTAAGAACATTACTTTAATTGCGTTGCTGTTCCTTTTGATCTATTTAATGCTGAGGCAAACTTACTATATTGGAATATATGCCATCTATGATTCAAAAAGTGTTCATTTGATATTAGAACAAATTTTAAACTTTTTTCTATATCTTTCCTTTTTCTCAATGATAGTAATTTACCTTGAAAAACGTGAAAATTTCTCACTGCGTTATTTAATTTACATTGGAATTACCGCAACTGTACGTTACATTATCGTTAATCGTTCAGATGCGATGCAAAACCTGTTATTAACGCTTGTTATTCTATTGCTTATTTTTGGTTATCTTTTGTTAACTCCATCTATGAATGAATTGCGAAGTTATTTTAAGAACAGGAGGTGGCAGCGCATTGAGCAAAAAAGAACATCAATTCAATGAAATTGTCCGGAAGGTAAGAAAAGACTTATTTGGAAAAGGTCCAGAATCCATTAAAACAGTATTCTGTGAAAATATGGCGATTACGACTCTCAGAGGTAATTTAACTCCTGTTGAGAAGTTTATCATGCACAGTCCTGAAGGGTTTGAACAAGTACACCGGGCAAGAACAAAAATGATTCAAGAGCATTATAAACAACATAAGCCGGTTGAGATGGAAGACATCATTCAATCAAAATTACTGAATCTATTCTCAGACATCAATATTGAGGAAGATGTTGCGATATCGGTCTTTTTATTTGAAAAACCGATTGAGGGGTGAGGAACTTGTTACTGCAGAATGAAACTAGTTTTTCGATTGTTCGTTTTAAGGATGGGGAATTATCTAGAACAGATGATACGATTGTGACCGAGTTTCCCATCACGATTAAACTCAATCAAGTAGAATTTGCGACACTGGTGTGTACGCCAGAATATCTAGAAGAGATGGTTATTGGTTTTTTGGCATCGGAAAATGTGATTAAACACTTTGATGATATAGAAGATATTTGGATCGAAGAAGGCCGGGGCTTTGCGCATGTTACGGTAAAACAGCAGCCAGATTTATACGAAAAATTAAGGTCCAAACGCTATGTAACCTCTTGTTGCGGAATGTCAAGGCAAGGATTCTATTTTGTCAATGATGCGTTAACGGCTAAGAAACTCCATCATATCAAATTGACACTCACACCTAATAAATGCATTTCGCTTATGAAGGCATTACAGCAAGAAGCGGCGACATTTAAGCGGACAGGCGGGGTTCATAATGCGGCATTGTGTGACCAAAATGGGATGTTGGTCATGCGAATGGATATCGGCAGGCATAATGCCCTTGATAAATTGTATGGTTTTTGTGTTAAGGATTCCATTCCAACTAACGATAAAATTCTTGTGTTTAGTGGAAGAATCTCAAGTGAAATTTTAATAAAAGCATCTAAAATGGGATGCTCTGTTGTTCTATCGAAAGCCGCTCCGACTGAACTAGCCCTTGAGATGGCAAACAAACTTGGTATTACAACGGTTGGGTTTATTCGTAACCAAAGTTTTAATATCTACACGCATGATTGGAGAATACAAGAATAGAGTTGTAATTGTAACCACAGTTTTTGCAATAGAGTGCGAGGCACAACCAGCAATTGGATTGTGCCTTGTGCTTTTTTTTGAATGCTGCACGTCAAAATGCATATTGCAAACGAATTTGAAATTGAGGAAACAATGGATTATTTGAGGCGGTATGAATTTAAGGGTATTGTTTTTGGTTGAACCAATTAGAGCAATTAGAGTGCCTCACACTTTTTCTTTGTAAAATCTATATTTAGGAGCTATTAAAAGGAGAAACTAACAACGATACAAAGAAATGGTTCAGGACAATAGCCAAAGTAGCTATGATAAAACTTTTAAAGGAAATTTAAATATAAATGATCGCTATTTAGTAAAAGCTTTATATGTCTCCCAATTAGGTTATATGATCCGAGAAACTACTGTACACCAATGTGGGTCAATACAAATTTACATGCTTCGCAGGGCTATCTTCTCAAATTTCCCCAAATAAAATAGTTCTTTTTCTTTGTTCTTAATATGTAAATCAGTATAAAACATCTTATTCTTGAAAATTACTATTGTCCCACAGTTACTTTACGTGATAAAATCTGAATATTATAAATTTTTTTATAATAATTTACGATAGTAAGGAAAACTGTTTCCTTTATTGTTCACCAGGAGAATACATAAATAGTGGTTTGATTTGGGGAGGAATAACAGATGAAAAAGAGTTTAGCGTTATTATTTTGTGGGGTATTATTGTTGCTTTCGGCATGTGGAGGGGGAAGTAAGGAAACTGGCGGACAGACAAAGGACAAAAACGAGAAAGTGGTGAAAATAGGTATTACGCAAATTGTCGAGCATCCGTCACTTGATGCTGCACGAGAGGGTTTTATCGCGGCTCTAAAGGATGCCGGCTATGAAGAAGGAAAGAACTTGAAGCTTGATTACCAAAATGCCCAGGGAGATATGAACAATAATATGTCTATTGCCCAAAAATTGGTTGCAGACAAGAATAACCTTATTTTGGCTATCGCCACCCCTAGTGCTCAGGCGGTGGTCAAGCAGACGAAGGATATTCCAATATTGTTTACCGCCATTACTGATCCAGTTGGGGCCGAACTTGTCAAAAGCCTGGAAAAGCCAGGCGGGAATGCGACAGGCACATCTGATACGCACCCAGATGCGATAAAGAATACGATTGCTGCAATTAAAACATTTATCCCCGATGCCAAGAAGGTAGGCATCATATATAACAATGGTGAACCCAACTCTGTTGTAAATGTTAAACACGCGAAAACCGCATTAGAGGCAGCAGGGCTGGAGGCGGTTGAAACAACCATAACTGCTAGTACCGAAGTAAAACAAGCAGCCGAGTCAATGGTAGGGCGTGCGGACGTATTATACATTCCAAAGGACAACACCGTTGTTTCTGCCCTAGAATCGGTTATAACTGTAGCCAACGCCCAAGATATCCCAACCTTTGTCGGTGAAGGCGATTCTGTAAAACGTGGAACCTTCGCATCTTATGGATTTGACTATCACGATCTAGGCTACTCTACCGGTAAAATGGCTGTGGAAATTCTCAAAGGAAAGAAACCTAACGAAATTCCAGTTGGCTTCCCGGAAAACCTTGAGCTGTTTATCAACAAAAAAGCTGCTAAGGAGGAAGGAATCACCTTAACAGAGGAGATGCTGAAGAACGCGAAGATAGTAGGAGAATAAAATCTATATTTCTTTGTAACTGAGAGGTTCCTTGGAAGGGAAATATATTTCTCAAAAAGCACTTGCTCGTGTTAGTTAAAGGTTACCGTTTTGAGGAGCACGAATACAAATTGACTCACGAAATGGCATGCGAATTGACGCATGCCATTTTTGTTGTTATTTCAAGGTTTTATGACCATTTTGAGAAGAATTGGACGGTTACTTTAAAGTTTCGTCTAGATACAAAAAAAAGAGTGCCAAATGTCTTAATTTAGCACACCTTTTTTTGTTATATAACTTTATCTTATTACAGACATTAAACCCCAAATAATTCAGCGAATTTCGCTTGATCAAATCCTAGGATGAACTCTTCGCTATCTTCGTCTTTGATAATGGTTACTGGTGTAGCAGAAGCACCTAGTTCAATAAGTTCTTGCAGATATTGATCGTTTTTACGAATATCTTTTTCTTCGAACTCAATCCCATTTTCTTTTAACCATAGTTTTTCCGCATGACAAGGTGGGCACGACTCTTGCGAATAAATAATCACTTTTTTCATTTTACGACCTCCACTTCATAATAGTTATTCTACACTGAATTCTCTTTTTCTGTGTACATTTATATTCTTTAGTTCAATAATCAACGGAATCTACATTTAATTAAACTCGAACATTTTTTAATATTTTTTTATTAATGTTCGTTTTTTATCTTAAAATATCACTTGATTCACGTAAGTTAATGAGTTAATATAGTCAAATAACAAACAATACGAATGAGGTGAAAAAATCTTGATCTCAAGATAGAAAAACATTCGGTACAAAAATGATGCTATTATAATTTATCTAAAAATTCAATATAGTACTATTTATTAGAAAATAGTTTAGTTGATTAAGTGGAGATTGAACATGTATATCTAAGCGGGAAATGAATGTTGCAATATTATCTTAAACAAGTGGGGGAATATATCTTGAAAAAACTAATGAGCATGTGGAATCAAATGAGTCTGGTAAAACAAATAATTGTAGGTTTAATTGTTGGTATTATACTTGCTGTAACGATCCCAGAAGCAGCAAAACCCGTTGTGATATTAGGTTCTTTGTTTGTAGGGGCATTAAAAGCAATAGCACCAGTTCTGGTACTTTTCTTAGTTATGTCAGCCATCGCTCAACACAAGAGTGGTCACCAAACGAATATGAAGTCCATCATTTTCTTGTACCTTCTAGGAACCTTCTTAGCTGGATTAATTGCTGTTATTGTAAGCTTTATTTTTCCTGTTGGCTTAACACTTGCAAAGGGTGCTAAGGAGTTGGCGGCTCCTGGTGGAGTGGTAGAGGTTCTCAAAGCATTACTGATGAACGTTGTAGATAACCCAGTGAAGGCCATTTTTAATGGGAACTATATCGGTATTCTAGCTTGGGCTATAGTCCTTGGTGTGGCTTTGAAAAATGCCCCGGATACGACAAAAACAATGATTTCTAATTTTTCAGATGCAGTATCCAAAGTAGTTACATGGGTCATAAAGTTTGCACCATTTGGAATCATGGGTCTAGTCATAGAATCTATTACGACAAATGGAATAGAATCTTTACTAAGTTATGGAAAATTACTTTTAGTTTTGATAGGCTGCATGATTTTTGTGGCACTAGTTGTTAATCCAATCATTGTGTTTGCGGCCATTCGTCAGAACCCATACCCGCTTGTTTTTAAGTGCATTAGGGAAAGCGCCATTACAGCATTCTTTACACGCAGCTCGGCTGCTAACATTCCAGTCAATATGAGATTATGTGAAAAATTAGGATTAGATAAGGATACCTATTCTGTATCAATTCCACTAGGCGCCACCGTCAATATGGCTGGTGCAGCAGTTACGATTTCTGTTTTGACACTTGCAGCGGTTCATACATTAGGAATTCAAGTGGATATACCTACAGCAATCATCCTCAGCGTACTCTCAGCTATATGTGCTTGCGGTGCTTCAGGGGTTGCTGGTGGTTCCTTATTACTTATTCCTCTAGCATGCAGCTTATTCGGAATTCCAGCAGATGTGGCTATGCAGGTAGTTGGGGTAGGCTTTATCATCGGAGTTTTACAAGACTCATTTGAAACGGCACTGAACTCATCCACAGACGTCCTTTTCACAGCGACTGCTGAATTTAATAAGATGCGTAAAGAAGGAAAAAACATAGATATCCAAAAAGCATCATAATAAAGTGAAAACCCTCNNGAGGGTTTTCACTTTATTATATGGCTTATTTCTTATCCAAGAAAAATGGTCAACCTATTACATACTCTAATAGCTCGTGTCAGACACCTTTTGGTAATGCTAATTATACATATTTTTGTATATTTATAAATCAAAAAACCCATGCAGATTGAAAAAACTTCCTTCTAATGCCTATAACATGAAAACGCTTACTAAAAAAACAGCATAAATATTCAAAAAAATTACTAAAAAGGATTGTCAAACTATGTTTTTTCAAATATAATCTATTTATTGATGTAACATAATATAACATGAAATTGCGAGGTAATATAACATGACAAAAACATTCATTTCAAACGCACCTGCAGTAGCAACAACTTTAGAACAAATTAAAGAAACGATCAACGAAAAAAGTGTTGAACTATTACACTTGCAATTTGTCGATATAGAAGGGATTTTAAAGCACGTTACGGTAACAGTTGAACAACTAGAAGATGTCGTAGAAGGTAAAATGATGTTTGATGGTTCTTCGATTAAAGGTTTTTCACCTATTAATAAATCTGACCTTTATCTTCAACCAGATTTAACTACTTTTGCGGTTCTTCCTTGGACAGTTGAAGAGGGTTATGCGGAAGCACGATTCTTATGTTCTGTTAAGAACCCAGACGGAACACTGTTTGAAGGAGATACAAGAAATGTGCTGAAGAAAACGGTGGATCGTGCTGCCGATCATGGTTACACCATTTCAGTTGGTCCAGAGTTAGAGTTTTTCCTTTTTAAAACGGATGAAAATGGGTATGCAACGCAAGAACTTGGTGATAAAGCAGGCTATTTCGAGCCATCTCCACATGATCTGGGCGAGCGCGTTCGTTTAGAAATTTACCGTGCCTTAAAAGCAATGGGCTTTACGATTGAAGCATCTCACCACGAAGTTGCAGAAGGTCAACATGAAATTAATTTTAAGTATGCGGATGTATTAACGGCAGCTGACCTATCAACTACGTATAAATGGGTCGTCAAGACGGTTGCGAAGAAATTCGGTTTGCACGCTACATTTATGCCGAAACCAGTATTTGGAATCAACGGTTCTGGAATGCATGTCAATATGTCTTTCTTTGAAGGAAGCGAAAATGCCTTCTTCGATCCTTCAGATGAGTTACAATTGTCGGAAAAAGCTTACCAATTTATTGCTGGTGTGCTAGAAAACGTGAAGAGCTTTACGGCTGTAACAAACCCGCTAGTAAACTCTTACAAGCGTTTAGTGCCAGGCTATGAAGCACCTTGTTATATCGCTTGGTCTGCTTCTAACCGTTCAGCGCTAATTCGTATTCCAGCCAAGAAAGGTTTGGCAACACGTGTGGAATTACGCTGTCCAGATCCATCCGCAAACCCTTACTTAACGTTTGCTGTTATTGCTACAGCAGGTTTAGATGGAATCGAACAAGGATTAGAAGCGCCAGCTCCAATTAATGAGGATATCTTCCATATGACGGAAGAGGAAAGAGCCTTCCTGGGTATTGATAACCTGCCTGGTAGCTTAGCAGAGTCAATCAAAGCATTAGAATCAGGTGAGATTGCTGCTAAAACACTAGGAGAGCATGTATACAGCGAGTATGTCTCATTGAAGAAATCAGAATGGGATAGCTACCGTACAGCAGTTCACTCATGGGAAATCGATAACTATCATACAAAATTCTAATTTAAGAAGCGGGACAACAGGACTGATAAAAGCCCTAGTTGCCCGCTTTTTTTATTTTATAAAAATAATGAAAAGAACAGCCTCTAATAAGAGACTGTCATCCAGTATTTGTTTCTTGCACAAAATTTATTATTCCAAGCTAGATTAATCCTGAATGCTATTTCACTTACAGTGATGCCATGCCTTCTTAAATAGGCATAATCCGAAGATAAGGAATGCAAGGAAGCCAATTAAAGCGATAAGGAAGTTTAGAACGGTAACAAATAAACCGCTTAGGCCGATTACTCCAAGCAAGATAGTCACCCAGCCCAATACTACAAACAATAACCAAATAACACCTGTTAAAAATCCAAGGAAAATCCCAAAAATGCCACAGGAACAATGGTTATGACCCATCTGATTTCACCTCCTGTCTATTTATGGTTGTTCGATATTAATGTATGCAGTTGCTTGACAACTTGTTTATGCAAACACGAAAAGCGGGCTCAAAAAAGGCGCTAATAAAAAGTTTCTGACACTTTTGCACTAATTGTGTTTATATAGTAGTAGAGGAAAACGTTATTGGGATTGGGCCGAAAGAATACTATCCCTTGATACAAAACGAACAATAAAATGGATTGTTAGGAGAAAGGAAGATTTCTATGCATTTAAACACAAAACTATGTGACCTACTGGATATTGCCTATCCAATTATCCAAGCTGGAATGGCTGGAGGTCCTACAACCGTAGATCTTGTTGCTAGTGTATCTAACGCTGGTGGGTTAGGGACTTTGGGTGCGGCCTATATGAAACCGGAGGAAATAAGAAAAGCTATCAGAGAAATTAAGGATCGGACAACAAAGCCATTTGCCGTGAACTTGTTTTGTACAAATTTGAAAGATCATTATGAAGGAGTCGAAGAGTCACAGAAGGTACTTAATGACATTAGAGGGAAATTAGGGATCGAATTCACTGAGCAACAAGTCGTAACGAACAACTTCTTTGAGGAACAGTTTGAAGTATTAATCGATGAAAACGTACCTGTCATTTCAACTGCATTCGGTATCCTTCCCAAAGATAAAATGATAGTCGCAAAGCAACATAACATTATCATTACTACCATGGTAACAACTGTTCAAGAAGCACTGATTGCCGAGGAAAATGGGGTAGATATTATCATTGCCCAGGGGAGTGACGCAGGTGGTCATCGAGGAACCTTTGTAATTGGAAAAAACACCCATGGTGCAGCGATCGGAACCTTTTCACTTGTTCCTCAAATCGTGGATGCTGTTTCGGTGCCGGTTGTTGCTGCAGGGGGAATAATGGATAGTCGCGGCCTAGTTGCCTCATTAGCATTAGGTGCACAAGGGGTTCAAATGGGAACCGCTTTTTTAACGACCCTTGAGTCGGGAGCACACCCTGTATATAAACAATCACTAATCAACAGTACAGAAGAAAGTACGGTAATAACGAAAGTATTTTCCGGCCGTCCAGCGAGGGGAATCAACAATGCTTTTATTCAAACGTACCATGACGCCAATATCTCCCCAGCTGATTTCCCAACCCAAAATACCCTGACAAATGATATTCGAAGAGAAGCAGCTTTGCAAAATAATCCCGAATATATGTCATTATGGGCAGGTCAGGCAACAAGATTATTAAAAAACGAAGTATCCGCTAGTAAAATTATCCATGATATAGTTACAGGTGCCACACGTTTACTATCTTTCAAATAGTTTGGGACAAACCATGATTCTAAAGCACGTTGAAAACAGATTATTGAAATTTCGTATTTCTACCATTGTAGCGTTGAGTATAGTAAAATAAGTGTGGATTAAAAAATTTACTATAGAAATAGAAATAGTGTGGAGGATCTAAGGTGACATACCAACAAAACAAAAGATTTAAACTTTTTTCATTGAATTCAAATCAAAAGCTAGCAGCAGAGATGGCAGAGCTATTGGGCTGTGAGTTAGGCAAAAGTTCAGTATCTCATTTTAGTGATGGAGAGATTCAAATCCATATAGAAGAAAGTGTACGAGGCAGTGAAGTTTATATCGTTCAATCTACTTCCTACCCTGTTAATGATAATATTTTGGAACTCCTCATTATGATTGATGCCTTAAAAAGAGCATCAGTTGGAGTAATCAATGTTGTCATTCCATACTATGGGTATGGGCGGCAAGACAGAAAGGCACGTTCGCGCGAGCCAATTACGGCTAAACTAGTCGCTAACCTTTTAGAAACTACTGGAGCAACTAGAATTCTTACAATGGACCTCCATACATCACAAATTCAAGGTTTCTTTGATATCCCTGTTGAACATCTATATGGTGTTCCGATCCTTGGACAGTATTTTCAGGAAAAGGGATTGGAAGATATTGTTATTGTGGCGCCTCATAACGGCAGCATCGGCAGAGCGAGGAAAGTGGCCAACCTATTACATGCTCCAATTGCTCTGATCGATAAAAGAAGATTTGAAGAAAATGGTGTCGAAACCACTAATGTAGTTGGTAATGTAGAAGGAAAAAATGTGATTATTATTGATGATTTAATTGATACAGGAGAAACCATTGCGTTAGCAGCAAAGGCGCTTGCAGAAAATGGGGCAAAATCCATTTATGCCGGGTGTACTCATCCTGTTTTTACAGACAAAGCGATTGAGAAAATTGAAGCATCACCAATTAAAGAATTAGTGGTGACGAATACCATTCAGTTACCTGAAGATAAAGTCATTACCAAAATCAAAACGATATCTGTTGCTCCATTGCTTGTAGAAGCAATCGATCGGATTCATAATGAAAAAGCAGTAAGTCCGTTATTTGAATAAGTTTATTGTGCCAAGCCAACAATTTTTTTGTTGGCTTTTTTATTTGTTAGAGAATGTAGAAAAGGATTAGGACCAGATAATAAACCCTGGTGTTGGGTGGGAATTAGAAATCTAAATAATTTACAATGTTATTTAAAGTGATATTATTAAAAGAGTGAATATTATTTTAATAGCTTGTTTTAATACCAGATACTAAAATTTTAGTATATTTATTACAGGCAAAGCTCCAGAGGGAGCCCATTAATACTATCAAGATTGGAGTTAACTACCGTGGAATTAAAATCATTGATCGCACCAGAACACTTTAATTTAGCAAGTGAAATTTCAAAGCATGACTCAGATAAAATCGCCTTGCGCTGGGAAAATGACCTTGGGGAAACAAAAACAATCTCTTATGCTCAGTTAATCACGAAAGCAAATAAACTTGCCAATGGGTTAACTAAATTAGGATTAGAAAAAGGTGATCGGGTTGTCGTAATGACCACTCGTCTCATTGAATCTTATGTCATCTATTTAGCATGTTTAAAGGCAGGGTTTGTCATTAGTCCTACTTCAGAATTGCTTCGGGCGAAGGATTTAGTTTATCGCTTAAATCATTCTGAAGCTAAAGCGGTCATTTCATATTCTGATTTGGTAGAAGAATTTGAAAATATTAACGAGGAAACACCGTTTTTACAATTTAAAATCGCGTTCGGTCAAGAAGTACCCAATTGGCTCTCGTTAGAAGCGTTAATCGAAGAGGAATCAGAAACCTTTATCGATGTAGATACGCTAAGTGAGGATAATGCCTTTTTGGCTTATACATCCGGGACCACCGGACTGCCAAAAGGTGTGGTCCATAGCCATGGATGGGGATATGCTCATTTAAGAATTGCCGCTTCAAAATGGCTGAATATTAGTGAGGAGGATCTGGTTTGGGCCACAGCTTCCCCAGGGTGGCAAAAATGGGTCTGGAGTCCATTTTTATCGATATTGGGTTCGGGAGCAACAGGTTATATCTATCATGGCAGGTTCAATCCACATAAATATTTACGGCTTCTTCAAAATAACAAAGTAAATGTTTTATGCTGCACACCTACAGAATATCGGATGATGGCTAAACTAGATGACCTTTCAAACCTCGATCTATCGCCATTACATACCGCTGTTTCCGCAGGAGAGGCACTTAATCGTGAAGTCATCGATGTGTTTAAAAATCAATTTAACATTCTGATTCGGGATGGGTACGGTCAGACTGAAAGTACGTTACTGATTGCCAATTTAAATATAGATGAGAAAAAATTAGGCTCAATGGGGCAGCCGCTGTTATCAGAATTTATTGAAGTGGTTGATGAAAATGGCCAACCTGCTCCTATAAAGGAAGTTGGGACGATTGCAATTAGAAGCGATTTCCCAGCATTATTTAAACAGTATTATAAAAATCCCGAGACAACGGCGGCCTCCTATAATAATCAATACTTTTTAACGGGTGACCGGGCATTTAAAGACGAGGATAACTATTATTGGTTCCAAGGAAGAAAAGATGATGTAATCATCAGCTCTGGCTATACGATTGGACCTTTTGAAGTGGAAGATGCTTTAATGAAACATAAATCGGTGAAAGAGTGCGCGGTAGTCGCTTTACCGGACCCGATCAGAGGAAACATTGTCAAAGCATTTGTGGTATTGAAAGATGGGATTTCGGGCACAATTGAGCTAACCAAGGAATTGCAGGGCTTTGTTAAAAATTTAACAGCACCTTATAAATATCCACGGGTGATTGAATATATCGAGGCACTACCTAAAACAGATTCAGGAAAAATTCGTCGGATCGAACTTCGAACGCAGCGATAATAGAAAAAAGGCAAATTTGCGATTCTGACAGCCCCTTTGCGAGAGTCACATTAAAACACTATACTCTCTTCCAATTCGTGGTATAATAATCAAAGTTCATTTTACAAATATTGTCGTTGAATTTCTAAAAATCCATTAAAGAAGTGTCGTGTAATGAACAAATTAGAACTGAATATTAGGCATAGAACGGTATCTATATTAGATAAGTATTTTACTGGCAAATCGATAGATTACAAGAAAATATTGGCAATCATCTTGCCCCTTTTTGTAGACCAGGCCTTTTTAATCTTAATGAGTTTATTAAATACAGCGATGATCAGTTCTGCAGGAGTAGCTGCAGTCAGCGCGGTGAGTATGGTAGATTCATTGAATATTTTCTTGGCCAATGTATTTATTGCTGTGGCAACAGGTGGTACCGTTATTGTGGCCCAATATAAAGGCAGCGGTAACTCAGCGATGGTGTCTAAAACAGCGACCCAAGCGATAACTGCCTGTACCATATTTTCAGTCCTAATCAGCGCTCTTGTATTTATTTTTCATACACCAATCCTAAACATGTTATTTGGTAAAGCGGAAGCAGACGTGTTTCAAAACGCAAGAATCTATCTCATCGGCAGCTGTCTTTCATATCCGTTAATCGCGATCTTTCAAGCGGTGACGGGGGCCTTAAGAGGTGTCGGAGAGACAAAACCTTGCTTAAATTTATCATTAATCATGAATTTAACGAATACGATTCTAAATGTTTTGCTTATTACGATTTTTAAAATGGGTGTGGAAGGACTCGTGGTTTCAACGATTCTAGCACGATTTTTGGGAATGGCTGCTTCATTAATTCATGTCTTAAAATATAATGAGACGATCCGTTTTCAGATAAAAAACGCATTCCGAATAGATATGTCTATTCTCAAGAAAGTGATGTTTATTGGTCTTCCGTTTGCTGCAGAACAGATATTTTTCAATGGTGGAAAACTGCTTACGCAAACGTTTATTGTTCAATTAGGCACCCTGTCAATGACGGTATATGCCATCGGTAATTCCATTGCTTTGTTATATCAAATCGGACCTAATGCTCTCGGCATTGCAATTGTTACGATTGTTGGACAGTGTGTTGGACGTAGGAATATAGAAGACGCTAGGAAGTTTATTTATTCGTTGATTGGACTTTCCTCCATCTTCTTTGTTGTTGCAGATCTTATATTATTGCCATTGTTTCCGTTATTGATAAAATTGTTCAACCCGCCTGATGAAATTGTTCCAACCATATTTACACTTATACTGATATCTGCGATTGCCCAGCCAATCTTGTGGTCACCAAGTTTTATTATGCCATCAGCCCTACGAGCAGCTGGCGATTCGAACTTTACTTCGATTGCTTCTTTGCTGTCGATGTGGTTATTACGGGTAGTCCTCGGTTATATTTTAGGTATTACCTTAGGTTTTGGGATTATCGGTGTTTGGGTAGCGATGATTGTAGAATGGGGTGCACGTGGAATCATCTTTGGATGGCGATTCAAAGGGAAAAAGTGGTACGCGCATAAACTTGTATAATAAATTCAGATTGAACCTCCTTAACATGCATTTGAGGAGGTTTTTTCATATAATCATCTTAGATATTGTTTGAAGGAGGATCATCTTGGATCAACAAGGAGTTATTTCAATTGGAGAAGCATTTGTAGATTTTATTTCAATAGACCGAACCAATACCCAATATAAACAACTATTTGGCGGAGCTACTGTTAACGTGGCTGTCGGCACAAGGCGACTCGGTATCCCTGCTTATTATTTATGTAAACTTGGAACCGATGAAATTAGTCAATTTGTAGAACAAGAATTTAGGAAAGAAAATATCGATACTTCATTTTCTGTCCACTCAGCGAGTAAAAAGATTTGCGCTGTCTATGTTCATATTAATGCAAGCGGTGAACGGTATTTCCATACTTACGTCAACGACACCCCAGATGAAGTATTAACTGAAGACGAATTAAGAACGGGAGTTTTTGAACAGGCGAAGATCTTTTATTTTGGATCAGGAACTCTCTTTCATGAAAAAGCAAAAAAGACAACAGAAGCTGCGCTAAAATATGCCAAAGATTTCAGCAATATGATTGCTTTTGACGTTAATCTTCGTCTAAAGCGCTGGGTAAATGAGGAGCATTGTCGTCAAACTGTTTCTTCTTTCCTTAAATATGCACATATAGTGAAGCTGGCGGAAGATGAATTGAACTTTTTAACGGAAACAAATTCAATAGAGGCTGGATTAGAAAAAATATCTAAATGGAAGATTCCCTATCTGTTTATAACGATGGGGAGCAAAGGTGCCTGTGCTGTAGTAAACGGGAGCAAAGTTTTCGTTCCTGCTCCAGCGGTAAATGCCATTGATACAACCGGTGCAGGTGATGCATTTATGTCAGCGCTATTATATTGTTTTCACGAAAAAGGTATGCTGGTTAAACTATCTCAAATAAAAGAGTACCTTCAATTTGCAAATAGAATAGGAGCAGCAGCGACAACAGAAATCGGCTCCTTATCTGCTAACTTTAACAAAAAAATCTGAAGTGTACGATACCGTTGAAGGCAATAAAACGCCACTAGTTGCTTAGTCCGATATTGATATGGACTCAAGTGTTTTATTATTGGATGTTATTAAATGTTATTGTGATTTTTTAAAGAGACAAAATGGTAATAATTGATTACTCGGCTATAAAAATCTGATAAAAAGCGGTGAAAATGAATCCAATGAGGCCTATTGGATACAAAAATTTAATAAAAACTCCAAAAATGATTCCAAGAGCACTTATTGTCAACTTCTAATCTGAAAAAATACCATTGAGGAGAGGAACTAGCCTAGTAAGGGAATTATTAATATGAAAAAATTAAATCAGGAATTTGAGAGGTAGTATATATAGGACTTGGTGGGATTTAAACCCACAAAACACATTGCAACCTTTGTGTAAGGGCTGCAAGTTGCTCTATTCATTGAGCTACAAGTCCTAGCTATAATATGTACCAAAAATAAGTTATTATTCCTTAGTTATAACAAAATTTTTTTGTAAACCATTCTAATGTTGCACAGTTAGCAATTTTCAAAATAATGATTAACTATTAGGTCCATCTAATGTATAATATTTTCAACAATGTTAGAGAGGAATTACCATGAACTCATATATAAAAGATCAAATTGAAGTGTTTCAAGAAAAAAATCAGAATCGTGGATGCCTATTAGTTAGCTGCCCAGATCAACCTGGCATAGTTGCGGCGATATCAAAGTTTTTGTTTTCCTATAATGCAAATATTATTGAATCCAGTCAGTATTCCACCAATCCTGAGGGAGGCACCTTTTTTATTCGGATTGAATTTGAATGTCCAGGTTTAAAGGATAAAGCAAAGGACATGGAGACTCAGTTTGCTGAAATTGTTAAGGAGTTTTCGATGGAATGGAGCTTTACGCATGTTTATCATGTGAAAAAAGCGGCAATCTTTGTATCAAAAGAACTTCATTGTTTGCTCGAGCTTTTGTGGGAATGGCAAAGTGGAGACCTAATGGCTGACATCGCCCTTGTCATCAGTAATCATGAAACAGCAAGAGAGGTTGTCGAAGGACTAAACATCCCGTTTTATTACGTTCCAGCCAATAAAGATATTCGTGAACAAGCCGAAGCAACGCAACTAAAGCTACTAAAAGAGTATGAAATTGATTTTGTGGTATTGGCCCGATATATGCAAATCTTGTCACCGAAATTTGTCGAAGAAAATCCCAATAAAATTATTAATATTCACCACTCCTTTTTACCAGCCTTTGTGGGTGCAAGACCCTATGAACGAGCTTTTGACCGCGGCGTCAAATTAATCGGAGCTACCTCCCATTATGTGACCAATGATCTGGATGAGGGACCTATTATCGAACAGGATATCAGTCGGGTCGATCATCATGACAATGTGGACAGCCTTAAGAAAATTGGCCGTAGAATTGAAAGAAACGTATTGGCTCGAGCGGTAAAATGGCATATTGAAGACCGTATTATCGTTCATCAAAATAAAACCATTGTTTTCTAGTGAATCCCTTTAATAGGGATTTTTTTTCTGTCCAATCATTAGATTGGGCTATTTAAGTGAGATTTTTAAAAAATGTATTTAACCATTTTTTCCAATCAAAAACTTGGACTATTGGAAAGCATCGTGAATATATATTTATAAAACTAGGGGGATGTGGAATATGGAAAATCAAATTAAAATTAACGATAATGGTCCATTGCAGGTAACTGGTGACTTCCAGATTCTCGATGCAGATGGAAAGGAATATCCAAAGAAGGCGAAAGTGTATCTGTGCCGTTGTGGTCTTTCCAACAAAAAGCCGTTATGTGACGGGTCACATAAGAAAGGCGGATTTGAAAGCAGTCCTAGGGCCTCTGAATAAAGTAGGATGTAAATGGTGTCAGGCACCACTCGTTCTCTTTTCAATAATGTACGGGCAGTCAGGATGGGCAAACCGATCCTGGCTGTTTTATTTTATTGATTTTTTCTTTATCCGCGGCTGAATATTGCAGACAAGGTAAAAAGTTGATAAGATATTACCAGATGTTGGTCACCAAGAAGTAAAGAATGCCAGCAAAGTAATTCAGCTTAAATTACTATCTACATATTAAACTAAGTGTATTATGAAAGGCGGTAATTAAAATGACAACAGGTAATAATGAGAAAATAACAGTAAAAGCAACAGTTCATGCACCAGTAGAGAAAGTGTGGGAATATTGGACAGAGCCAAAACATATAACGAAATGGAACAATGCCTCAGAAGACTGGCACACGCCAATTGCTGAAAATGATTTAACGGTTGGTGGGAAATTCCTTACAAGAATGGAAGCAAAAGATGGCAGTTTTGGCTTTGATTTTGGTGGGATTTATGATGAAGTGAAATTAAATGAGGTTATTTCTTATACCATGGGGGATGGTAGAAAAGTTAATATTACTTTTAAAGGTCAAGGAAATGAAACCCAGGTAATCGAAACTTTTGATGCAGAAACCACCAATCCAATTGAGATGCAACAAGCGGGATGGCAGTCAATTTTAGATAACTTTAAAAAATATTCGGAGCAATAAACAAATTGAAAAGATGATTTTTTAAGTGAATCCCTTTACTAGGGATTTTTTTTTAGGAAAATTAAGTGATTTTTTTCAAAATTATCTTTCGTCCCTCTAAAGTTTCTATTTATTAGATAGTTAAAAACAAAGGGGGAGTTTTTTGGAATTCTGTTTCGATTATGACAATGTTGGCTCTAGCTATTCTATTTTTAATGACGGTGAAAGTAGCGATGATCGGTTCGATCGTTACAATCGTTTTTGCGATTGTAATGGGTTTCATCGTAGCTAAACTTCTTTTACGTGGAGTATCGACTACGATTTCTTCGACTAAAACAACAAAGAATAGGGACACCATTTTATAGATTAGTGGATGAAGCTTATAGCATCGAATTAGGGAGAAAAGCAGTTAAAGACTGGTTTTCTCCTTTTTTTGGTTCTGGAAATTTCTGCATATCCCGTTTGCATCTGGAAATACTTACTAAGGTGATAAAAGGAGGATGGTAATATGGAAAATCAAGTCAATCGCGAGAATGAAGGTTCTAAAGAAATACTGACAAATCGACAGGGACACCCCATAACAGATAACCAAAATGTTCGGACCGTTGGAAACCGCGGACCTATGACGTTAGAGAATTATGACTTCTTAGAAAAAATTAGCCATTTTGACCGCGAAAAAATTCCAGAACGTGTTGTTCATGCGCGGGGGGGCTGGTGCTCACGGATATTTTGAGTCTTATGGAACCATTAATGGAGAACCCATTTCGAAGTATACCAGGGCAAAGGTGTTTACGAACAC
Source organism: Bacillus sp. AFS031507 (assembly GCF_002584635.1). Lineage (NCBI taxonomy): Bacteria > Bacillati > Bacillota > Bacilli > Caryophanales > Bacillaceae > Bacillus > Bacillus sp. AFS031507. The sequence continues at coordinate 120,434 of NZ_NUOW01000025.1, forward strand.
TGATAAACAAACACCTGTATTTGTCCGTTTTTCGTCAGTCGTACACGGCGGTCATTCACCAGAAACGTTACGTGACCCAAGAGGGTTCGCGATTAAGTTTTATACAGAGGATGGAAACTGGGATTTAGTAGGAAACAATTTAAAGATATTCTTTATTAGAGACCCATTAAAATTCCCTGATATGGTGCACTCGTTTAAGCCTAGTCCGGTCACAAACCTGTCGGATCCGGAGAGGATGTTTGATTTCTTATGTCAAACCCCAGAATCTATGCATATGGTGACATTCGTATTCTCACCATGGGGGATTCCTGCCAACTACCGGCAAATGCAAGGATCAGGTGTTCATGCTTATAAATGGGTGAATGAAGAAGGTAAGGGTGTTCTCGTAAAATATCATTGGGAGCCAAAACAGGGGATAAAAAATCTTTCTCAACAAGAGGCAGATGAAATTCAAAGTATGAATTATAGTCATGCCACTCAAGACTTATATGAAGCCATTGAAAAAGGAGGAAATCCAGAATGGGAACTTTATGTTCAAATCATGGAAGATGGTGAGCATCCCGAATTGGATTTCGATCCACTCGACCCAACGAAGCTATGGTATAAAGAAGATTTCCCATGGCAATAAGGTTGGGAGAATGGTATTAAATAAAAATCCGGAAAATTACTTTGCTGAAGTGGAACAAGTTGCATTTGGAACAGGTGTCCTCGTGGATGGCCTGGATTTCTCAGATGATAAATTATTACAGGGTCGAACATATTCATACTCTGATACCCAGCGGTACCGGGTGGGAACTAATTACTTGCAGCTGCCAATAAATCGCCCAAAAACTCATGTTGCGACAAACCAAGATGGCGGTCAAATGGATTATAGACAGGATTTCGGTAAGTTAAAAAATCCGCATGTAAATTATGAACCATCCCTTATTGGTGGATTAAAAGAAGTAAACAACCCTGGTAAAGAACATCAGCCGTATGTAGAAGGAAACCTAGTGAGGGAAAGAATCTCGCGCGAAAATAATTTTGGTCAAGCAGGTGAAACCTATCGGCGATTCAATGATTGGGAGAAGAATGAATTAATTTCCAACCTCTCGGGAGCACTTGCTGCTTGTCGAAAAGAAATTCAAGACCGAATGGTGGATATGTTGACACAATGCGATCCCGATTACGGAAAGAGAATTGCAGAAGGAATAAAAATGGCTGGAAAAACTGCAGATTCAAAAATGCAACAAGCAGTGAAACAAGCAGAGGAAATGGGACAACCTTCGGACCCATATTAAAAAATAAAAATGGGCGGAATGAGAAAATGAAGGCGGGGGTAGTCACCACCGCCTGTAATTTTCAATAATCACAACTCCAGAACTAATTTATTGTCTTAATAAGATTACTCAATAAGTCGATAACTCTTAAATTCAAGTTTCTTTGTGGTTTCCAGCTGGATTAATTCTCCATGTTCCAATTGAATCCTCTTTGAAAATAGTGGTCCATCATATACAAAGGTATGATATTCACCGGATTCTCCCATTGGACAAATAGTAGTCTGTTGAACATCGTGTAGGAACGATTCATCTATGATTCTACCAAGCCACGTGTCATCTAATACATCTTCCCGTACACGGATCACGATTGCTTCATAGCCAGAATGGACAAACTTATCCAATGATTGTAAAGAAGCTTCCTTTTTCATCCATAGTGGATACAGGGCATCGACATCTGCAGCGATAGCGACTTTTTCTCCCCATTCCCTGTGTTCATCTAAATATAGATCTCCGTAGGCTATTCCCGTTACATTAAATTGATTTTTCAAGGAAAGCACTTCTTCAACAAATTGACTTGTATAGGTTTCGTATGTACATTCGATAAAATGAACAGGAAGGTCTAAAGCCTCGCCTTGTAGTTTAATCATTTCCGTCCGCTCTCCATGGCCGAATGTTCGCCCAAGTTCTTTTGGAACAGTTGTAACCAAGCAAACAACCTCAAATCCCTGCGAAATTAGAGTATCCAAGGCCATGCAACAATCCTTTCCGCCACTCCAAGATAAAGCGATTTGTTTTTTCAAAATTCCCCATCTCCCCATTAATCACATTTTCATTGTTTGTAATAATGATATTTTATCATAAAGATAAACATACTGTTTTCGGTAATGAACATCCATGGTAAAAGATTGTGTGATACTTGTTTGCTTTATACAATTTTAAATAATTTATTCAAAAAAGTATAAAAATTATCAATCATCTGATATAACTGAATTATTAAGAAGTTTTACTCGTTTATTATTCATAAATGAATAAATTTTTAATTGATTGGAATTCGAGAAGGGAGGGTTATTTGTGAAAGATGAAATAAAAGTTTGGAATGAAAATGAAGCCATTCTTCATTCATTGCAAGACGATATTTTAGTGACCGATACAGATGGCATTATTTTGAAGGTTAGTGAAGCAACCGAAGGTATTTATAATATGAAGACAAATGAAATGATCGGTCGATCCGTTTATGAACTTGAAAAAGAAGGAATTTTTACACCGATTTTGACGCCGTTGGTCATTAAAGAAAAAAAGAAAATTACCCTTGTCCAAACAACTAATAATGGCGATAAGTTACTGGTTACGGGGATTCCTGTATTCGATGCTAACAAAACGCTCGTCCGAATTGTCAGTTATTCACATGATGTAACAGAGTTACTTAACATGAAAAAATACTTAATTGACATCGAAGACGAAATGGAACGAGTAAAAAGTGAGCTTGAATTGCTGAGAAATCTTCAGTTTGATTCTGATGGGATGATAGCAACCAGTATAGAAATGAAGAAAGTCCTCCAACTCGCATTACAAGTAGCTGAAATCGATGTCAATGTGTTACTGCTGGGGGAAACAGGAGTGGGAAAATCACATATTGCTAAATTTATTCACAAGAAGAGTTCTAGGAAGAACGGACCTTTTATCGAGGTGAACTGTGGGGCCATACCCGAATCCCTTTTTGAGGCAGAGTTTTTTGGTTATGAATCAGGTGCATTTACAGGTGCAAATTCAAAAGGGAAGGTAGGGTTAGCGGAACTTGCTGAAGGTGGGACATTATTTTTAGATGAAATTGGTGAGTTGTCATTAGTAGATCAAGTGAAAATCCTCAAATTTATTCAGGAAAAGCAATTTTATCGTGTCGGTGGAACAAGGCTTCGAACCGTTGATTTCCGTATCCTAGCCGCGACAAATAAAAACTTAGAGAATGCAGTAGAAGAAAAAACATTTAGACATGACCTCTATTTTCGCTTAAATGTGGTACCCATCACCATACCGCCATTAAGGAAGCGGTCAACTGATATTATTCCGTTGATTGAGTACTTTTTAGCGTTTTTTTCAAAAAAGTACAGCCGGGAGCGCAGCCTTGATGAGGGTGTTATCCATCTGTTGTTAACACAAGAGTGGAAGGGAAATGTGCGGGAATTAATCAATTTAATTGAAAGACTGGTAGTCACCTCACCTAAACAGCTGATTGAAATAGAAAACTTACCTAATCAATTTCGAAAGCCTTTTCCTGATGTGACGTCAGTTGAAGAAACCAATCGCTCCTTGAATGAAATTCTTGAAAGCGTTGAAAAGCAAGTGTTATTAAAAGCTAGAAAACAATACAAAACAACGATTAACATGGCTAAAGCATTAGGAATCAGTCAACCATCTGTTTTTAGAAAACTCAGAAAATACGAAATAGAATAAAGAGTGGCACGAAACTTGCACTATATTTTAGTATGGAGTGGACCAACCAAGGGAGATTTCTTAGCAAGGCTATTCCTTATAAGGAGGGCGATACGAAGGGGAAGCAGTTCTTTATTGCTTATATTTATACAGAAATAATAAACGTAAATATTCTCAAATAACATTGTAAGTGTATTTTTATTTCAATTTGTGTATATTCAATTGATAATAGAATATTAGGAAAATATATTGACATAAAATAGACAAATATTTATATTTAAAGAATATTATTCATTTTTAAATAACTTTAGTGGAGAAGAGGTGGATTATGAAAGTAACAGTAGGACCAGCTCAATATATTAGAAATAAGGGTTTATTAGAAGCAGCGGGAACTTACATAAAAAACTTCGGAAACTCTGCCGCCCTTATTGGAGGCCATACAAGTAAAGAAATTGTAGAAGTTTCATTACGCAAGAGTTTGTCAGAGCATGGGGTTTTATTGAAGCATTCCCTGTGGTATGGGGGAGAATCTTCCGAATCGAATATCGATAGATTAGTAGCCGATTTAAGAGATGAAAAGATCGATGTCCTCATCGTGGCAGGTGGTGGTAAAGCAATTGATACGGTGAAAGCCGTTGCTTACCAGCTTAACAAACCTTTAGTTGCCATCCCAACAATCGCAGCAACCTGTGCCGCTGCCACACCGATTACCATTCTTTACAGCAATGAAGGTGAATTTATCGGGATTGAACGAAAGTCAAAAGCTCCTGATTTAGTCTTGGTAGATTCGGAAATTATCATGGAGGCGCCCGTTCGTTTTTTAATAGCAGGTATTGGCGATACATTGGCTAAATATTTCGAAACGAAATCCTCTGTGAAAAAAGCAACACCAACAGCCTTAAATCAGACGGCCATTGCGATAGCAGGTCAGGTGTACCAAACGTTGCTTCAAATAGGGAAAGAGTCTGTTAATGCTGTAAGAACACAGACAGTGACAAAAGAATTCGAAAATGTGATAGATACCGTTATTTTAGTCAGTGGCAGTGTAAGTGGGTACGGCGGGGATGATTGCCGGACAGCTGGAGCACATGCCATCTATTCCGGATTAACAATTTTCCCTGAAGTGCACCACACCTATCATGGTGAAATTGTTGCCTTTGGTATTCTTGCGCAGTTGTGTATGGAGAATACCAGCGATGAAGAACTGAAAACGTTAATAAGTTATTACCAGGAAGTAGGACTTCCATTTACTTTACAGCAAATGGGGATAACAAATTTATCAGATAGTCAGTGGAGAAGGCTTGGTGACATTACCGTTACTATTGAAGATATGGCGAATATGCCATTTGAAGTCACACCAAAAATGGTGATTGAAGCTGTCCGCCGAGCAGATGAAATAGGAAATGGGATGTTAACTACTGGTGTTTCTGCACAGTAATTGTTCTTTATTCGTAGGCAGTCCATCAAAAAAGAGCAACAGGGTTGAAAAAAATTGATTCTATGAAGCTAGCTACACGAAAGAGAGATAATTTTTTAATCAAGCAAGGGGGAATTTAGGATGAAAAAATGGTTATTAGTTGTTTGCTCGTTGATGTTGTTATTCGCGTTAGCGGCATGTGGAAAAAAGGACGCGGCAAGTACTGCAGAAAATGGGAAGTCGTCTGAACCTTTGAGAGTGACATTGCCGACATGGACAGGATATGGCCCATTATTTTTAGCAAAGGAAAAGGGCTTTTTCAAAAAGAATGGTATTGATGTGGATCTTTCCATTGTTGAAGGATTAGGTGAACGTAAACAAGCGTTAGCAAGCGGGAAAATTGACGGGATGGCAACAGCATTAGATGTACAAGTTTCATTAGCAGCCTCTGAAATCCCAGTTCAAGTTGTTTGGTTATTGGATGATTCATACGGTGGAGATGGCATCCTTGTAAAAAAAGGAATTAATAGTGTGAAAGATTTAAAAGGGAAACAAGTAGCATTTGAAGTTGGTTCTACAAGCCATATGCTAGCACTACAAGCCTTAAAACAAGGCGGGTTAACTGAAAAAGATGTGCAAGTTGTCCAAATGTCTGCAGGTGATGCTGGTGCTGCTTTTGCAGCTGGCAAAGTGGATGCTGCCGTAACATGGGAGCCTTGGTTATCAAAAGGAGCACAAGCTAACGGTAAGGTATTGTTAACAACCAAAGATCTATCAGGAATTATTGTTGATACTGTCAGCTTTAAAGAAGATGTCATCAAAAATCGTCCGAAAGATGTGGAAGCTTTTGTAAAAGCTATGGGCGAAGCAATGACTTACTGGAAAGAACATGAAAAAGAAGCCAACGAAATTATGGCGAAAGGTTTAAAAATTGATCTAAAAGAATTTGAAGGAACGGTAACTGGTTTGAAATTCTTTTCAAAAGAGGATAACGTAAAACTATTTGGTACAGAAAGCGCAAAAGGCTCCATTTATCAATCAACAGAAAATGCGATTTCGTTTTACAAGGATCAAAAACTACTTAAAACAGAGCCAAAAGTAGAAGATGTTATCAATCCAACTTTCCAAAAGTAAGAAATTTACTTGCTAAATTATTTTTGGATTCACTTTGGTCAGCCTGACTCATGAGTTGTTCTTTTATCCCTCATCAGTTAGGCTTTTTTTCAAAATAAAACGCATAAGAAAATAGGTGAGAAAAAATGATAGCAAAATTGTTTACTCCTAATAAGGAAATTCCAAAAATGTTTTATACCTCGGCTGGATTCTTAACATTTATTATTTTTCTATTGATTTGGTCTGTACTTAGTTACGGGCAGTTTGTTAATCCTTTATTCCTACCAACTCCATCTGCTGTATTAGCCACAGCCGTTGATATGTTTATAAATGGTGAGATTCTTTCTGATATTGGAATCAGTTTTACAAGGGTTCTTTTTGGGTTTCTAGCTGCTGCCATTATTGGCATACCTCTAGGGATCTTAATGGGATCGCTGCGGATTATGGAGGGAGCTTTTGAACCGATCATCGGCTTCATTCGCTATATGCCAGCATCCGCCTTCATTCCCTTACTTATTCTTTGGATTGGACTTGGAGAGACCGAAAAAATGAGTGTCATTTTCTTAGGAACGTTTTTCCAGCTGACACTAATGATTATGGACGTAACCAAAAATGTTCAAAATGATTTAGTCGATGTTTCCTACACATTAGGGGCAAAGAAGGTACAGGTGTTCACAAAGGTAATTCTGCCTGCTTCATTACCGGGTATTGTTGATACACTTCGGATCACATTCGGATGGGCTTGGACATATTTAGTGGTCGCAGAAATTGTCGGTGCCTCTAGTGGTTTAGGATATATGATCATGCAGGCATCACGTTTTCTTCAGCCAGATAAAATCATCGTAGGAATCTTGATTATTGGTTTACTAGGGCTGATTACAGATATTCTTTTTAAAGCCATATACAAGGCTTCGTTTTCTTGGATGAGAAAGGATGGTTTTTAGATGGTCACACCTAGTTTAAAAGTTAAAGAGGTCGAAAAAATAGCGGAACCAAAACGTAGAGAATCGATTGTTTCGATAACAGGAACACCAAAGTTAGAAATCAAAGAGGTAGGAAAAGTCTTTAAAACTAAAAGCGGGGAAACAACCGCATTAGAAAAAACCTCCTTTTCGATTGAGGAAGGGGAATTTGTCACCATTTTAGGACCTTCAGGTTGTGGCAAATCCACCGTGTTACGGATTGTCGCAGGTTTAGAAGATGCAACGTCAGGAAAAGTTCTTCTTGATGGGCAGGAAATCAATGGACCTGGACCTGATCGAGGTATGGTGTTTCAATCATACACTTTATTTCCATGGTTATCTGTCAAAGAGAATATTACCTTTGGACTAAAGCTAAAGGGTGTTTCTCAAAAAGAAAGAGACGATATTGCAAGACACTACTTGCAATTAATCGGTTTAGAAGGATTTGAATCGCATTTCCCGATTCAATTATCAGGTGGGATGAAACAACGTGTTGCGATTGCACGGGCGCTGGCAAACGATCCGAAAATATTATTAATGGATGAGCCGTTTGGAGCATTGGATGCCCAAACTAGAAACATTATGCAAGAAGTGCTCTTGAAAGCATGGGAAGAGTCCAAAAAGACGATTCTATTTATTACGCATGATGTCGATGAATCGATCTTTTTAGCAGATTCCGTTTATGTGATGACTGCAAGACCAGGTCGTTTAAAGAAAAAGATCCCTATAACACTAGAGAGACCTAGAGATTTTAGTGTAAAAGCTACACTCGAGTTTGCCGAATACAAAGAAGACTTATTGTCGCTGATTCGAGATGAAAGTTTAAAATCGATTAAATAACTCACGTCACTAAACTGATAATAATAGAAGAAACCCGTAATTTCGAGAGAAAAGGATTACGAATATGGAGGTCAAAGTATGGAGAACAAATGGGGTCACCTCGTGAAAAATATGCCAAATCGACTTGCACCTAGTATGGCGAAGGACCATCCAAATCTACCAGTTGTGAAAGAGGAAGGCTGCTATTACTTTGGAGTGGATGGAAAGAAATATCTTGATTTTACATCCGGGATAGCTGTTACAAATGTTGGGCATCGTCATCCAAAGGTGGTGCAAGCTATTAAAGATGCAGCAGATGGATTGATGCATGGTCCTTCTGGCGTGATTATGTATGAGTCGATTTTACGTTTAGCCGATGAACTGGCCAATATTTTACCTGGAGACCTTGATTGCTTTTTCTTTGCCAATAGTGGAACGGAAGCAATCGAAGGCGCTCTTAAACTAGCAAAATATGTGACGAAACGACCTTATGTCATTTCCTTTACAGGTTGTTTCCATGGCCGTTCGTTAGGGGCATTAAGTGTTACTACATCGAAAAGCAAGTACCGGAAATTTATCCAACCGTCTGGACTTACCTATCAAATTCCCTATGCGAATGTAAAAGAATGCCCAGAAGGTCTAGACCCTGAAGCATATGTTATCGAAAAATTAGAAAAAGATTTCGCCTCTTTATTTAGTCATCAAGTAACACCGGAAGAAGTAGCTTGTGTGATTTTAGAGCCTGTTCTTGGTGAAGGTGGATATATTGTTCCACCGAAGGGCTGGTTGAAAAAGGTTCGCGAAATTTGTGATCGACATAATATTTTGCTTATTTTTGATGAAGTTCAAACTGGATTTGGCCGCACGGGTCAATGGTTCGCCGCACAAACATTTGACGTTACCCCGGATATTATGGCAATTGCCAAAGGAATTGCCAACGGTCTTCCGCTTAGCGCCACCGTTTCTTCCAGTGAATTAATGAAACAATGGCCACTCGGTAGTCACGGGACAACGTTTGGGGGTAATCCAATTGCTTGTTCCGTTGGACTGGCTACATTAGAAGTAATGAAAGAGGAAAACCTTCTCGAAAATACTAGGAATATGGGGAGCTATGCCGTTCAGCAGTTAGAAAAAATCAAGGAACGACACCCTGTTATTGGGAGCATCCGTGCTGTGGGCTTAATGATTGGTATTGAAATCATTGAACCTGTTACAGGTGGACCGAATGGTGAAGGATTGTTAAAAATTCTTGACCTCGCGCTTGAAAAAGGTGTTTTATTCTATCTGTGCGGAAATCATGGAGAAGTCATTCGCATGATCCCACCGTTAATTGTCACTAAGGAACAAATTGATGAAGGGCTGCAAATGCTTGATGAAGCATTATTGGAGTATGAAGCGACATTGATGCAGCCAGTAAAATAATAATCAGCAAACAGAATGAAAAGCGTTGAGATTTTTTCTCATCGCTTTTTATTTTGTCTCGTAAGCAAAATAGTTTATTATAAATATATTATGTAAACTAATGTATTTTTAAGAAGAGAAAATTGTACAAGGATATTAGCTGAATAATGATATACTGTTATTTATTTAGTAGCAATCTTACCGGGCATTGGGTGTCATATTCCTTTGTGGTTACTTGTTTGGAGTTGAAAGTTTTGAGTCGTTTATTTGCAAATTGGTATGATTTTTTTATGAATCCGTTGGAGAAAAAGAAGTTTAAGAGGATTCGGAAAGAGCTACTTTCTAAGGCAACAGGAAGTGTCCTAGAATTAGGATCTGGTACAGGAATTAATTTTCCTTTATATGAATCCTCAGAAAAAGTGACTGCGATTGAACCGAGTCTACATATGATTGAGAGGTCTTTATCGAAACATAAGCAATCACTAGTCCCAATCGAAATTGTTCAGGCAAGTGCAGAAAAGCTGCCTTTTGCTGCGGATACTTTTGATACTATAGTGGCAACACTTGTATTTTGTACGATACCAAATCCGGAAAAAGCCATTTTAGAGTTGAAACGAGTATGTAAGCCTGAAGGGAAAATTCTTGTATTTGAGCATGTTAAGATGCAAAATCGTTTTTTAGCTTCACTCCAGGACTGGCTAACTCCAACTTGGAAAAAAATCTGTGATGGCTGCTGTTTAAATAGGAATACCTTAGACTTACTAAAGGCTCATGATATCTCAATAATAAAGGTGCAAAAATATTATCGTGATTTATTTGTTCTTGCTGAAGCCAAAAATAATAAGAAAGCATAGTTTTTTCAAGAGTCTCCATATCGGAAGGCTGGCTCTAAGGTTGTCTAAAAACAACATTGTTGAGTCAGCCATTCCCTTTTTCTTATCTTTTATTGAATTTTCGCTCCTGGGTCAACCCCCAAAATTTAATCCTTGATTTCCACATTCCCATTGTCATCAATTTCGATGGTTGTATAGCTTTTGAAGACGTCCATGTTGGTGATTTCATGTTGAACGACGCTGGCAAAGCTCTCCATGTAAGGCTTGTACATCTCAGGGTCTTTGACGAGATGATAAAAATTCACTCTTTTTCCATCTTTCATATCCGTCATCCTTAGTAAAAATCGGTCGCCAAATTGCCCTTTAAACCAACCTCTTGCTTCCTCATGACTATTGAATTTAGGCATTTGGTTAGGATCAATTGTAAGATCTTGATTCATTTCCTCGTTCACCCCTTTCCAATATATTGCCTCTTCTAATATTCCCCATTGGCATAAAAATTATTGTGTATTAAATGTTTAAATAAAAATTCAACTGTCACTTCATTTATATGGTAAATTTAAAGAGTGAGAATCAATATTACCGCTATAAATTAGGCATAGTTTCTATTAACTAATAGATGAAACAAATGTATGGAGGAAAGGTTTATGGTAGTTGTAAAATCAGTCACAATCGATGGAGAGAGTATCTTTGTATTTAGAAACGCGGTCTACATCTTTGAATCGAGTTCGGGTATTACCTTAGAATTAAATCTGATTGTCAGTGAGGTTGTTGTTAAAAAATACAAAAACGTGGAAAACCTAATAGTTGAGATAGAATTTGAAGATGGTAGAATCATAAATTCCATTATGCATGTAAAAATTCTGAGTGGCGGCTTGCCACAACTTAATTTATTCTGCGAGCTCGATGATATCCAAGAATATCAAGATTTTGATCGGGTAAACGAAAATGATTCTTGGTTTCCGAATATAGAAGATGGCATTACTATAGAAGAAATAAGAAAAGTGGAAATGCCAAATGAGGATGTTGGTTTAAAACTTAATTTGCCAATTGACCAGGTCGAGTGGTTAAAAAAACAAAAAAAGAAAAGCTTAAATGAAATTTTTCAAAAATTGATCTATGAATTTTGGGAAAAACAAGAATCGAAATGATTTTGATGTAGTCGGTACACTTCCGTCTGATAGAGGACAGACGGAAGTGTGCTGAAAGCCGTTATAAAATTACTTCATTTTGACAAGGGAAACATCAAAAACTAAACATAGAAAAATAGCAAAGATTGCTGAAAAGATAAGGGCGAGGATAGGTCTTTTAAAATGGATTCGAATGATTAAGAACATAACAATTACGAATAATAGGGACCATAATAAATTCCAATGATGGTGGTAGGTAATAGATCCGCCATTCACCGCTACATATTCCAAAATAATATAGGCGCATGTAAAAAAGGCAATGTAAAGAGATTGAGAGAGGACGCCTTTTCTAAAAGGATATTTAGAAAGGTAAACCCATGTCGAGAGGGGCATTCCAATTAAAGTTAATAACAAAATCGGAATCATAGCAAACTGTACCCCATTTGGTTCCATTTGCCAAAGTTGATATTTATAACAAAGGAGTTCATATAATGCCTCTCCGAGGGAAGCAAAAAGCATCGTAGGATAATAGGCCTTCCAATTTCGATCAGCGAACTTGGAGGCAACAATTATCCAAATAACCGAATAGATGATGGCAATCATGAGGTACACTCCTAGAAGTTAATAAATACTATATTTCCCAAAAATAGATATACCATCCGGTGAGTAATAATAAAATTTTTAAATTCAGTTATAAATTCTACAAATCATATAAAGAATTAAGTTCTTTCATCGGTGAAACATCCTTTTCCAAAAAGAAAAAATGGGTTACATTTGTAAGTATGATTCTAAAGGTTGGCATTGGGTGGTGATACCGTTTGACGGAAACAAAAAAGCTGCAAGAGATAGATTTATATAAACCCATTCAGACTTATTTTTTACGTGAAGGGTATGAGGTTTACGGGGAAGTGAAGGACTGCGATATTGTTGCAGTGAAAGATGAAGAGTTAGTTGTCATTGAATTAAAACTCACCTTAAGTGTGGATTTACTAATACAGGCGTCCAAACGGCAGCGGATTACGGATAAGGTTTATGTGGCGATACCGAAACCGAAGCATCGTTTAAATTCTAAACGGTGGACAGAAAAATGCCATTTAATTCGCAGGCTGGAGCTGGGATTGATTGTTGTTTCGAGCCCAGGAAAACGGGGAAGGGCAGAAATTATTTTCGAGCCCATTTCATTTATTCGCCGCAAAAACAAACGCAAGCGAGATTCTATTATGAAGGAAATTAACGGCCGTAGTGCGGACTATAATGTGGGCGGCAGTAATCGAACCAAGATTATGACAGCTTATAAAGAAAATTGCATCCAAATTGCGTGTTACCTAGAAAATTTGGGTCCATTATCCCCGAAAAAATTAAATCAATTGGGGTCTGGAAAAAATACTTCCTCGGTCCTTACTAAAAACTATTATGGTTGGTTTGAAAGGATCAAACGAGGTATCTATGTAATTACTGAGAAGGGGAAAGAAGAAATCAAGGAATATCCAGAGTTAGTAAATTATTATATAACTAGTTTAGGCGACGAGAAAGTTACCTAAGCTATTAAAGGCTGTCCGAATTTCACGGAACAGCCTTTTTTTAATTGAATAATCACTTTTGCTCACCAAGTTTTAATTTCTCTGCAATTTGTAAAGACTGTTAAGCATAGGGCGATAAAGATAGGAAGGAGACATATTTATGAATAAACCTTTTGAATACCAGGAAATCTTCTATAACGAAGTCATCTATTTTTTAGAAACGAAATGGAAGCGTCGATTAAGTGATCATGAGAGGCATGTATTGATTGAAGGATATCGATTTGGCAGAATGGTTGAGGCTGAAAATGAAATCAAAATCCTTTCGGCTAAGTAAATATAAATTTTTAAAGTGAAATAGAATTCTGGCAGCATCTGACGGTAATTTCTGCTGCCATCATTCTTATTTTTAACGGATGTTGAAGGAAAAGATAATCTTGCATACTGCAAGGTTTTCTCATTTCAATTATTGTATAATAAAGGAAGCGCTTCATTATTTTTTGCGGAGAGGAGAAAATGGGGAAAGGTTTAATAAGATTCTTATTTTTTCATTTTGAAGAGAATCACAGATTAATAGGTGGATGTAAAAGTTTAAGCTACATAAGGAGGAAATTGAATGATGTCAAACTATGTAATAATAGGTAATCTTCAAGTAGCGGATGTACTTTATCAGTTTATTAACGAGGACGCTATACCTGGAACTGGCTTGGACCGCGAAAAGTTCTGGGCTGATTTCGAGACACTCTTTGCTGATTTGACACCGAAAAATAATCAGCTATTAGCTCGAAGGGATGACATTCAACATCAAATCAATGCATGGCACCGAATAAATAAATCCTTCCACTTTGAAAATTATAAATCATTTTTAAAGGAAATTGGCTATTTAGAGTCTGAGGCAGCAGACTTTCAAATTACTACTGAAAATGTCGATGAGGAAGTAGCCTTAAAAGCAGGACCGCAGCTTGTCGTTCCTGTTGATAATGCCCGCTATGCCTTAAACGCAGCTAACGCCCGGTGGGGAAGCCTTTACGATGCATTATACGGAACGGATGCAATAAGTGAGGTCGGCGGAGCCCAGCGAAATGCTGGCTATAATCCAGTTCGAGGCGAAAAAGTAATTGCTTTTGCAAGGGAGTTTCTTGATCAAGCCATACCACTGAACCAATTTTCCCATAAGGAAGCTGTTAAATATTCGATTGTGAATGGTAGATTAGCAGTTTTACTACGCAACGGCTCAACCAAAGGGCTTTCAGATGAAAGCAAACTATTCGGGTATCAGGGAAATCCAGAAGAACCTTCCTCCATTTTGTTTAAAAATAATGGTCTCTATTTTGAAATCCAAGTCGACCGCAGCCATTCAATTGGCAAAACAGACCTGGCAGGTGTTAAAGATATTTTCATAGAGTCGGCATTAACCACGATTATGGACTGTGAAGATTCAGTTGCAGCCGTTGATGCAGAGGATAAGGTGCTTGTTTATTCAAATTGGCTCGGATTGATGAAGGGGGACTTGACTACTGCTTTAACTAAGAATGGAAAGACGATCACGCGATCTCTCCAGCCAGATCGACAATATATATCCCCATCAGGTGAAGAATTCGCCTTAAAAGGGCGATCGCTTATGTTTGTCCGTATTGTCGGCCATTTAATGAAGAGTCATGCCATTCTTGATAAGGATGGTAACGAGGTACCAGAAGGGTTAATGGATACGGTCCTTACCAGTTTAATTGCCAAGCATTCTCTTTTAGCGAATGGAAAATATCAAAACTCGTCTAAGGGATCGATCTATATCGTAAAGCCGAAAATGCATGGACCCGAAGAAGCGGCGTTTGCCAACGAAACGTTTAATCGTGTGGAAGACATGCTTGCTCTTGAACGGAATACGCTAAAGATTGGTGTGATGGACGAAGAGCGCCGGACGTCTTTGAATCTGAAGAATTGTATTCGTGAAGTAAAAGATCGAATTGTCTTTATTAATACTGGTTTCTTGGACCGGACCGGGGATGAGATCCATACTTCAATGGATATAGGAGCAGTTATCCGCAAAAACGAAATGAAGTTTTCAACTTGGCTGCAAAGCTATGAAAAATCCAATGTTTTTATCGGACTCGCCACTGGACTAAAAGGCCGGGCGCAGATTGGTAAAGGAATGTGGGCGATGCCGGACCTGATGGCTGAAATGATCAAGCAAAAAATCGGCCACCTACAAGCGGGCGGGACGACTGCATGGGTTCCTTCACCAACTGCTGCAACCCTGCATGCCCTTCATTATCATCAGTTAGATGTTTCAAAGGTGCAGGATGAGTTAGCAAAGGATATTCAGGATTTAAGAGATCAGATTTTAACGATTCCTGCTGCCGAAAATACCAACTGGTCCGCTGAGGAAATTCAGCAGGAGCTTGATAACAATGCTCAGGGCATTCTTGGCTATGTCGTTCGTTGGGTAGAAATGGGCGTTGGCTGTTCGAAAGTACCAGATATTAATCATGTGGGATTGATGGAGGACCGTGCCACGCTAAGGATTTCTAGCCAACATATCGCTAACTGGCTGCACCATGGTATTTGTACGAAGGAACAGGTTCTAGAAACATTAAAACGGATGGCGAAAGTAGTGGACCGTCAAAATGAAGGTGACCCGGCCTATCGCCCGATGGCTGTAGATTATGATCAATCTGTTGCATTTCAAGCAGCGTGCGACTTAGTATTTAAAGGCTATGATCAGCCAAACGGCTACACTGAGCCGATTTTGCATCGTCGCCGTATTGAAGCTAAAGCTAAATGGAGAGTCGAGCACCACAATTAATAATGCCAAAATCACAAGCAACTACATGGTTACAGATGTAGTTGCTTTTTTTGATGAATGAAACTGTCACCATAAGGAAAAATACCTTAGATACATTACCTTTAAAGGAGTGAATAGGAATGAGTAATATGAAACAGAAGGAAACGCCGCATATAAAGCCAAATGGGGTAGAAATTGCAGAAACGATTCTTTTACCAGGTGATCCATTACGAGCAAAATTTATTGCTGAAACCTATTTAGAAAACTCGGTACAATTTAATTCTGTCCGCAACATGTTTGGGTTTACAGGAACCTATCAAGGGAAGAAAGTCTCAGTTATGGGCACAGGTATGGGGATGCCCAGTATGAGTCTTTATTCATGGGAGCTGATTCATGTATTTGGTGTAAAAAATTTAATTCGGATCGGTACTTGTGGTGCCATCCAAGATCATATGAATTTGTATGATATTGTATTGGCGATGGGGGCTTCGACCGATTCTCGCTATGTTCATCAATACAACCTTCCTGGAGAGTTTTCCAATATTGCTTCGTTTAGTTTGTTGGAAAAAGCGAAGAGAGGTGCCGATCAAAAAGGTCTTCCGGTTCATGTAGGAAATGTTCTAACCAGCGATATTTTTTATAATGCGGATCCCACTGCTATCGAAAAGTGGCGGAAAATGGGTATTCTATCTGTGGAAATGGAGACGGCAGGACTTTATATGAATGCAGCATATGCCGGGGTTAACGCGCTTACGATTTTGACGGTAAGTGACCACATTATTAGGAATGAACAAACCACACCGGAAGAAAGACAAATAGCTTTTACTAATATGATGGAAATCGCCCTTGGACTAGCCTGAATATAAGGAGATCACTCGGCAAGGAAGGAATTCATTATTCATGTGAATTACTAATGTTGGAAAGAAGCGATCAAGATGGAAGAAAGCCACAAAGCTGGAGCCTCTAAATCTAAATTCCTAACTATTTTAAAGCAATCGATGGCAGTGAATAAGAAGCCATTTCCCTGGATAAAGGCATTTTGTGCAGGTGTTGCTGCAGCACTCCCTGTTATTATTGGATTATTATTTGGTAATTTAGAATATGGATTGTTAGCCGGGATGGGGGGCTTTACCTATCTCTATGTATTTAATATCCCCTATGCTCAGCGGGCAAAAAAGCTAGTTTTTGTCATTCTTGGCATGTGTTTGGTCTCAGTATTAGGGACACTATCTGCTCCATATCCGCTTGCTATCGCCATTTTAATGGGAATCATTGGAGCGGCTGCTATTTTTATTTTTGGTGCATTACGAATAACGGGACCTTCTGCCATCTTTTTTGTGTTGGTTTTTTCGATGACTACAGGGATGCCAATCCAACCAGAGCTTGCCCAGTTACGCGCCGCTCTTGTCTTTCTTGGTGGAACCCTATCGTGGATGATTGCCATGTTTGGCTGGTTCTTCAATCCACATGGCCCAGAAACAGGGGTCGTCCAAAGAGTTTATTTGGAATTGGCTGCGTTTCTCGATTCCGTTGGTACAAATAATTTTTCTGTTTCGAGACACCGAGTTATGTCCGTTTTGAAAGAAGCAGAAGAAACATTGGCAGCAGGGTATATCCCTTGGAGAGCAACGGATCTCTTTAATCGTTTATACGTATTAAACGATCATGCCAATCAAATATTTTTGTATGTCCTTGAAAATTTTTCAGATAGTTATTCCAACTTCCCACCAGAATTGGGTCAAACTATCCGGGAAATGGCTCATTCACTAGACCATAAGATAAAGGGAAAAAGTTTTTCAAAAAAAATTCTTCAGCCCTCAGTGATGGATGAAAAGGTGGCTCAATTATTTACAATCGTTTATGATGCGGATGCAATCATGAATGAACCAACATCTAAAATAAATCAAACGATTCGAATTTCCAAACCTTCCTTTAAGACTATTTTTTTGGGTGCCTTTGATAAACACTCGATTGTTTTCATCACGGCGATTCGATTCGGCGTTATTACGACCATTGCTGCGATTATTGCCTTTCAGTTTGCATTTGTACGGTCCTATTGGGTCCCTTTATCCTGTGTAGCTGTTTTGTCAGGCTCTACCATTGTTGCGACCTATCATCGTGCCATTCAAAGAGGATTGGGTACCATCATTGGTATTTTAATTGCTAGTTTCATTCTTGCTATGCACCCAGATGGTTACATTATTGCTTTTTTCGTTTTACTATTGACGTTTATTACGGAACTTTTTATTGTAAAGAATTATGGATTGGCTGCCCTATTTTTTACACCGAATGCATTATTAATGGCAGAAAGCACGAGTCAGCGAAGTTTTAGCTTTTCCTATTTTGCCTCGGCCAGATTAATCGATGTGTTGATCGGAATTAGTATTGGTCTCATCGGTGTATGGTTAGTAGGGAGGCGGTCAGCCTCTAGTCGACTGCCTCATTTAATCACCAAAACCATCCGAAGTCAGGCTCAATTTTTGATCATCCTCTTTTCAGATCAAGGAGAAGGTTTTATTGCTTCGGAGAGTAGAGAATTAAGAAAAATGCGTACGAATATTATTAATTTAAATACGCTTTATACTACAGCTGCAGGCGAGATTCCGGTTAATCAAAAAGCAGTGGAATACTACTGGCCGATAATTTTTTCGATCGAGCATTTAGGATATTTACTAGAAAATTGTTCAAAAACCGAAAAACGTCCAATTCTATCAGATGAAACACTTTCCCAATTGCTTTATATATGTGAAACGATGGCCAATGCCACCGCTCGAAAACGTTCGCCTTCTTTAAAAACTGTACCTTACATCGAAGCATTTCCTAGCATTCAAAGTGAAATTATCAGCCTGCAAAAGTCGCTTCAAATGGAAGGTTGAGTTTCTGTAAAAGTAAAAGAAGGGCCAAGAGCGATGTGTCCAATCGGTGACTAAAACAAAAATTTATTTCATATTTCTGTGTATTTTTATATTCTATTTTTAAAGACGTATCAAAGGATTATCCAAATGTTGATACAGATTCGCAGCACATTGATGCCTTGGCAGCCATCTTTGTTACCCATCCCGATAAATTCGATGTGATAGTGGCAAGTAATCTTTTTGGCGATATATTAACCGATTTAGGGGCGGCAATTATGGGAAGTATCGGGGTTGCGCCAGCCGCCAATATTAATGTAAATGGAAAATATCCTTCGATGTTTGAACCGGTTCATGGGTCTGCACCTGATATTATTGGGAAAGGCATCGCAAATCCGCTTGGTCAAATTTGGACGGCCAAAATGATGTTAGATCATTTTGGAGAAGAGGAACTTGGGATTTTAATATTAGATGCTATTGAAAAAGTCACCAATGAGGGCATCTTAACACCGGACCTTGGAGGAAGTTATTCAACAGAAGAAGTAACAGAAGAGATTAATAGGAAGTTAATAATAAACTAATATATTATCGTTTCAATTTCTTATTTAAATTACGCATCGGTTCCATCACCAATAAATAATAATATATTGTATGAAAAGAAACGCAAAGACCGAGGTGGAACCGATGTATTTGTTCAAATCAATTTCGGATGATATTCATTCAGCGCAATTAGTCTTCAAACAAAATTCTAAAACAAAACGCCTTGTTCTAGCTGCACTATTTGCTAGCTTTGCAGCTGTTCTCCAGGCAGCAGGTGGTTTTTTACCTGGAATAGGCTATTTCATCAGCCCTTTTGCGACCGCACCTATTCTATTCTGTTCGATCCTCTCCCTTCCACTTGGCGCCATGTCTTATTTCCTTACCAATCTATTGCTATTAATCCTTCAACCTAGTGAATTAATTATCTTCCCATTTACAACTGGTTTGTTAGGGCTGGGGACCGGAATCGCTTTCTATTTTCTCAAGAAAAGAATAAGCATCGTTGCTTTTGGGGCTACTTTTTTAACTATTGGAATAATCAACCTTTTATATGTTTTCAAATTTCCAGTCCTGGGTCCAACTGTTTCTGGTTCTTTTTCCATCCTAACAACAGGCAGTATTTTATTATTTTCTTTTTTTTATAACTGGATTTGGGTTGTTATTGGGTTAACATTTTTAAAAAGGTTTAAAAAGTTTTTAACCTAGTAACCCTCCAAATCACACCTGTGTTCGGAGCAGCCCCTATATTTGTTCCCGATTTTTTCTAGTCGTTCCATCGTATCCACCCTGGAATAAGCCTTTCTATCTACTTATTCAGATAGGAGTAGTTCATATTCCAGGCTAGGGGTCAATTTTGCAAAGCAACGTCGATTACAACGATGTCCTCTAGGGGCTGCAGCTCCTCTTTGAGGATGTTTTCAAATTCACCAAGGGTGCTGGCTCTTATTCCTTTAATACCGAAGCTAGCGGCTAAATTAACATAATCCGGGTTCTGGAAGGTGACTCCGTAGTTTTCTCCAAACATTTTGTTCATTTGCTGAACCTCAAGTTTTAACATTGAGTCATTTAAAATAATAATGAGGAAAGAGAGTCCTAGACGTTTGGCCGTCTCTAATTCTGCAAAATTCATGAGCGCGCCGCCATCACCAGTAATACAAATAACGTCGTCATCGGGACAAGCCAGTTTTGCTCCGATGGCACCAGGTATGGCAATTCCCATTGAAGCTAGACCGTTTGAGATGATTAACTGGTTTGGCATTTGGGGCTGATAGGTACGGGCGATTGAAACCTTATGGGAACCGACATCAGAAATCACAATTGTGTTCTCTGAAGTAAGCCTTTCAATACAATGGAGAACATTCTCAATTGTATAGGGCAGTGTGCTGGGGTCTGGCTGAGCTTGGTCGATTTGATAAGCAGTCTTTATTTGTTCTTTCAGTTCCCCAGAAGGTGCCCAGGATTTAGTTGGGAGCTCTGATTGATTAAGCATTTGGAGTGTCGTCTTAATGTTCCCGATCAATTCAACCTCGACAGGGTAATATTCATTTATTTCGGCAGGTAAAGTATCGATATGTAGAACCGGAAGTTTCTTTTGATTCCAGTCTTTCGGCAGTTTTTCAACAAAGTCGAAGCCGATAACAATCAGTAAATCTGCTTCCTCCATGCCTGGTAAAACTTCATCGTTTTCATTAAATCCAAACGTAAAGAAATTCAGCGGGTGTTCCTTCGGAAGCACACCTTTTGCCATAAAACTGTGGCTAACAGGAGATTGAATGGTATTGATAAAGGTCAGCAACTCAGGGTATGCCTCCTGCCTGATTACTCCGTTTCCAATGATAATAAAGGGTTTTAGTTGTTTTTTAATAAGCTGGGTTGCTGCTACGAGTGCCTCATTAACTGGGACACTTTCAGGCAAAGATGTTACTGGAAAAGGCTTCCCAGGAATCATTTGAGTGGAAAAGTTCTCCGGTAACGTAATAGCGACCGAACCCGGTTTCTCCATTTTTGCCACTCTGAATGCTTTTCGAATAATCGCGGGGACAGTCTGGGACTCCTTGATTTGAGTGCTCCACTTTGTTGTCGGCTCAAACAATTTAGCTATATCTATATATTGATGTGATTCATTATGGTGACGTTCCACACCAGCTTGTCCAATTAATGCCACCACGGGTGAATGATCGAGCTGAGCACTGGCAATACCAGTCAATAAATTTGTTGCTCCTGGACCCAGCGTCGATAAACAAACGCCGACTTTTTTTGATAGTCTACCATAAACATCGGCCATAAAAGCGGCCCCTTGCTCATGCCTGACATTCACATACTGAATTTGTGTTGATTTTGATAATGAATCAGCAAGATCAAGTGTCTCCGTGCCGACGATCCCAAACACATATTCCACACCTTCGTTTTCTAAACAATGAACAAGTGCATCTGTTACTTTCATCTGATCCTCCAAAAAACCTTGATTTTTATCTTATGTTTTCTATGGTTACCGCTGATAGGATTTTTTAACCTCCCGCTAAAAATAGATGATTGGAAAATTGCCTAAAGAAAGAAGCAGCAGACGTTAGGTTATGGTAGTGTTACAATGAGAAGAAAATAATGGAAGTAAATAGGTGATAAATAATGAATGAAAAACAACATTATGTCTGGTATGCAAGTTATGGTTCCAATATTAATGCCGACCGATTCTTATGTTATATAAAAGGTGGTCAACCTGAGGGATCCGCCCAAATTGAGATAGGATGTAAAGATCCTTCCCTTCCAATAGACGAGTCAACCTTCACCATAGACCTGCCCCTTTACTTCGCCAAAGAAGCGGCTAGATGGGAATCTCAAGGAGTAGCCTTTATTGGATTGAACCAAGACAAAGGAAACCATACCTATAGTAAGAAATATCTAATTACGGGCGAACAGTTTCTAGATGTCGTCAAACAAGAAAATAATGGACTAAATTTTGAGATTGATTTACATGAGGTTAAACAGAAGGGTTCAAAAGTATTCCACCGCCATTCCTGGTATGGAAATATACTGTATTTGGGAGATGAAAATGGCTTTCCCATTTACACCTTTACAGCCCCATGGGATATTAATGAAGTCGAGTGGAAGAAGCCTTCCACTGCCTATTTAAAAACCATTATTAAGGGATTATCAAAAAATTATTCAAATGAAGAAATCGTTGCTTATTTTCAAAGCAAACCTGGCATTAAGGATCAATTCGCTGATCATGAATTGGCACTTCTGTTAAAAGGCCGTGAAGGGTGATTTTTTCTTACCTTTTCACGGCTTATTTTTATCAAGTAAGGAATAATAAGAACATTCATTTAAATGTCCTAACGATTAGGAGAGGAAAATTTATCCTTGGTAAATTGTGACCTCGCTTACAGTTCACAATTTAGACCTTAATTATTCTATTTTTAGTGTTATGATAATGGTAATGGTACTAACGAATTGAAACCTCGAATTACTTGGAAGCTGTGGATGAAAATCTGTAAAAAAAAGGAAGTGTTCCTATGAACTTAAAACATAAAAAGCATAATATTTTTCAACGAATTGGACGAGCTTTTAAGTTGAATTTTATCAAACTGTTACGTTCTCCCGGAGGAGCGAAAAAAGTTTCCTTGGGATTTGCGATTGGTTTTGGTTTGGAAATGGTCGTTCTATCGTCTGCATCCCTTATTTATATTGTGTTTTTACCGATGGTTCGGATAGCTAAAGGTTCATTGCCTGCAGCAATCATCGGAAATGTCATTGGAAAACTATCCTTTCTTCCTGTTCTTCTTTTACCTTTTGCCAAGAAAATTGGTAAACTAATCTATCCATTTAACGGGCAAATCGGGCATAAGACACCATTTTCGTTTGAACAATTATTGCAAGGTGATTTCCGTGGCGTAGTCAGTCTTCTTCATGGCGGAGTCCATGTGTTAATTGGAATGACTATTTTTGGGATCATCCTTGGTGTCATCTCGTATTTCTTTGTTCATTATTTTTACGAAAAAGAAAAAACGAAAAGACTTACGAGAATTCGTGATAAACAAGCATCTCGAAAAAATCCTCTTGTTATCATCGATGCTGCTAATAACTAAGGTTTTAGCTTCTTTAAGATGATTGATTCTACAAGCTTCCACGGCAGGAAGTTTTTAATGGCAAGCATATTTCTTACACCAGCCCCGATTGGATACCGGAGGTCGGGTGATTTCGATTGCGAAGCAATTTGTGCAGCCAGTTTGGCTACATCGATTGGATTGCCATGGCCGGCTTTTCCACCTTCAATTTCATTTAGTAAGCTCTCAATATAGGCTGAGTAGGGTGATTCAGCATTGACCTCCATCCCATTAACACTTGCCCAAATATTGGTTGAAAAAGATCCAGGCTCAATTAGTGATACATCAATCCCAAATGGTTTCAGCTCCAGTCGTAAACTTTCGCTATAGCCCTCAAGCGCGTGCTTGGATGCGACATATGCAGACAATCCGGGGAATCCAAATTTTCCGCTGATACTGCTCATATTAATAATCCTGCCCTGTTTCTTTGCCCGCATCAATGGAAGGACTGCCTGGGTTACGGCGATCAATCCGAAAAAGTTGGTTTCAAATTGAAGCCGATAATCCTCGATGGAGAGCTCTTCACTAAAACCTCCAAGTGCATAACCCGCATTGTTGACTAACACATCTATAGAGGGATAATCCTCTAGTTTGCCTCGAAATAGAAGAATGGATTCCGTGGAGGTAACATCAAGTGGGAGGACATGAATGAAATTTTCTACCTGGTTTTCTTTTGCAAGTCCGAGTAAAGGCTGTGCTTTGTTTACATCTCTCATCGTTGCAAACACCGTAAATCCTTTTAATGCCAGTTCAATCACGGTTAATAATCCGAAGCCGCTAGAAGATCCTGTAACGATGGCTGTTTTTTGTGTCATGATGTTCTCCTTTCCTACCTTTTCTTCTATTTAAACTTAAAATAGAGAAGTTTGTATAGCTTAAATGGAAAAAGGCTGTCCCAAAATAATTGGGACAGCCTTTTTTGGGAAATCATCTGTTATTGATTTTGATGATTTTGAAGGGTTTGTTCAGCATAAGCGACAAGACGTTTCGTCATTTCGCCTCCGACTGAACCATTTGCTCGTGCGGTCGTATCAGCACCAAGTTGAACTCCAAACTCGTTGGCAATTTCTTCTTTCATTTGATCTAAAGCATTGTCTGCTCCAGGAACCAATAGTTTGTTTCTAGCCATGATACATCACTCCCGACGAAGTTTTTTGAGCAATGAAAAATTGCTCGTATATAATTTAACCGATTTTGTTCCATTTCATTATAAGTTGGTCCTTTTGAATCAATGAAAGATAAAATTTATTAATGCCATTAGCAGTAAATTCTTCCGCCTTTTGCTAAAATACGTTATTATGGGGAACATTACACTTATGCTTGTAAACATTATTTAATAAAGCGAGTGATGTAGGATATGATAGAATTCCCCAAAAATCTTTATTGTGAAAAGTGCGGTAAAGAAACAGAGCACATGGTACGCGAGGATGCTCTAGAAATTGAATACATTTGTACAGAATGTATGAATGAACAAGAAATCATTAAGTCCTTTTTTTAAAAAGTGCGGAAAAGGTGTAATATGCAGAAGATCGTGGTTATTGGAGCAGGAATTCTCGGGGCCTCAACAGCGTATCACCTTGCCCAATTAGGGGCAGAGGTGACATTAGTGGATCGTATGGATCCCGGGCAGGCAACTGATGCCGCAGCGGGGATTGTTTGTCCATGGCTTTCACAGCGGCGAAACAAAGCATGGTATCAGTTAGCAAAAGGAGGAGCTCGTTACTATCCAGAATTAATTGCTCAATTGGAAGCAGATGGCGAGAAAGAAACGGGCTATCAACGGGTAGGGGCAATTAGTCTTCATACAGAAATGAGTAAACTCGAACAAATGGCTGAGCGAGCACTGAAACGAAGGGACGATGCACCCGAAATTGGGGAGATTACCATTCTTTCACCTGCTGAAACAAAGCGGCTTTTCCCGCCGTTATCTGAGGAGTATGGATCTGTTCATGTTAGTGGAGGAGCACGGGTAAATGGAAGAGCATTACGTGAGTCATTAATCCGTGCCTCGATCAAGCATGGAGTTACTTTCCGTAACGGGAATGCCTCCCTAGCAATGCAGGGAAACAAAGTGGTTGGCATTATACTTGATGATTCAACATTTTTAGCAGATCAGGTCATTGTTACGGCAGGGGCATGGTCTAAAGAGCTTTTACAGCCATTAGGAGTTCATTTTTTAGTCAAACCACAAAAGGCACAAATCATCCACCTTGAGTTGCCTGAAACAGATACGAGCCGATGGCCGGTTGTTATTCCACCCCAAAACCATTACATTCTTACCTTTGAAAATGGCCAAGTCGTCGTCGGCTCGACTCATGAAAATGATGCCGGATTTGACAATCGTGTAACGGCAGGAGGAATCCATGAAATATTAAGCAAAGCCCTAGAAGTAGCACCTGGATTAGCTGCTGGTACGTATCTTGAAACAAGAGTCGGTTTTCGGCCGTTCACCCCTGGCTTTTTGCCTGTGATTGGGGCTTTACCTGATTGTGAAGGAATCTATTTAGCCAATGGATTAGGTGCTTCAGGATTAACGAGTGGACCGTATCTCGGCGTGGAACTAGCAAAACTTGTTTTAGGAAAACAAACAGAGATTGACCTGAGTTGCTATGAATTAGCCCTGGCACTTGATGTGTAATAAAAAGAGCACCCACTTGGGTGCTGATACTCCAGTTTATCTAATCTAAGGTAAGTTACTTTGGGAAATAAAGCGCTTTCAAAAAACTACGAAAGTATTCCTCTCCGGAAAAGCTCTCCAATCGCATGGGAACGATTCTGAACGCCAAGCTTTTTAATTGCTGTTTTCACATATTGTTTTACCGTTAACTCGCTGATTTCCATCGAATCGGCCATTTCCTTTGTGCTTTCTCCCCAGGCAATTCTCCTCATAACTTCTAGTTCCCGCTTACTTAATACTTGCGGGTCTTCCACACTATCGAATTTTTCTAGAAACTTTCCAACTTCTTTGCCATAAAGGGTTAATAAAGAAAGAAGTTTTTCATCTATCACAGATTCTTTCGCGAACTCCGTTGTGCAAATATATCCAATAATGACAGACCTGAAACATATAGGTACAACAACGATCGAATTTACACTCGAAGAAGTTATGTATTTACTACTTGTTTGCTTTAAATACTCAATACCTGAACAATACTTTGCTTTCTTTTCATTTATGCTTGAGTAAATGATCGGCACGGATCGAATATCGTCACGAATATCCCCAATATGTACCATACCATCAGATGTTAATAAGATGATTCCTTCACCAAGGAAACCTAACGGAGAAAATCTAAATAAATAGGCATTCATGACAGGATAAAGGTCCATGTATACTTCGAGAATTTTATATAATCTTTCTTCATGGCAGGTGGCTTCCTCTAAATCGTGAATTCGATGCTGTAAGGTATACTGAGATGTCATATTATCATCTCCTTTATAGGGATATAGCACGTCTAAAATTGGGAATATTCAAATTATACAAAAAATTATATCCTTAAGATACACTTTTAGGAAAATCTTTTCTTTAAAAGTTGAAAAATTCCCAATTAGGAAAGGAAGATGTTTTTTGGCCAATTTAGACCCGCAAGCAAAAGCTTATTTAGAATTGTTCAGCCAGATGCCATTAATCCAGTCATTAGATGCACAGACAGTAAGAGAAATGTTTGCATTAGCCCCTCCCGTAGAGGTAGAGCTGGCCCAGCTTGCGAAGATAGAGGACAGAATGATTCCTGTCGCCGATGATGCCGAGATTAAGGTGAGAATTTATACTCCGGAAGGTCAAGGACCATTTCCTCTATTTGTCTATTACCATGGCGGTGGCTGGGTAATTGGGGATCTTGAGACAGCAGACCCAAGTTGCCGAATGATTGCTAATCGAACTGGGAGAGTAGTCGTTTCAGTCGATTATAGGCTTGCACCTGAATATAAGTTTCCAATACCTGTAGAGGATTCCTATGCGGCATTAAAATGGATTAGTGAAAATGCTGTGGCAATAAATGGAAACGCTTCCAATTTAGTTGTTGGCGGTGACAGTGCAGGTGGAAATCTTTCAGCCGTCGTATCGTTAATCGCCAAAGAACAAAATGGTCCAGACATCGCTGCCCAGGTTCTTATTTATCCTGTAACGGCCCTCGGGTACGACACCAAGTCATATCAAGAGTTCCAAACTGGATTTGGTCTTGATAGAGACTTAATGATTTGGTTTGGAAATTATTATATTAACAATAATGAGGATACAAAAAATAAATATATTGCCCCATTATTGGCAGAGGATTTAAGCAATCTCCCACCAGCTTACGTTATTACCGCAGAAAATGATGTCCTAAGGGATGAAGGTTTAGCCTATGCTGAGCGTTTAAAAGAAGCAGGGGTCAAGGTTGAAACGATTATTGAATCAGGTTTAGTACATGGTTATTTTACCAATATGGCGGTATTTCCAGAGCGAATTAAAGGATCAATTTCTAGTTTTACCAAGTTTTTAAGTGAAATTGACCAAAAAGTCGGCAGGGTTTAACGATAATATTAGATGCGGGAGGTAGGAATTTTGAAATCTACTAAACAGTCAAATCAAGTTGCCAACTACGACGCTGTTGTTATTGGGGCAGGGTTTTCGGGATTGTATACGCTTCATCGCTTACGTGAAGCTGGTTTCTCTACCCGTGTTTTCGAGGCGGGTGATGGTGTTGGCGGTACATGGTATTGGAACCGGTATCCCGGAGCACGCTGTGACTCGGAAAGCATCTATTATAACTACACTTTTTCAGAAGAACTCTATAGGGAATGGACCTGGACCTCTCGATATCCTGAGCAGCCGGAAATACTAAGTTACCTAAATTTTGTAGCAACCAAGTTTGATCTCCGTCGTGACATCCAGTTTCAGACTCGTATTTTGGCTGCCCATTATAATGAAGAGAATAATAGATGGATGATCCATTTGAACGATGGAACTAGTGTATCAGCGAAATACTTCATCACAGGAGTAGGCTGCCTTTCTGCTGCCAATGTACCAAACTTTAACGGGATCAATAATTTCAAGGGCGAGTGGTATCACACTGGACATTGGCCGCACGAAAAGGTAGATTTCAAGGGTATGCGAGTCGGCATTATTGGCACTGGTTCAACTGGCGTCCAAGCCATCCCAGTCATCGCTCAAGAGGCCGAACACCTTACCGTTTTCCAACGAACTCCACAGTATTGTGCCCCAGCGAGAAATCATCCGTACGACCCGGAGTATATCCGGCAGGCTAAAGAAAATTTCAGCGAGATAAAACGACAAATGCGTGAATCCCAGGGGGGCCAGCCAGTGGAACCACCTACTAAGTCAGCGCTGGAGGTTACACCTGAAGAGCGAGAGCGTGTATACGAGGAGGCATGGGAGAAGGGTGGATTAGGCATTTTTACTGCCTATTATGACCTGCTTATTAATGATGCAGCCAACGAAACGGCTGCCGAATTTATCCGCTCCAAGATCCGTAAGATTGTAGGTGACCCTGAGGTGGCCGAAAAGCTTTTACCAAGTTATTTTTATGGTACCAAACGGCCAATCATTGACACGAATTATTACGAAACGTATAACCGTGAAAACGTCACCTTGGTAGACGTGAAGAAAGCACCGATTGAGGAAATTACTCTAAAAGGGATCCGGACCACGGAAGCGGAATATGAACTGGACGCGATTGTTTTTGCCACAGGATACGACGGAATGACTGGGCCTTTATTGAAGATAGATATTCGGGGTAAAAACGGGGTGTCACTGAAAGAGAAATGGGCTGGGGGAGCACAGACGAGGACCTACCTAGGGATTGCAAATGTTGGTTTTCCGAACATGTTTATGATTACTGGTCCTGAAAGTCCTTCTGTGCTGAGTAATATGCCTGTCTCCATTGAACAGCATGTGGAATGGATTGCGGATTGTATTGAGCATATGAATAAGAATGGTGTGGAAACGATTGAGGCGACTGTTGAGGCGGAAGAAGCTTGGAGTACCCATTGCAGAGAAGTAGCCGAATCCACGCTTTATACTAAAACTGACTCATGGTACACAGGGGCAAATATCCCAGGCAAGCCACGTGGCTTCCTCATTTATGTAGGCGGAGTCGGCGCCTATCGCCAAAAGTGTACCGAAATCGCTGCTAAAGGGTATGAGGGATTTTCATTAAAGAGTTCAACTAAGACAGCATTACATTAGTGGATGTATGAATCCAAATTACTACAAAAAAAAAGAGTCTTCGGACTCTTTTTTATTTTCAAAAAATGGGTTTTAAAAATAGTAAAAAGTTATTTTTTGAAAATTTGAAGACATCTGAAATTATTGATTGATTAATGTGGTTTGGGAATGTATAATAAACAAAATACTAAATTATTCCTACCTGAATAGTATGAATTGGGAGTATAAAATTAGTTGCGTGTTTACCAGTTTAATAGATTGGGTACATAAGGAGAGATTATACATGGTTTGGACGTCTATTGCTTTTATTATTGCTTTTTTCTTTGCGATGAATATTGGAGCAAGTGGGACGGCAGCATCGATGGGATCGGCCTATGGTGCAGATGCCATAAAGAGTAAGCGCTTGGCCATGATTTTGGTTGCATTAGCAGCTTTTCTAGGTGCTGTACTTGGTGGTGGAGAGGTTGTGAAAACGATTGGCGAGGGAATTATTCCTTCCAATCTCCTAACGATTAAATTAGTCGTCCTTATCCTTGCAGGAGCTACGTTGACATTGTTTATTGCAAATATGTTAGGAATCCCTTTATCGACAAGTGAGGTTACCGTTGGATCGATTGTAGGTGCTGGGATCGCTTTTAAAAGTTTATACATAAATAATCTTTTGGTGATTGTTTGCTTCTGGGTGTTAGTTCCAATCGTCTCATTTCTCATTACCTTTGGACTTGGAAAGTTGATATCCGCTGCTGAAAAGCGTTGGGTCGGTTTAACTAGGAATGGAAGATGGAAAAAATGGCTGGCGGTATTACTTGTCATAGGGGGCTGTTTAGAGGCCTTTTCAGCTGGGATGAATAATGTAGCAAATGCCGTTGGACCGCTGGTAGGGGCTGGGATGATTTCCACGAGTAAAGGAATCTTGATCGGTGGTTTATTCGTTTCAATCGGAGCGATTTTACTTGGGAGCAAGGTGCTTGAAACGAATGGGAAGAAAATCACCAGACTTTCCTTGCTAGAAGGGAGTGCGGTTTCCTTTACAGGAGGAACCCTCGTTATTGTCGCATCACTGTTTGGTTTGCCAATTCCTCTCACCCAAGTAACCACCTGTGGAATATTAGGTGTGGGTGCCTCACAAAAGGGGTTTGGTATTTGGCAAAAATCAGTCATTCAAAGGATTCTAAAAGTCTGGCTAATCTCACCTTTAGCTTCGCTTGTTATTTCTTATATCCTGATTAATCTCTTAGTTAAGATTAATATTTATAATATTATTATCATTGTAAGTACATTGATCGCAACCGTGGGTGTGATCAGCCTTTCAGCGACTATTCGCAAGGAAAACAGTACCATCCATGATGATGGGGGCGGAATATAAATAATAGAATGTGCTCGTTAAAAACTCTGTTGGAATCTATTTCAACAGAGTTTTTATATTTCATTAATAAAATACAAGTAGTAAAATAGATTTGTGAAAGCCTGTTTACATACTATTTAGTTGCAAAATCAAAATACAAAATTCGCAAAAAGCACTTTTTCAATATGGAAGGAATGAAATGTGTGATAGAGATAAAAAAGGTATCGATCATTGGTTTAGGTGCATTAGGAATACTTTTTGGACATCATTTATCAAAGAAAATGCCAAAAGCAGATTTACGAATTATTGCCGACCGGGACCGAATAACCAAATATAAAAATGAACACGTCTATTGTAACGGAGAACGCTGCGATTTCACTTATCTGACACCTGATGAAAAATGTGTGCCAGCTGATTTACTCATTTTCACGGTGAAATATAGTGGTTTAAAGGATGCGATCCAAGCGGTAAAGAATCATATTGGTGACCAGACGATTATTTTATCGGCTTTAAATGGGATTTCCAGTGAGGCTGTCATTGGACAGGCATTTGGGCACGAGAAAATTTTATATTGTGTTGCCCAAGGAATGGATGCCGTTAAGGTCGGGAATCAACTCAGATACGACCATATGGGAATGCTTTGCTTTGGTGAACAAGAACCAGGATTCATTTCCGAAAATGTTAACAGTGTCGCGGCTTTTTTTGAAAAAATGGCAGTTCCCTATGAGGTCGATACCAATATGGTTAAGAGACAATGGGGAAAGTTTATGTTAAATGTCGGAGTCAATCAAACCGTAGCTGTCTTTCAGAGCAACTATGGTGAGATTCAACGAGAAGGAGAAGCAAGAGAGATGATGATTGCTGCGATGAGAGAGGTAATCACGCTATCTGAAAGAGCAGGCATCCACTTAACCGAAGCAGATTTAGACTATTGGTTACGTGTATTAGCAACCTTAAGTCCAGACGGAAAACCATCCATGGCTCAAGATGTCGAAGCCAGACGTCCAAGTGAGGTGGAGCTGTTCTCCGGAACCGTCCTAAAATTGGCAGATAAATATGGGATCTCAACTCCAATAAATAAAGAACTTTATCATCGAATTAACTTAATTGAAAGTATATAAAGTGCCTGACTCCCACTGCTTTAAAGTTGTACAATAGCGGGGGTCAGGTACTGTTTTGTTACAAAATTGTGAACTCTAGAGTTCTTTTATGAGATTTTTATTAGCAGGATTATGGCAGGTTTTACTTTAGGTATCATAAAATAAAAGCAAACGTGTATAAAATACAACTTGAGAAGAGGGTTGATGTTTATGTGGCCTTTTGACGGCAAGAAAAAGACGACTGAGAAGGCAGAAAGGTCATGCTATGTTTCCGTTAAAGAGACTACAGAGGGAACCGAGCTAATTGATATTGTCACTAAACTCAAAGAAGTCCTTAGTAGTACCTCGAGGGAAGTCATAATTTTGTGTGTGGGTTCAGACCGTTCCACAGGAGACTCACTAGGACCGATTGTCGGGACGATGTTAACAGAAGCAGACATTCCTTTTCCGGTATATGGAACCTTAGAAAAACCAGTTCATGCCTTAAATATAAAGAAAATTCTCAAGGACATTTATCAAAAACATAATCAACCATTTATCTTGGGTATTGATGCTTGTTTGGGGGATGAACGACAAATTGGGTTTATTTTTTTAAAAAAAGGTTCTTTAGTACCAGGCATGGCGGTTAATAAATCTTTACCTAGTGTAGGTGAATACCATATGAAAGCTGTGGTTAATTACCTGGATTCATTAGCACCTGCGCAATCCTTAAATAATACGAGATTATTCACTGTCGTGAAGTTGGCCGAAGTTATGGCAAAGATTATTACGCAAGCAGTCTTAGGGGAACCCTCAACTCTCAAAAGACTTATTGAAACTATCCAAAGATGAAAAATTTAAAATTATTTCCCACTCCCATGGTAAATTCAACCATAGTATTTGATGTTTACAATTAGAGTAAGTTATAATTGGTACAATGTATACCTAGAAAGAGGGAGAAACCGTGGGGAATAATTGGGCAGAGGAAGATCTATTGTCTTTACGCGAAAGGGTCTTTATTCACATTAAAGATCTCATTTTAGAAGGTGAATTTAAAACGGGTGATCGTTTGGTGGAACGGGAACTGGCAGAGCGGTTGAATATCAGCCGAACACCTATCCGTGAAGCGTTGTTTAGATTAGAATCGCAGGGGTTTGTAAAAACCGTTCCAAGAAAAGGTGTTATAGTTGCAGATATTTCAGATAAGGAAATTATTGAAGTATTTACGATTCTTTCCTCACTTGAGGTTTTGGCAGCAAAATTAGCTGCTCAAAAATTAGACGATGAAACCAAAAGTAAGTTTGTCGAGTACTGTAAAAAAGTAGAAGTCTGCTTAAAGGATAAGAATGATAATGATTTCTCTAATTTACATGGTGAATTGAATCATCTATTATACAGTTCAGCAAAAAATTCAAAATTATATGAAATACTAAGTGGGTTGTCAGATTATATTCGGGCATTTGCCAAGACAGGTTATAAAAATCCAGGCCGACCGGTGCAGTCGATGGAAGAACATTTACGAATTATGGAAGCCATTATCAATCAGGAAATAGAAATGGCTGAGTATTTGACGAAAATTCATATTGAAAATTCTCGAAAAGCGTATATTGAGGCTGTTAATCAAGTAAAAAAGAGTAAATAAATAAAAAAACTCCATCCACTGGTGGAGTTTTTTTATTTCTGTATGCAAGTTATTAAAGTCCGATTACGACTGGGGTGGTTAGATTCTGTAAAACTTTTGCGACACTCATCGCCACAATAGGACTAGATTTAGGATTTTGCTTAAAAGGCTTGTTTTGAATCGTTATTTCCATTTGACCAAAAAAGCCCTTCGCAGTGATTGTGTGGGTATTCATTTGAATCGTTGGGTCCACATAAACTTGAACCTTCGTTTCTTCGAATCCAATCCCGGCAAGACTTAGTGCCGCGGATACATTCACGTTTTCAGGGAATAATTTTGCAGCGTTTCTGGCATTGCCATTAAAAATACAAAAAGGATCTTTAATTGTTTCTAAATCTACTTTCTCCTCCGCAATCGTCCCATACCAACTTTTTGTTGGCTTCCTTGTTATAAGGGTGATTTCATCAATTTCTCCCAATACACCAGCAGCGATTCGGTCCAATCCAGCGATTGCTGCAGAGGGTATTATCATTTGTTTATTGTATTTAGTTGCGGCCGCCTGTAAGGACTTATAAAAGTCTATATTTGCTAAAGCACCGACAGAAAGGATGACTAAATTACTTCCTGAGGAAAGGGCTTTTTCACCGTATAGTTGGAGGGCATGATGACCGGCTGCTTCAATAATGATATCTAAATCTTGGTTAAAAAAAACATCTTCATTAGTAGTTACCGTACATTGACTAGGTGGGTTGCCTAAAGGACCAAGTGGGGTTCTAACCAAAAGGGCTTGAAGGGCGACATCACCAGCGTGTCCTGACTCAATTAACTCGCTAATACTCTTCCCAAGCGTTCCATATCCAATGATACCTGCTCTAAGCATTTTCATTCTCCTCGGATTAAAATTTTTATAGCAATGAACTATAAAGTTACCAATCTATGTATTAAAAGTAATTTGTATACCATATACCATCGATTTTATACATTTTAGCCGATTCGATCCACAAAAGCAATAGTAATCATATGAATTTATATAAACTTCTAAATTTTCTAAATTATTTGCAAAGATTAAAAAATAATGGTATATTATTTTCAACCTTAAGAAAACAAGGTGTACATAGTGAAAAAGAAGGGGATGATCTGGATTATTCCTTCATAATCAAACTACTTAAAAACCAGTAAAAAATGTGTAAGCGCATTCATATTCAAATTTATTTTTAGGTAGATTGATTGCTTTAGGAAGTCGAAAAATGGTGTTATGGAAGGTTGATTTTAATTCAGTATTTAGTTGTAATCAGAAATTACGAAAATATTTTTTTATTATCATGGTATACAATCTACAATATGCAAGGTAATCTCTTGAATTTATTCTTTTATTGAAAATAGCAATTGTAATCTTTATAGGGAATAAGAAAAAAAATTCAGAAGTAGAGGATATACACCATGGTAACGAGCCATTAATAACTGGTATTCCTTCACCTACGGTCTTTTCCAATAATTAAAGAAATCTTTCGCATCAATCGTTTTAAAAATTTTTTAAAACAACGGAGGGGAAATATGGAATTAACAGCAGCTCATTGGGTTTATCTAGTAGTCACTGTAGCCGTTATTATTATCATGCTTTTTAGAAAAGGTGTTGTCTTACCTCTTATAGTTGGAACCTTTTTAGTAGCTGCCGTGTATAAAGGGAGCGTGATCGGCGGTTTTCAAGCCGTCTTTAATGCAAACCTGGTTGCCGCTAAGGAACTTTTTAGTATTTTCCTAATCATTTCCATCATGATCGGTCTCCTTAATTCCTTGAAGGATCTAGGGTCAGATAAAAGGATGGTCGTGCCGATCCAAAAAATAATGGTAAACGGACACGTTTCTTATTTAGTGTTAATGGTCACTACGTTTGTGATTTCACTATTTTTTTGGCCAACCCCAGCTGTTCCGTTAATTTGTGCTTTGTTAGTGCCTGCAGCAGTAAGTGCAGGATTGCCAGTCATGACTTCAGCAATGGTAATTGTTATTGCAGGACAAGGTATGGCACTTTCATCAGACTATATTATGCAAGTAGCCCCAATGCTTAGTGCGAAAGCCGCAGGAATTGATAAATCCTTAGTATCAGATAAGGCCTTCATACTTTCTCTCATTACTGGAATAACTTCTCTAGCGATTGTGTATGCCACGCATCGAAAAGCGATTACAAAAAGATCTGTTAATGAGATTAATAAAGAGGAAAAGGCATTCTTTCAAGTTACCGAAGAACTTGCTGCTACAGTAGAAGAAACTGCTGAAGTTATTAAAGTAAAAGAAAAATGGGGAAAAATCTTTGCGATTATTGTGCCTTTAGCAATGCTTGCTGTTATGATTTTTATGTTCCAAACAAAAATTGGCGGTGGAGCTGGATTTGAGGGAGGCGACGGCGCAGCTTTTATTGGAGGAGTGGCAACCATTCTCTTAGTGTTGGCGACGATCGCTTTTAACCGAATTCATGCACTCGATAAAATTAGTGAACATATTACCGAAGGTTTTGTGTTCGCATTTAGGGCGATGGCACCCGTTATTCCGATTGCAGGCTACTTCTTTATGGGAAGCGGAGACTTTTCAGCGTCAATCCTTTCCTTAGGTGAAGATGCTGCCAAACCAGGCTTTCTATTTGATTTGATCCAAGCAGGTCAAAATTATATTCCACATAGCCCAGTTATAGCAGCATTTAGTATCTTAATCGTTGGAATCATTACAGGGTTAGATGGTTCTGGGTTTGCAGGGCTTCCGTTAACAGGTGCTTTGTCTGGAGCGATTGGACCTGGAAGTAATATCGATCCTTCCGTTCTGGCAGCTATTGGGCAGATGGGTGCGGTTTGGAGCGGCGGAGGTACGCTGATTGCATGGTCATCTCTTGTTGCAGTTGCCGGGTTCCTACAAGTATCACCGTTAGAACTGGCCAGAAAGAACTTCTTCCCAGTTATAACCGGACTTACCATTGCAACAATACTGGCAGTTTTCATTTGGTAAAGTAACAGTTTTAATGTATTTAAGTATACTAGATATAGAAATTAGGGGTCGCTAAAAATAAAGAAGCTATTCCAAAAGTCAGCACAAAACTGATTTTTGGGATAGCTTTATTATTTTAGTTTGAATGATGACAATTTGTTATCTTGAAAAGACAAAATACATCGGATGAAAAGATGAAAGGGGCTAAAAGATGAAACAACAAAGGATTGGTTTAGTAGGGATAGGAAAATTAGGAACAGCGTTGATGACTCATTGGGATAAAAAGTCAATCCCAATAGGTGTTTACCACCCAGTTGAAACAAAAGCCAGAAATTATCTCCACCTTTTTCAAAATGGCTTTCACTTAACAGAAAGTGAAATAGGTAATGTAGATATCTTAGTTCTCGCACTTCCTGCTACGGAGATTATTCCGTTTATCTCAAGCTTAAAGCTCCAGAGCAATGCTCAGCATACACCATCTATCATTAATATGGCAACGAACTTTGCTACCAATGAGCTAATGACCAAATTTCCAAGCTTAGAGGTTCATGGCATGAAGTATATGGGTCATTCTAGAGATTTATTGGAACACGCAAATGGTTTATTTATTACTGAATCCGTATTACCCCCAAAGATTAAAGAGCTTTTTGAGGAGATTGGAAAGGTAAAAATTGATCGTGAAAGTTGTTTAACAGAGGTAAATAAATTAGCCACGTATTTTGCCTTAAAAACGGCAATCAATATCGAGACTGAATTTGCGGACAGAGGATTATCTCCAGAATACCTTAAAAGAGCGCTAACATCGCTAGCACCCGAAGTGATACGTTCCTATAATGAGGGGAGTCTTGGGCACTTTGCTAAGGAAATAGTCAAAGAAATTAAAGCAGAGAAATCTAGTGATGGTCCTACAAGCCATTAAATCACTAAAGGAGTCAATCAAATGATTGACTCCTTTAGTGATGAGCGGCTGTGTTAGGCAAAAAACACTTGTAAAATAAATAGATACAACATGACAAATCCGATATAAATACTTGCGAAGGAAAGATTCCAGTTCGATACTTTATAGGAGCTTTCCTTGACGATGTTTGACATAAGTCCCAATGTGGCATTATATGGACCCACTAGAAACGCTGATACAGCTCCTGCTAACATCGCCACAGTCAGAATATGTGGTGAAATCCCAATCACCTCTGGATTCAAGCCTTCTGTCATTAGAGCTAATGAAACTGCGGGATGAAGCCCTAGAAAAGCAAAAGCTAGCGGGATTAAAGGCAGTAATATCAAAAAGATTTCCACACCTGAAAAATTAATAAATTTATTTACCCATGCATCCAGCAATACATTATTATGGGAAACATTAATGGTTGAGATAAAAAAACCTGCTGATAAATATATGAAGAATTGATCCTTCATACTTACAGAGAAGGATTGAAAATGCTGGACTAACTGGGCTCCGAACTCTTTACTCTGTTTTAAGAGGAAGGACCAGGTAAACGAAAATGGAATGACAAGTATGGATACTAAAATTAAAAACGGATAAGGAAACTTTGATTCTAGGACAGAAATGACTACGTTAAAAATGATGATTGCCAAGAGAATTTGAAAGACTCTACCCGAACGATTCATCTGACCTGTTGGTTCGACCGTAGCAGCGGTTTCGTGGACGGATAGGTCCTTTTTGTTTTGGATCATGAAATTTGCCTTACGTGAGCCGATATACCAATCCACCCCCATACCTACGATGCTTAAGGGAATGACATACGGGAGTATCGAGACCCAGCTAACTCCTGTCATTGTGATAACTATCCCGACAATTGGTGTAACAGGTGCCCATATTAAAGGCATGGCAAACCCGCGCGTAATCGCTCGGCTCATGAACCGTTCCTTATTCTCAACGGGAATGACATCTAATGCAGGCCTAATCGAGTAGTATGTCATTGGTAATGTGGCCAGATTCATAAAAATACTAAAAAAATAAGATATGCCAGACGTAATCATGTACAATTGACCAGAGGTTTTTACTCTTTTTTGAATAATATTTTGGATGCCCCCGCTATAACCGCCTAGTTTTATCGGTATCCCTAAAATCGGAATCAGTGTAAACATGGTAAGCAAGTCCAGCATAGGGCCGAAAGAAAGAATATATTGATGCCAGGAAGCCCCGCTTGTCCATAATAAGACCACTCCAAGCAGCAAAAATGTACCTCCTAAAACTTGAACAAATCGCTTGGCTTGAAATAAGGTGATTAGCACAATCGCAAGACATAGACAGGAGATTAGTACACCCAGATTTAGCACAGGCACTAACACAGAGAATAGATACAATAAAATTACGATAAAAAACATATACCTCAGCATATCAACCACCCAATCTTTAATGAATTGTATACCATATAGTATTATTTAGGCCAATTTTGTCACGAATTTGCCATTAATTATGAATAACTATGGTATTTGGTATACAAAAATCTTGTTTTATTGTTAATTCCATTATACAATTACATTATCAAATAACTCAATTAATAGGGGGCTTTTAAATGTTTAACTTTCTATTTAGATCCAAAAGGGCTGCAGAAAAAGCTGAGAAAAAACTAGCTTCACTAAGAAAAACTCTTAAGTTCTAACGGTACTTATTCAACCGCCGCTTAAAAGCCGGCGGTTTTTTGTACTTTAAAAACAATATCAAGACAAAAAAACGGAGAGCCAAGCTACCTCTCCGGAAATTATATATAGAAAAGCTATTTTTTTGTACAATAAATTTTCTAAACGGCTACCTCAGCTGATTTTACCAGTTTGGAGTTGACAGAATCCACGCTGTTCCCGGACGCCTTGACAATCTCATTTAATTCCTCGCGAGCAGCTTCAATGGTATCAAACTTTTCAAAAAACTTTACAGCTATCTGATTTACATATTCTTTTCCTTCAAAATTTTCAAATAATCGAATTTTAATCGTTTCATCAAGGACTTCAGCAATCGTATATTTCGCTTTTAAATTGTCAAAGAAATAGAAATGGTAGGTTTCAATCGGTTTTAACCCATCGTTTTCGAGAATTGTTTGGAAGGTATCTTTATTAGTTAAGACAATATATTTCCCCATGTAGAACACTCCTTTGAGTTTTTAATACCCTTTAATTTCAAGTCGGATAAGTATTTAATTTCTGTTCCTCTAAGTATAGTAACTTCCTATGTTATTTTTTTCTTTTCTCACCTCCAAGGGATATTGTATACCAAACTCCTTATGTGTATTTTATATCAGGATGTTAAAATGTTCAAGGTTATATTCTAAATATTTAAATAATTATCTAAGTTGTTGATAGACTAACTGATTTACATGAAAAAAATTCGTTCCAATTAAAAATTCTAGTTTGCTTATCTAACAAAAAGATTGTATACTTCAGAAAAGTATCAAAATTTTTGGAATAAACAGAAAGGGGTAACAATATGCCAAAAGTGATCATTCATGTTGATGGAACAACAATTGAACAAGAAGTGAAAGACAATGCCAATTTAGTAGTATTAGCAGGGACCCGTCAATTACCAAAATTAAAGTATGGCTGCGGAATGGGGCGATGTACAAAATGCACTTGTATCGTCGTAAACGGAGCTGAGTCATTATCTCCACCGAATTGGAAAGAAGAAAAAATGCTTGGAGATAAGGTGAATGAGGGCTATCGCTTAACATGTCAATTAACCATTAAAGAAGATATTGAAATTACACAGGAAAATATCTCGATCCAAGCCCCGAAGAAACAATCTGCTATCCAATATTGATAG
This sequence comes from Bacillus sp. AFS031507, assembly GCF_002584635.1. Taxonomy (NCBI): domain Bacteria; kingdom Bacillati; phylum Bacillota; class Bacilli; order Caryophanales; family Bacillaceae; genus Bacillus; species Bacillus sp. AFS031507. Next base: position 160,554 of record NZ_NUOW01000025.1, read on the forward strand.
GGAATTTATTTATATTTTTTATGGTATACAAAATACAATCAACTTAAGTAGGTGAGTTAAAATGGATTGTTATGATTTAACCAGCATGACATGGAAAGAAGTAGAAGAATCGCTTAAGACTGTTGAATTTGCGATCATTCCAATTGGTGCTCACGAACAACATGGTCCCCATATGGTAGAAAGTTGCGATGCTGTCTTAGCTGAAAAGATGGCCAAGAAGTTAGGCCAACGAATGTTTCCTTTTGCATTGGTCACACCAACCATTAATATGGGTGTTTCCCAACACCATTTAAATTTTCCGGGAACCATCTCCTTGCAGCCCACCACATTAATTGCGGTTTTAAAGGATGTTATCTCATCATTGAAGCATCACGGCATTAAAAGGTTTTTGTTTTTAAATTCTCACGGCGGTAACCAATCAACCTTAAACGTTGCTTCTATGATGTTAACCAAAGAACTGGATGTTGAAATTTACTATGCTAAGACGACTGCATCTGCTAAAAAAGCGATTAAGGAAAATGTAACATCACTATTATTTGGTCATAGCTGTGAACGAGAAGTTTCTGAAGCACTTTATTTGGCTCCTGAGCTAGTCCGTCCCGAAAACCTAGAAAAAGGTGATATCCAAGAAGAGGGAAGATGGAAGCAGCTTCGACCTGGAAAAGCGATTCAAGGATTTTATTATTATGAAGAAATGACGAAAAACGGCTGTATTGGGGATGCCACTAAAGCAAGCTGGGAAATCGGTCAGCAGATCGTAGAGGAATCCATAGAGAATCTTTCAAAAGAACTCTATAAATTATTAGAACTGAAAGTGGACGTCCATTAATAATTTTAGTAGTAGAGAAAAAATAGTATCAATCTTTAAAAAATTCTAAAAATTATATTTACAAATAAACAATATATTGGTAGTATAAACGTAAGGTATACCAAAACGATATTTTCACCGAATTAAAGAGTGCTGGAAGAGGAAAGAATCCACAATCTTTTTATTTTTAATCTAATTTGGTATACAAAATATCAAATGCCAAGTTAAACTTGGGTACCTACATAATATTAGAGGAGGAGTTTCAGTTGACAGAATTATTATCTAAAGATGAATTTCGCAAACAATTAGAAGAAGCAATTAAGGGTAACCATAGCCAGAAGGCTCCATTTACAGTAGCTTGGGCTGAGGGCAAACTTGGAAGAAAGCACTTTTCTAGATGGGCTGAAAATCACTACCATTATGTAGGACCATTCGCAGACTATTTAGCGTATATTTATCACAACACTCCATCAGATCCAAAATTTGCAGCTGCAAAAGATTTCACTTTACAGAACATGTATGAAGAAGAAATTGCAGCTGACCGTCACACTGATTTATTGATCCGTTTTGCGGAAGCCTGTGGTACGACTGAAGAAAGAATTATCGATCCAAACAATATGGCCCCAACCACTTTAGGGCTTCAAAGCTGGTGTTTCGCAGTTGCAGCACGCGAGAATTTCGTCGTAGCAACAGCAGCTCTCGTTGTAGGCTTGGAATCACAAGTACCAGATATTTACCGTAAGCAAACACCTGCTTTACGTGAACAATATGGATTTACAGATGAAGAAATTGAATTTTTTGACTTACACATCGTATCTGATGAAATCCATGGTGAGCGCGGTTATAAAATTGTTCTTGACCACGCCGATACTCCTGAGTTACAGCAACGCTGCTTAGAAGTCGTTCGAACAGGTGCAAAAATGCGCCGTATGTACATGGATGGGTTATGGAGAGAGTATTGTGAGCAGGATTTAGGAGCACTAGTAGAAACAAAGTAATAAGAAAACTTTACCGGCCGTCCTATTAATCTTGTAATTTAAAGGTTTAAGTGACGGCCATTTTTTTATAAAACCATGGAAACAAATAAATGAAAAAAGGTGATAGTTGTGATAACTACAAAAGTAGAGACATTCAATAACTATATAAATGGAGAATGGCAGGAATCGGGGAGCCGAAAAACATTTTTTAGTGTGAACCCTGCAAATACTGAAGATCTTGTTGGGGAATTCCAGGCTTCAAACGAACAGGATGTTAAAATTGCGATTGAAGCGGCTAAGAATGCTTTTCCTAGCTGGTCCCAAACAGCTCCATCCAAGCGTGCGGCTATCTTAAATCAAGCAGCGAGTATCCTAGAACAAAATGCAGATTCTTTGGCAGAAGAATTAACAAGAGAAGAAGGAAAGCATGTTGATGATGCCAAGAATGAAGTCATACGTTCAGCTCAAACGCTCCGTTATTATGCCGTAGAAGGACAAAGTTTTACTGGGGAAACCTTTCCAAATGATGATGCAAATATGAAAGTTTCAACGGAAAGAGAACCGCTTGGAGTGGTGAGTGTCATAACTCCTTGGAACTTTCCACTTTCTATTCCTGCCCGAAAAATCGCTCCCGCTTTAATCACGGGGAATACGGTTGTGTTTAAACCTTCCTCAGATACTCCATTAATAGCTTATCGTCTAGTCGAAGCACTAGATAAGGCAGGAATTCCTAAAGGCGTGATTAACTTTGTTACGGGTAAAGCTTCAGACGTGGGTGACTTGCTGGTAACCCATCCTGCTGTTAGGGCTGTCACTTTCACAGGTTCAACCGCAGCTGGGGAAGACATTCATAAAAAGGCAGGCTTTACAACCAGGACGCAAATGGAACTTGGCGGGAAGAATCCGTTAATTGTTATGGATGATGCTGATCTTAATCTAGCCGCCACTTTGACTGTCAACGGGGGCTTTTCGTTAACAGGGCAAGCTTGTACAGGAACAAGCCGTGTCATCGTCTTGAAAAACATAAAAGAAGAATTTGTTCAGAAACTTGTTGAAAAAACCAGGGCACTAAAATTAGGTAATGGTTTTGAAGCAGGCGTGAAAATTGGTCCGCTTGCCAACGAAAGACAGTTGAAGAATGTTTTAAAGTATATCCAATACGGAAAAGAAGATGGTGCTGAATTAGTATATGGCGGTGAGCCATTAGTGACTGGAGAATTTGAAAAGGGATACTATGTTCAGCCAGCTATTTTTACCAATGTAAATGCTAATTCGCGGATTGCGAAAGAAGAAATCTTTGGACCGGTTGTGGCTGTGATTGAAGTAGATACATATGAAGAAGCCATCGCCGTTGCGAATGACGTCGAGTATGGGTTATCCGCTTCGATTGTTACCAATAATCTCAAAATCGCCAACCAATTTACAAAGGATATCCAAGCAGGAACAGTCAAGGTTAACCGCACAACGACAGGGAACTTAATGAATGCACCATTTGGAGGCCTGAAAAAATCAAGTACTTCTACATTCCGTGAATCCGGAAGAGTGGGGTTAGAGTTCTTTACGCAATTAAAAACTGTCTATATGGGCTATTAATATAATACATTAGGTAAAGGAGAACATCCATGAAATCTGTATTGAAATTAGAACTAGAAGAAGCAAAGATAATGATTGAGGCAGCTAAGAAAAAATCAGAAGAGATCAATGTTCTAGAAACCATCGCTATTGTCGATGATGGCGGCAACCTGCTTGCGCTTGAACGTATGAATGGAGCGCGGATCACGGGACCTGAAATCTCGATTGCTAAAGCGTATACGGCTGCTGGCCATAAACGCTCTACCCATTTATTTAACAAAGAGCCGAATGGACCTGCGCTTCCTGGAAATGAAGCCTTTGGAATCCAACAGATGCTTCCAGGGAAATTCGCCATTTTTGTTGGTGGGTTCCCGATTGTTGTCAATGGTGAAGTCGTAGGTGGAATTGGTGTAAGTGGTGGAAACGGCGAGCAAGACACGGCCGTGGGAACAGCAGCCTTGAAAGCATTGCAAAGCTTTATAGAAAGTGCCGGACATGAAGTAATCACCGAAGCCGATATAAAAAAATAATAATAACAGGACCTCATTCGAAGCATTTGTTTTAGCAGAATGGGGTCTATCTTAATCTTCGGTTCTATTAAAATATGCGACAGAATGTTATATTGGTATAAAAAGGGGGAGAGTCAACTGAAAGCATATGTTGAGTTAGCTATTGGATTTGCCCGCACCGGTGTGACCGGTTATGGGGGCGGGCCCTCGACGATACCGCTGATTGAATTTGAAGCTGTTAAAAAATACAAATGGATGAACGAACAAGAATTTGTTGAAATCCTGGCATTAGCCAATACTTTGCCAGGGCCGATTGCTACCAAAATGGCGGCGTACATCGGTTATAAAGTGAAGGGGTATTTAGGTGCGACCGTGGCTATTCTTACTCACATTTTACCATCAATTATTGCCATGATCGCCTTATTGGGTGTGCTTTATAGGTTTAAAGAATCATCAATTGTTAGTGGGATGGTTCAAGGGGTTACGCCTGTGATCGGATTTATGCTCTTGGAGATGGCTTATCGTTTTTTCCAAAATGGACGTAAAGGCTTAGGTTTTCCGATTATGCTCTCACTATCGGTCGTTTCTTTAATATTTGTCCAGTTTCTTGACTGGCATCCCGGCATCTTGATTGCGGTATTTCTCATTACTGCCTATATCATTGCGGATCGAAAAGAAAAAGCGGCAAAAGCTTCCGCTGAGGTGCTTCTTCAGAGAAAGGAAAAAAGTTCATGATCTATTTGCATATCTTTTGGGCGTTTTTTATTGCTAATTTATTGGGATATGGCGGCGGTCCTGCAACCATTCCGTTAATACAAAATGAAGTGGTCAACAATTACCATTGGATGAGTTTATCCGAGTTTGGGGATGTATTGGCGATTGGGAATGCCTTGCCAGGACCAATTGCCACCAAAATGGGCGGTTATATTGGTTATGAAGTGGGGGGGATTCTTGGTGCAGTAATTGCTCTAATCGCAACGATCCTTCCTTCTGCTCTCGCCGTTATTTTACTTTTTAAGTTTGTAAATCTATTTAAAGGTTCTCCAAAAGTAGCACTTATGACAAAGTCAGTACAGCCAATTATTGCAATTTTACTTGCTGTGATGGCCTATCAATTCTTTTTAACAGCTTATGAGAATAGTGGTGTTTTTCATTTAGTCTTTTTGGCTGTGGTTAGTTATTTTGCTTTGATTAGAGTAAAAATGCATCCATCCCTGCTAATTGTTTGCTGCTTGATCTATGGTGGAGTATTTCTTTCGTAAAAATGAATGTTAGAAAATAATAAAAAATAAGCGGGTGGAATTTATGGACGTAAGATGGGAGGAAAACAATCTTTTATCGATTCGGGAACATGCATATAATTATTTAAAGGAAATGATTCTGGAGGGCGAATTAAAAGCGGGCGATCGTTTAATTGAAAGAGAACTTGCCGGGAAATTAGGCATCAGCCGCACACCGATTCGGGAGGCTTTGTTCCGATTGGAATCCCAAGGCTTTGTAAAAACGGTTCCCCGAAAAGGTGTCGTCGTCTCCAATATTTCCGAGAGTGAAGTCATCGAAGTATTTACAATTCTTGCCTCTTTAGAAGTTTTGGCCGTTAAATTAGCTGCGGGGCGGATGGATAGAGAAACGCAACTAGAATTGGATCAAAAGATCGAAGAACTGATGTTGTTAAGAGATCAAGCCGAAGAAAACTTTAATCTTGAACATATACAAATGAATCGTCTGATTAATAAGGCATCGAAAAGCCCCAAACTGTTTGAGATTCTCTCTGGTCTGATTGACTATATACATATGGCTGCAAATATGGGATATGAGACACCAGGCAGAAGAAAAGAATCCTTAAGGGAACATATTGATATCATGAAAGCCTTGCGCGATAAAGAAGCGGAAATGGCAGAGTACTTAATGAGAATTCATATTGAAAACTCGAAAAAGGCGTATATCACTTATATTGAAAATATTAAAGAAAAGCTTTATAAAAAAGAAAAATTAGTGTCGACTTGAAAAATACCAATGAAAGATCTCATAGCGAGCTATCATCTATGTTAATGACCACACCGACTTCACGATGTGGTCTTATATTTATCTTTTTTTTAAAATAAATAATTAAAATATTTGTATTGTCTGAAAATTATAATTATGGTATATTGTATACCAAGAAGATTAATTTTAGGGAGGATACGAGGCATGCCAAAAATAAATTTCATTAACAGCAATAAACAATTAGAGGTACCAGAGGATTCGAATATCTTGAGGATGTCCCTTCGTTACGATGGAGAACTCCCAAACCGATGTGGCGGGGGAATTTGCGGCAGCTGCGTTTTTAAGGCGGAAGAAGGCGCTGAATTCCTAGATAAAGTCAAAGTACAAGAAAGAAGAAAATTAGGTGAAGAGTGGTTAAAAGAAGGATATCGCCTCGGGTGTCAAACATTTGTGACAAATGGAGATATTTCGATTTCTTGGGAAGATGCATTTACAGAAGTCGTGAAGAAAAGAAAGCCTGATAAACTCCAGAAAGAAGTCTCTACCATTTAGTAAGCTTAGTTAAAGAAATATATGAATTCGGGGTGAGATCATGTGGGCCTGTGATAAACATATGAAAGAAATATTAACCTTCTTAGAAACTCCCCATATTAGCAAAGCTTCTTATCAAATTAAATGTTCACTTTGTGATAATCATGCACTAGCAAAAATCTATTACACTCATAAACCTTTGCATATGAAAAAAAATAAAAAATTACGTGCATTTGCATAGCATCTATTATGGCCTACCTCGCGTGCTTAAAGTTGTAAAGTAGTGAGGGACAGGCACCATTTATAAAGGCTGTCCCATTAGTTTAACTTGGGGGCAGTTTTTTTATGAAATATATCCTGATTTGTAAATACTATACTTGACATGTGACTAGGAATTGTTTTTTCCTATAAACTAAGTATTATTATTGTTGCCCTAACAGCGTATTTAAAGGAGAAGGAATCGATGGAAAACAAACTGATTGAAACCTGTACAAGCCACATTAAAAATGCAAAAAACATCGTTGTGCTAACTGGAGCGGGGATTAGTACAGAATCTGGCATAAAAGATTTTCGTTCAAGGTCTGGGGTTTATCAACTTGCACCGGAATATATCCTTTCCTTGGATTATTTTTATCGAAGTCCAAGGGAGTTTTATCAATTTGCATTCGAAAATCTTTACCATCCGGATGCTGTGCCGAATGTAGGGCACAAGATTTTGGCGAAGTGGGAAAAAGATGGGAAGGTTTCTCATATCATTACCCAAAATATTGATGGACTTCATCAAAAAGCGGGCAATAAGAATGTCATAGAATTCCATGGAACCATAAAAACAGCAACTTGCTTGCATTGCGGTAAAAGCTATTCGACAGAAGAGATGGAAAATCGTCTCGATACCATCGATGAATTCTATATCTGTGACCATTGTGATACCAGCGATAAAAGCGAACGTTTTATAAAACCGGATGTCGTTTTATTTGGTGATACAGGCAAGTGGTTTACTGTAGAGGGATTTGATGCGATCTTACATATGATAGATGTTGCGGATTGTGTGTTGGTATTAGGGACGAGTCTAAAAGTAATGCCATTCTCCACTTTCCCCCAATACAGAAGGCAAGGCGTTCCACTAATTATTATTAATATAGGAGAAACTCCTTATGATACTAACAGTAATACATATGTTATTCAAGAGTCTATCGGGAAAACCTTGTCCTTATTGGATCAAAAACTAGGAAACTGAAACCGTACAATAACTATACGAGATGTTCCTCATTTTTCCATCGTAAAAGTAAAATCCACAAAACATGGGGTTTTGTGGATTTATTAGTGTTCTGAATAATAACCCCTTGGCCGTACTACTTCGCAAAAAAGTTTTCTGTATAGTAGGGCTGCGATTCGTCATTAAAAGCTACGCCTACTCCTAAAAACTCGTAACCCTTCCGCAAAATATTTTCACGATGTCCGAGGGAGTTCATTAAACCTTCATGGGCGAAGATGCTGCTAAATTGTCCATAGGCAAGGTTTTCCCCAGCCATATGAAAACTGATATCATCCTCTTTCATCCGGTCGAACGGTGATTGTCCTTTCAGATTGGTGTGATCAAAATACTGATGGACCGCCATATCGGTGCTATGTTTACGGGCTGTTCCTCTAACATGCTCATCCCATGTTAGAACTGTAAGCCGATGATTGACTCGTGCTGCATTGGTCAAATCGAATAATTGATATTCAAAACCTTCTTTTAACGCTGAATTGGCTTTGGTGTAAAAGCCTGTTTTCTTCTGCTCAAAGTCTTTACTGATTAATTGTATCGCTGTTACCGTATTATTTTCATGTTTATCATAAAAGATAGTTACGTAAGTTCCCTCAAGCAAGAACACATCATAGTCACTATTTTCCTGTAATTGATAAACTGTCAATCCTTTTTGGATATTGGTGATAGGTTCACCTAGTTTTGCGCGAACATCTATCTTGGAACTTCCTAGTTGGATTCCTTTAGTGGATGCAATTAAATCTTGGTTCGTGTATAATCCTGCTGCTTTGTTGTTTTCATCATACATAACCATAAAAAAATCATGGTAATTTTCGTGATAGGCGTACCAATTCGTCCCATATTCATTAAGTGATGACCGATTTGCCTTGCCTAAATTATGATCAATATCTTCTTTTAGATTACCAAGTTCTATATTATTAACTGAAAATACTTGGTTAGTAGGGATATTTAATTCTACTTTTTCTTTTTGTGGTTGCGGCTGTTGTTTAGTGAGTGGAAGTTCACCTGCCTGAAAGCCAAGCTGCCCAACTAATTGTTGAACCTTTTCATAAAAACTATTAAGTGTTTCTAATACTGCTGAGCTATCTTTTATATTCATTTCAGATTGAACAGAATCAATCTTTTTTTCTATATCGTTTTTCCCCATCTGTTTATCAATAACTGGCAATGAAAAATAAAATAAAAGTATAAATGAGATAATCGCAAGTAAACGAACCATGATATTTCCTCCATTTCTATTAGAATTGTACCCAATCTAGATAAAATGTATAAGTAATATGCTTGGGGGGAATGATATTTAGGTTTTTTTTGAAAAATGATGGCTATGTCATAATATTTTGATGATATTAATAAGTAATATAGGAAGAAAGTGGGGAATAGAACTGATAGGAGCTGATTGTATAAAAAATTTAGACAACCTTCTGCTTACTTGTGATAAAATTTGCTCTTGCCCTCTTAATAAAACGATCCCGTCTATCTAATTAGATAGACGGGATAGTTTTGAATTTACATCCACTGACTATTTCTGCTTCCTTCGATATAATTCCATTGATTTATATCCTTCTCCAAGAACCGTCTCCATTTCTAACAAACGCTTTTCTTGAGTTTCTTTTCTTTTCGCACTATAGACATAACGGGCCCAATCCTTTTGATATCCAAAAGTTAATTGATTAAAAGCTCCCAATAGGTCCTCATTTTTGTTTAAGTACTGTTTAATATCATCCACATGAACAATATAGTCATCCACACATTGGCTAGATTTACTGCTGTCAGCCTTTTTTGTCTTTTTTGGGGCATACTTTAAGCCCACCACTGTAAAAACATCGTTTAGACTGACCATTCTAGAAAACTTTATATCACTGTCAAGCGTATATCCATCATCATCCATAGCAAATACGTTTAACAAGCTGTCGCGTTCAATGTATTCTTTATATTTTGGATTATTCTTCTTTGGATAGGCAAAGTACACATAACCATTTTTCTCGAGTAATTGGTTTGCAATTACAGATTGAAGTTGCCGCGAAAATTCCTCTAAACTAAAAACGAACATAAATATAAGATCATATTTATCGTTATTAATAGATGAGTCATAGTCTAATTCATGAAAGTCATCCAAATCTTCCGGTTTCTGCAGAACAAGCTTCCGTCGATATTTATTCAAATTTAGTTTTTCAACAATACTTTTCGGTGAATTCAAGTGTTTAACTCCTTCGTAATATTAATTCAGTACTTCGGGATTAATCAGGTTCCTTGGGCGTCTTCCCGTTAGTCCTGCTAGTAAATTCTCGACCGCAAGCTTGGCCATTTTAAATTCCGTTTCGAAAGTGGATGACCCGATATGCGGAGTTGTCACCACATTTGGAAATTTGAGAAGCGGATGGTCCGCTTTGACTGGCTCACTTTGGAAAACGTCTAATGCCGCTCCGTGAATCTCGTTCGCTCTTAATGCTTCAATTAGTGCCTTTTCATCAACTGTTTTTCCGCGAGAACCATTCACGAAAATAGCAGACTTTTGCATCAAATTAAATTCCCGTGCCCCCATTAAATTTTCTGTTTCAGGTGTGAGCGGTGTCATTAAACAAACAAAATCACTTTCCATAAGTAAGCGGTCAAGCTCTGTATAGACAGCGTGATATTTTTCCTCAGCCTCCAGGTTGCGCGTGCGATTGTGGTAAAGAATATTCATATCAAAGCCTAAATGCCCTCGCTTCGCAATTAATGCCCCGATTTTTCCCATCCCAATAATTCCTAAGGTTTTATGATGAACATCAATGGCATATTCATTTCTAGTTAAATGCTGCTTCCAATTTCCGACTTTCACGAACTGGTCCAATTCAGGGATACGTCTAGCCGCCGCAAGAAGTAGCCCGAAAATCGCATCAGCGGTAGTATCTTCAAGTACACCGGGTGTATTTGTTCCCATAACACCGTGTTTTGTCATTTCATCAATGGAAAGGTTATTAAATCCAGTTGAGTTATTAGATACAATTTTTAAATTCGGAGCTTGATTCAGTAATTCTTGATCGACAGGAAGGGCTAGACCGACAATACCTTCAGCTGCTTTTAGAGATTGTAAAAAAGCCGGGTCTGTTTTGGGATTTATCCCCTCAAAAATTTCAATGTCAAAACTATCTCTTAAACGATCTAGGGTCTCAGAGAATTCAAAATTATAGGCAAGTATTTTTCTTTTCATCGTTATTGAGTTCTCCTTTTGTATCTGAAAGTAAGAATATATTTTTAAAGTGACATAGAATTTTTAAAGAGTCAACAATTCAGAAAATATTGGAATCGAAAATTAATAAAAAAACCAGGGGAATCACGACAAGTCAGTTGAAAGTTAGCAATTTTTTTGATGAATCAAGATTATAGTAGTATATCAAAAAGGAACTATTTGTGTAAGCGCTCAACAAAATCTTTAATAATCTGCTCATAATTATCAAATCTAAAGTTATACGATTTTACCGTGTTAAATAAGTGTAAAACTGAATCCGCTTACATTTTTAAGCTAAATATTTTTAAAATAATAGTAGAATTAGCTTGAAATGAATATTTTTGTAAGAAAGGAATTTCTTGTTTCAGTGTATTACATCTTATGTTAGAATATATAACATGATAATTGTTTTAAAATTCATATTTTTTCAAATAAACTAAAACAAAATTGGCAGGTGGTATTTTGGGAAACGAAAACCCATCCTATCGTGATCAAAAGGTTATCACCATAGGAATTGTGACAGAATTAACAGGTCTTTCCAGCAGACAAATTCATTATTATGAAACGCGGAAGCTAATTTTTCCAGATAGAACCCCAAATGGGACCCGTAAGTATTCATTTGCGGATATTGAAAGACTGATTGAAATTGCGGAAAAAATAGAAGAAGGGGTACAAACACTTGAAATTCGGAGGGATTTAGCGAAACGGGAAAAACATAAGATGATTATAGGTCAAATCAATTCCCATTTTAATCGGAACGGACCAATAAAATAACGAGGTTTTGAAGGATTAACGCGCATTAAAGAGCGAGGTTCATATACTGGACCTGCTCTTTTTTTAGTGTCATCGCCTACATTTTTGAAAAATTTAGCTACCCAAATTTTCAATCATTTCTTTTAATCGTTATAATTGGAGTAATCAATAAAATTTTTACATGTGAATCATTCACATGTAAAAATTGAAAGGTGGATGTAAATGAAATATAACTTTGATGAAATTGTCAACCGAAGAGGAACCTATTCAATCAAATGGGATGGCGGGGAGTTAATTAAACAGATTGGTCTGACGGAACGATATGACGATGAGACGATTCCATTGTTTACAGCTGATATGGATTTACCTGTACCCCAGCCGTTAGTAGATGCCTTACATAAGACGGTCGATCACCGGATTTTCGGATATACCATCTTTCCAAAAGAGTATTTTGAAGCCATCCAGCATTGGTTTAAAAAGAGACATGATTGGGATATTCCGCAGGAAGAAATCAGCTTTAGTCCAGGAACTGTCCATGCCTTGAATGTTGCAGTCAAAGCATTAACCGATCCGGGAGATGGAATCATTATCCAACGACCGGTTTATCCTCCGTTTACTTCGGCGATTGAAGCCAACGGACGAAAAGTTCGGAATAATGCACTTAAATCGAATAGCGAAGGCTATTATCAAATCGATTTCGAGGATTTTGAAGCGAAGGCAAAAGAAGATACGACGAAAATGTTCATCCTATGTAACCCTCATAATCCAACTGGCAGAGTGTTTACTCGGGAAGAACTAAGGAAATTAGCCGATATTTGTGCGGAAAATGATGTCATCATCGTTGCTGACGAAATTCATGGAGATTTAGTACGCTGTAATCAAACCTTTATTCCAATTACAAAAGCTACCGACCATGGTGATCGAATTATTACTTTTACTGCCATCAATAAAACATTCAATGTTGCAGGGCTTCATTGTACAAATGTAATCATCTCAAATCCTGAACTTAGAAAAACCTTTAATACTGTTATGGGGATGCATTTACCCTCACCTTTTACCGTTTCTGCACTGATCGCCGTTTACAATGAGGGCGAAGATTGGTTAGAACAATTAAAGGAATATATCGATGGGACAATGGAATGGGCAGTCCAATTCTTAGCGGAGAAAATGCCAAAAGTTAAGGTGAGAATCCCAGAGGGAACCTATATCTTGTGGATGGATTTTAGTGATTATGGACTCTCGCCTGAAGAAGTCCATGATCGGATTTATAATAAAGCAAATGTTCTACTAGAAGATGGGAAGATGTTTGGTAAAGAAGGGTTACAATGGCAAAGAATTTGTATCCCGTCCCCTCGACCACTAATTCAGGAAGCAATTGAAAGGATTGCAAGAGAATTCGAGGATGTCAATTAATAGGTGAAATTATAACCAAAACCACGTGGTATCTATATTCCAAGTGGTTTTGTCTTGTGGATAAAAGTGAGGAAAAGTTATAGGATATTTAATATTGAAATATAAATTGATTAAAAAATGAAATGTAAATTTTTCCTTTAATGAATGCATTCTTAAAGAATGGATAAAATAAAAGTATTAATAGTATTGATTTGTTTAATCCAAATCTCTATTATTTCAATAAATCATAAAAATCAATATTATTATATTATGTGTATTATTAAATTTTTTTGTATATTCATATAGTTTAATCCCTTTTTTCTGTTAACTATATGTGATATATTAAATAAGTAAATTTGCTATATTCAGCAAGTGAGAACAATCTGAAAATTAAGGGGAGAATGAAATGAAAAAGTTAGGTCTATTAAGTTTGTTATTAATCCTTTCAATCTTTATCGCTGCTTGTGGAAGCAAAGACACAGCAGACGAGAAAGAAAAAGGTGGAAAAGTATATAAAGTTGGTGTTGATACAACTTACCCGCCGTTTGAATTTAAAGAAGGAAACGATTATAAGGGAATTGATATTGAGTTAATCAATGCAATTGCGAAAAACCAAGACTTTAAAATCGAACTTTCTCCAATGGATTTCGGTGGTATCATCCCAGCAATGCAAGCAAATCAGCTAGATGTGGCCATTGCAGGAATGAGCATTACGGATGAAAGAAAAAAGGTGGTAGATTTCTCAACACCATATTTTGATGCAGGGTTAACAGTCGTTGTTAAAAAAGATAATACAAGTATTAAATCAGTCGAAAACCTTAAAGGCAAAAAAGTTGCTGTTAAAAAAGGTACAACTGGTGCAAAATATGCACAAGATAATGCTGCGAAATTAGGAATTACTGTTGTTCAATTTAATGATAGTCCTGCCATGTTCCAAGAAGTATCTAACGGAAATGCAGATGCACTTATTGAAGATTATCCTGTAATTTCTTATGCAATTGCTCAAAAAGACCTTGGATTAAAAATCGTCGGTGAGCGCTTAAATGGAGATCAATATGGAATTGCTGTTCTAAAAGGACAAAACGCAGATCTTTTGAAAAAAATTAACAATGGTCTTGCTGAGTTAAAGAAAGATGGTACGTATGATAAAATTATTAAAACGTATCTAGGTGAATAAAGGATACGAAATGATTAAGCGCGCTTAATGCGCGCTTTCTTTTTGAAAGGGGATGAACAGGATGGATATTATTTCTGCAGCACTGCCAATGTTATTAAAAGGTCTTCAAGTGACTCTATATATATTTGTTATAGCAATTATTCTAGGATTTTTAATAGGTTTAGTAATAGCGTTATTTCGATTAGCACCGCTCAAGATCTTGAACTGGATTGCTAAGGTTTATGTTGATGCCATTCGTGGAACACCATTTATTGTGCAATTATTTTTTATCTATTTTGGTGTGAATTCTCTACAAGTGGTGTCCCTAAATAGCACTACTGCTGGGATCATCACTGTTGCCATTAATGCGGGTGCATATTTTGCTGAGATTATCAGAGCGGGAATTCAATCAATTGATAAAGGACAAACAGAAGCAGCAAGATCAATTGGTTTTACAGGCTCACAAACCATGCGATATGTGGTGCTTCCTCAGGCCTTTAGAAGAATGCTTCCTACGATTACAAACCAATCCATTATAAGTTTAAAGGATACGTCTCTTTTATCTGTAATTGGGATTGCAGATTTAACACAGCAAGGACAAATTCAGGCTTCTGCCACTTTTGAAGCATTTAAGATTTGGCTGGCTGTTGGTATCATTTACTTTATTATTATTTATTTATTAACCATGCTTGCTAATTTCATCGAAAGGAGGATTCAGCTTAGATGAGCATGATTACAGTTAAAAACTTACGAAAATCGTTTGGTAATGTTGAGGTATTAAAAGATATCAATGCAGAAGTTAAAGAAAAAGAAGTAGTTTGTGTTATTGGTCCATCTGGCTCAGGTAAGAGTACGTTCCTCCGTTGCTTAAATCGCCTTGAAGAAATTTCGGGTGGAGAGGTAGTTATTAACGGACAGGATATAACAGACCCAAAAATCAATATTAACAAAGTAAGACAAGAAGTAGGAATGGTGTTTCAGCAATTTAATCTGTTTCCTCATAAAAGTGTATTAGAGAACATCACCATGGGACCGATTAAAATTCACGCTATAGATAAAGCAGCTGCTGAAAAATTGGCATTTGATCTATTAGATAAAGTGGGTCTAAGAGAAAAAGCCAATAGCTTTCCAGGGGAACTATCTGGGGGGCAAAAACAACGGGTTGCGATTGCAAGGGCACTCGCCATGAATCCAAAAATTATGCTATTTGACGAGCCGACATCCGCACTTGACCCTGAAATGGTTGGTGATGTTTTAGAAGTAATGAAACAGCTGGCACTAGAAGGTATGACAATGGTTGTTGTTACTCATGAAATGGGCTTTGCCAGGGAAGTCGGCGATCGGGTCATCTTCATGGACGGAGGCTACATTGTTGAAGAAAATGAACCGAATGAGTTATTCAGTAACCCTCAGCATGAAAGAACCAAGGCGTTTTTAAGCAAGGTACTTTAAACTATAACATGTTTTCCTACCTGAATTAGGAAAACATGTTTGCAAATTACTTGTTAATACATTTTTTTTAAATTGAGGCGTAGCATATATAAGCTATCAAATACTAGAGTATGAACGAATCTAGTATTTGTTGGCTTATTTTTATTTACTATATTAGTGGTCCTTGTTGGAGAGGATACCAGTGATGTTAGAAAAATACCTGCGATTTATATATTCCTATTTCGTTCTACTCCTAGATAACTCCATTGATTTAAAACCTACCGCTTTTGATATTCATTTTGAACAGAAATTTAAAAAGCTATGTTGTTTAATAAAAGAAAGGATGGACAACCTATAACAGTTATCTTTTAACTTTGTACCGGAGAGCAAGTTAGTTAGTTTTTAACTTTACAACTGTAATATCATTAGGAGTGAGTTAAGTGATAAGAGACAAAAGTGTTTACTTTCATTTACTACTTATCTTGTTTGTAATTGCCGTTTTTATTTGGTCAATCTATAAGCCAGCAGGATATTTAATATGGGCGATGGAAGTACTTCCTGCCATTGTGATATGTATGATTGTACTTATTACCTATAATAAGTTTCGTCTTACTTCGCTATCTTATATCATAATTGCCATTCTTTCGATTCTTACCTTCATTGGTGGTCATTATACTTACGCAAAGGTTCCACTTTTTACTTGGATAAAAGATTATTTTGAATTAAACCGAAACCACTATGACCGCTTTGGGCATTTCTTAAAAGGGTTGTTTGCAATTGTAATAAGAGAAATATTAATCCGAAAAAGAGTGACTAAAAAAGGTCCTTGGTTAATTTCTGTGATATTAAGTTTTTCACTTGCAATTGGAGCTATGTATGAAATTATCGAATGGATATCGACTAAATTAACAAAGAACAGAAAGACTTCCACTGAGTTTTTAGGAGCACAAGGAGATATTTGGGACGCGCAGTGGGATATGTTGTTAAACTTTATTGGTTCTATCCTCGCGTTACTCATCTTATCAAAAGTACATAACAGACTATTAGAAAAAATTAAGGGAATGAAATATAAGAAAGAAAAGGGATTATTGTAATTCTTGTTACTAGTTATTTAAGCCATTCTTTTATTTTGTAGACGTAACACATTTGTAATGGTAAGGTTTTCCTGTGGAGGAAAGTATTTTAGCAATAAATTGGGTAAACAGGGAGGTCTGACGCTTCCTATTCAATTCTAATTGAGAGGAGGAAGCACCTACATGAAATTTTCTCATGATACAATAATTGATGTAAAAGGACTTGTAAAGAACTATGGATCATTTAAAGCAGTGAGTGGTGTCCATTTTCAAGTACGAAAGGGTGAGATATTCGGTCTTTTGGGTCCTAATGGCGCAGGGAAAACGACTACGCTTGAAATGCTGGTAGGCCTGCGTAAACCAGATGAAGGAACGGCCATAATTGGTTCACACGATATCTTACGTGAGCTTTCGAAGGTAAAGGAAATCATCGGGGTACAGTTACAATCAACTTCGCTTTTTGAATTGCTGACAGTTGAGGAAATTCTGAAAATGTACGCAAGCTTTTATCCATCACATATTTCTATTTCTCAACTTATAGAAGATGTGTTGCTTACTGAGAAAAGCAAAAGCCGAATAAAAGGTCTTTCAGGTGGTCAAAAACAGCGTTTAGCGATTGCTCTAGCGTTGGTTCACGATCCACACGTTATTTTCTTGGATGAACCGACCACGGGTTTAGATCCTCAAGCTAGACGAACATTGTGGGATATTGTTCTTCAATTGAAAAATAAAGGTAAAACAATCGTGTTAACCACTCATTACATGGATGAAGCACACAATCTATGCGATCGGATTGCCATCATGGACCAAGGGGAACTGATTGCTTTGGATGCCCCTTCTCAATTAGTGAAAAGTCTCCAGTCAGATAGTGCATTAGAGTTTAGAGTCATAGAACAAGTAGACTTCATTGATTTCTCTAGTATTGACGGTGTTAAGAAAGTTGGAAATCAAACAGATATTCATGTTCTTTATACGGATCATTTACAGAACACATTGACAAGCTTAATCCAATTTGCTGCTGATAATAATCTGCAAATAGTTGATCTGCAAACAAGGACAGCGACACTAGAAGATGTATTTATTCACATGACGGGAAGGAGATTAAGAGAAGCATGAAAGCTTACTGGCAGTTAACTCTCGCACAACTGCGCATTTTTCTACGGAATCGACAGGTGCTGATGTGGACTTTGATCTTCCCTATCCTCCTCATGACCATGCTAGGTTTATTTTTAGGTAAAGGAAATGGACTATCCCTGTCAATTGGGCTGATTGATGAAGATCACACAGCGTTTTCAAGTGAGTTTATAAAAGCTCTTAAAAAAAATGAAGCTATTCATTTAGAGATAAGAAAAGATGAAGATTCAGCACAAACCAGTTTGAAAAATGGTGATTTACAACTTGTCGTAATCATTCCAAAGGGCTATGAATCTAGCTTGAAAAATAGTGGATCACAAGCAAAGCCCTTCAACATCCCGGTTTATTTTAATGATACGAATTTTGCTGTTTCACAGGTAGGAGTAGCTCTAGTTAATGGAGTAATAGATGAGATCAGTAAACAAAGAGTTTCCTATGAGCCTGTCGTTGTAATGGAATCTCACGGCATCAAAGCTCTTAATTTAAAATATATTGATTTTTTGGTACCAGGAATAGTTGCGATGATGATTATGAGTAACAACATGAATGGAGTAGCTGGTCAGATAGCAGCATGGAGAGAACGTGGGATTTTACGTAGGATGCAGGGGACTACACTCAAAGCCTCAACTTTCATAGCAGCACAAATTACAGCACGGTTGGTGATGAATGGAATGCAAGCGCTGATAGTATTACTAGTTGCCCATCTCTTATTTGGTGTAGAAGTTCGCGGTTCTTGGTTTACCTTGATATGTTTTATTGTTCTTGGAACACTAGCTTTTATGGCAATTGGTTTCATCATTGCTGGAATTGCGAAAACACCTGAAAGTGCTGCACCGATCGCAGGCGTTCTATCATTTCCAATGTTATTTTTAGGGGGAGTTTTCTTCCCAATAAAAAATATGCCGGACTTTCTTCAACCTATCGTAAAGCTCCTGCCGATTTCACATTTAAGCACGGCATTACGAGAAATCATGAATGTTGGGGCAAGCTGGACGAGTTTGGGTTTGGAAACAGCTATTTTAGGTGGTTGGCTAATTGCTGCATTTGTGATAGCTAGTTATACATTTAAATGGGAGTAAAAACAAAAACATTATAGGAGGAAAAACAATGAATCAAAATTACAAGAATCATCGTAGATTTCACCCATTGTTTCATTATATCTTATCGCTCTTATTGTTACTTACATTGGTAGTAGCTATTTGGTTAATTATTAGAAACGGAATCAGTCTATCTGCCATCCTTTTTTTAGCCATCGTTATTATCTTGGTCATCATGTTTTTATTAATTAGACAGTATCCTTTAAAGGCACAGGACCGAGCGATACGAGCAGAAGAAAATCTTCGACATTATGTTTTGACAGGAAAATTACTTGATGCCAGACTTACAATTGGTCAAATTATAGCTCTTCGGTTTGCTAGTGATGCTGAGTTACCTGAACTAAGTGAAAAGGCAGCTTCACAAAATTTAAGCCCAGATGAAATTAAGAAACAGATTACTAATTGGAAAGCAGATTATGATAGAGTGTAAGATTAGCAAAAATCTACTCTCCAAATTGGATAATCTGTTACTGCCAAGAGGGATTGTATTGTTGTAGTAGGCTCCTTAATGACTGAAAGCTGATTTCACAAGGGGGTGCGGTAAGAAAGAGGGCTCCTTAATGACCTTAACCTGATTTCACAGGGGGTTATGGTAAGAATTAGGGCTCACTAATAGACCGTTACCCTCTTTTAAATAATGTTACAGTCACTAACTGTTAGTTTTCAATAACCGTACATATACAATTGATAACTTTGATTATCAGACATTATTCTGATATATCAAAATAAATGTAATCGTTTTCAATAGATAGAGTATTTCACCAAATATATGCCAATATTATCATTCATAACTATTGATATATAAGGATATAGTACTATTTTTGGTAGAATTAATCACAATTCACACTTTGTTCAACACTTCACAAATCGTTATTCAAAATACATGTTATGATAAATCCATAAACAAACAAGGAGTGATAAGACATGATGGTATGTGAATGGAAAACCTTCTCTACAGATTCTGAAACTTATACCCTAGAAGTATTTGAAGAAGCAGTTGGGGATGAATTTGAGGCAATGTATTTTAAAGAAAATGAAGAAATCCCCGCCTATATCTGGACCGTAAATTATGTGGTTATTGTTAAAAAGTATTCGAAGGTTCTAACTGACATTTTATTTGAAAAGATTCCACGCAATCCAGTTTGTGAGTAAAAATCAAGTAGAGTGTTATTATTTTTAATCAAAAATGTGAAACTTTTCACAAATATAACGATACATGACATCCAGAGAAAATATCAGCTTGATTGTGTATTATTTTTTAAAAGTACTTGTGAAAAACTTCACAAACACTTAATCAAATGGAGGTATTACGATGGCAGTAGTAGAAAAGGCAGTTAATGAAAAACAAACCGTAACACAAATGGTTAACTTTTTGGTGGAAAACGGTCTAAAAGCATTGAATGAATTCCGCAGCTTCGACCAAGACATGATTAATAATATTGTCAAAGAAATGGCTTTGGCCGGTCTTGATCAGCATATGCCACTTGCAAAGCTAGCCGTTGAAGAAACAGGAAGAGGCGTGTACGAAGATAAAATCATCAAAAACATGTTTGCTACTGAATATGTCTATCATAATATCAAATATGATAAAACCGTTGGTATTATTAACGAAAATGAACATGAAGGAATGATTGAAATTGCGGAGCCGGTCGGGGTGATTGCTGGAGTTACACCTGTAACCAATCCAACATCGACCACTATGTTTAAAGCACTCATTTCAATTAAAACCAGAAATCCAATTATTTTTGCCTTTCATCCATCGGCACAGAAATGCAGCAGCGAAGCGGCTAGGGTGCTTAGAGATGCAGCAATCAAGGCGGGTGCGCCAGAAAATTGCATTCAATGGATTGAAACACCGTCGCTTGAAGCAACACAAGCCTTAATGAACCATTCAAAAATATCATTAATTCTTGCCACTGGCGGTGCGGGGATGGTTAAATCTGCTTACAGTTCAGGTAAGCCAGCACTCGGAGTTGGGCCAGGAAATGTCCCTTGTTATATTGAAAAAACAGCCAATCTTCATCAGGCAGTTAATGACTTAATTTTATCAAAAACGTTTGATAATGGAATGATTTGCGCTTCCGAACAAGCAGTCATTATTGATAAAGAAATATACGAAGTTGTAAAACAAGAAATGATAGCAAATAACTGTTATTTTTTAAATGAAGAAGAAAAAGCGAAGGTTGAAAAATTAGTTATTAATGAGCAATCCTGTGCTGTTAATCCAGTAATTGTTGGGATGGCTGCTTCAAAGATTGCACAGTTAGCAGGAGTAAAGGTTCCTGATGATACAAAGATCCTTATCGCAGAATTAAAAGGTGTCGGAACAGGATACCCACTTTCAAGGGAAAAATTGAGCCCAGTGCTTGCTTGTTACAAGGTAAGTGGTCTTGAGGAAGGATTAAAACGGGCCGAAGAAATGCTGGAGTTCGGCGGGCTAGGTCATTCAGCTGTTATTCATACCAATGATCAAACAGTGATTAAGAAGTTTGGACTGCGGATGAGAGCGGGACGTATTATTGTCAACGCCCCATCTTCACAAGGTGCGATCGGTGATATCTACAATGCCTACATGCCGTCCTTAACCCTCGGATGTGGAACGTATGGTGGGAATTCTGTCTCTACAAATGTGGGTACTATTCACTTAATTAATATTAAAAAAGTGGCGAAAAGGAATATTAATATGCAATGGTTTAAAGTTCCATCTAAAATTTATTTCGAGAAAAATTCAACTCAATATCTTGCCAAAATGCCGAAAATTTCGAAAGCATTTATTGTCACCGACCCTGGAATGGTGAAATTAGGATATGTGGATAAAGTCCTTTACTATTTAAGAAAGCGTCAAGATTATGTTCACTGCGAAATTTTCTCAGAGGTTGAACCAGACCCATCGATTGAAACAGTGATGAAAGGTGCAGAAATGATGGCTAACTTCCAGCCAGATGTTATCATTGCGCTTGGCGGTGGCTCTGCAATGGATGCGGCCAAAGGAATGTGGCTGTTCTATGAACATCCAGATACAGAATTCTTTGGCTTGAAACAAAAGTTCTTAGATATTCGAAAACGAATTGTTAAATATCCGAATCTTGGCCAAAGGGCACAATTTGTAGCCATTCCTACCACTTCTGGAACAGGCTCGGAAGTAACATCATTCTCGGTTATTACTGATAAAGAGGCAAATATTAAATATCCGCTTGCTGATTATGAATTGACTCCAGACGTAGCCATTATCGATCCGCAGTTTGTGATGACGGTGCCTAAACATATAACTGCTGATACAGGATTGGACGTGTTGACACATGCGATTGAAGCATTTGTATCCTGTATGGCCAATGATTTTACGGATGGCCTTGCAATAAAAGCAATCCAGCTCGTATTTGAATACCTGCCAAGAGCTTACAAAAACGGTATGGATGAAGAAGCGCGCGAAAAGGTCCATAATGCTTCAACCATTGCCGGCATGGCCTTTGCAAATGCATTTTTAGGCATTAATCATAGTCTTGCACATAAGCTGGGAGCGGAATTCCATATCGCACACGGACGGGCAAATGCTGTGCTTATGCCGCATGTGATTCGCTATAATGCAGCTAAACCTAAGAAATTCACAGCCTTTCCAAAGTATGATCATTTCAAAGCTGACAAACGATATGCTGAAATTGCTAGAATACTAGGTTTACCTGCTAGTACTACTGAGGAAGGTGTGGAGAGCCTCGTTAAAGCTATTATTAAATTGGCGAAGGAACTTGAGGTTCCAATGAGCCTTGAAGCAAATAATATAAATAAAATCGAGTTTGAAAGCAAGGTTGACTATTTAGCAGACCGGGCCTTCGAAGACCAATGTACCACTGCAAACCCTAAGCTTCCATTAGTAACAGAATTGGCTGAAATTTACCGCCAAGCCTATAAAGGGGTATAATAATCATTGCCAATACGAAAAATCAAATTAATTGGTTTTTCGTATTGGCATTTTATTTTTTAAGAAGAGGGTGTATTTTGTGGGGTACAGAATTAAAGATGTGATGATTTCCGAGACAGAGATTAAAGACAGAGTGAAACAATTAGCAGAGGAAATTGAAAGTGATTTTAATAATGAAGCAATTGTCCTTATTGTTGTCCTGAAAGGGTCGTTTGTTTTTGCAGCAGATTTGATTCGTGAGATGAAGGGGGAAATAAAAATTGATTTCATCTCTGTTTCTAGCTATGGTGACGAGACCGAGTCAACGGGGAAAGTAAGGTTATTAAAGGACCTTGATGCGAATATTACCAATCAGAATGTGGTTGTAGTTGAGGATATTATTGACAGTGGCCTGACATTGCATTTCTTGCGCGGTCATTTAAACACACATAAGCCGAAACAAATTAGAATTTGTACTCTTTTAGATAAGCCTGAAAGAAGGAAAGTTGATTTGCCCGTGGATTATGTTGGCTTTGTGATCCCAGATGAATTCATTGTTGGTTATGGGATTGACTATGCCCAAAAATATAGAAATTTACCTAATATATCTACTGTAGAGGAGTATTAAGGAATTCTATTAGAAAAAAATTTCATCGTGGGAAATTTTGCTATATATACCAACGATGATATACTTTTACTGTAAACTATTTAAAGATGGAGGAATGATTAATGTATACTTCTATAACTGAATTTATTGAGGATTGGAATCAAGAAGCAGCCTCTACGCAAAAGGTTTTGGATGTGTTGACAGATGAATCTCTTCAACAAGCGGTATCACCTGAGGACCGTACATTAGGAAGAATTGCCTGGCATGTTGTAACAAGTACACCTGAAATGCTAAACGAGTTCGGTGTAAAGGTTGAAAATGTAGAAAACTCCAATACAGTCCCATCCACTGCCAAGGAAATCGCTGAGACCTTTCGAAAGGTTAGTGCAGACACAATGGACGCTGTGAAGCAGCAGTGGACAGATGAATCCTTAAAAGAAATGAAAAATGTGTTCGGGATGGATATGCAAAAAGCAGTAACACTTTCTCTTTTAATCAAACACATCATTCATCACCGCGGTCAAATGACAGTCTTAATGCGCCAAGCTGGATTAAATGTCCCTGGAGTGTATGGCCCATCAAGAAACGAATGGAGTCAAATGGGGATGGAAGCTCCAGCGCTATAAATGTACATACTAGACTCTCAAGCACACCTAACAAAGGTGTGCTGTTTTTATGTCTAACATGATAGCGCGTTGTATCATAGTGCTAGCAAACTAATATATATTTGATATTGCTATCCTATTACCGGGTTTCTCTTTATATATCGTTGGTTGTATATCAAAAGAACTACTTTATCTGCACGTTTTATAAATTTTGCATTTATGTTAAATATTTCTACATTATTCTACAAAATAATCTAATTCAAGTGTCACCTTTCTATATTAAATCCTCCATTATTTTGGTAAAATATCAATAAGCAAAAATTATACATACTCAAAAAAAGATTAGTTGTAAAGTTAATCATTCAACAATCTCTACTACTAGATCATTAAAATCTTCAATTAGATCATAAGTCTACGATTATTTTTTTGAATAGTGAGGCAATTAACTAAACGCATGATGAGGAGGAAGAATATGTGGGATTTTGACATGAATATAGATCAAGTTGCAAGAATTAAAGTAATTGGTGTTGGCGGCGGAGGGAATAATGCTGTCAATCGTATGATTGAAGGTGGAGTTCAAGGGGTAGAATTTATTGCAGTGAATACTGATGCACAAGCTCTTAACCTATCAAAAGCTGAGATAAAAATGCAAATTGGTGCACAATTGACAAGAGGTTTAGGAGCAGGTGCTAATCCAGAAGTAGGCAGGAAAGCAGTTGAAGAAAGCAGAAGGCAGTTGGAAGATGTATTAAAAGGAGCAGACATGGTGTTCGTTACCGCCGGAATGGGTGGTGGTACGGGAACCGGTGCTGCTCCAGCGATTGCTGAAATTTCACGCGAAATTGGTGCATTGACTATCGGTGTCGTTACTCGTCCGTTTGGATTTGAGGGACGTAAACGTGCGCAAAATGCAGCAAACGGTATTGAATTAATGAGGGAAGCGGTTGACACCTTAATTATTGTTCCTAACGATCGATTATTGCAAATTGTTGACAAAAGAACACCGATGATTGAAGCGTTCCGGGAGGCAGATAATGTACTTCGCCAGGGGGTTCAAGGTATTTCCGATTTAATTGCTGTCCCAGGATTAATTAATCTGGATTTTGCAGACGTTAAAACGATAATGAGTAATCAAGGGACAGCCTTAATGGGCATAGGGGTTGCAAAAGGGGATGACCGCGCGGTTGAAGCAGCAAAAAAAGCTATTTCTAGTCCATTATTAGAAACGTCGATTGACGGTGCCCAAGGGATACTCATGAACATCACAGGAGGTAAAGATTTAAGTCTTTATGAGGTGCAAGAAGCAGCCGACCTTGTTGCTTCTGCAGCAGATAAGGAACTAAATATGATTTTTGGTTCAATTATCAATGAAAATTTTAAAAATGAAATTATGATCACGGTCATTGCTACTGGTTTCGATGATAAACCGGTACGAAGCAAACCGTCTACCCTTTCACATAAGGAACCACAATCAAAATCACAAATACAAGCCCCAACCCGACGTGAGCAAGTGAGACATGAAGACCCATTTCATTTTAACGATCAATATGGGCAGGAATCAGAGGACTCGCTCGACATTCCGACGTTTTTGCGTAACCGAAACAAAAGGAATCGATAGCAGTTCCTGCATCCGGCGCAATGAGTAGTGTGCACAGGACAACACCCTAAATTGGAAAATGTCCCGGTGGACTCCTACCTTGCGCCATTGTTATAAATATGGCAATATTCAATAAAATATTTTAATAAAAATATGAAATAATCTGATTTTAATCGTTTAAATCGTTAAAACCGACTTGACTTATAGGAATAGTAAAACTATTATTATATTAATCATTTTTTGACTGAAAAGTATGTATTGTAAGATTGTTGAAACTAGTCATGATAAATAAATGATCACTGTAAGTTAATAATCCTTTGTGAGGTGGATTTTGGTGCAACTTCAAGTATTGAACAGTCCTTTTAATCAGGAGCAGGCAGAGCTCCTCAACCGCATTCTGCCTACCTTGACAGAATCACAAAAAGTCTGGCTGAGCGGTTTTTTGGCAGCAGCCCAATTTGCTTCGATTCCGGGTTCAGGAAATATTCAGGTGGCAGATGGTCCTGCAGGGAACACCGCCCAAACTATTTCAAAAGATGTGACCATCCTTTTTGGTTCACAAACAGGTAACGCTCAGGGCCTTGCTAAGAAGGCGGGCAAAAAGCTTGAGGGAGAAGGCTTTCAAGTAACGATTCAGTCAATGAGCGATTTTAAACCAAACAATTTAAAGAAGATCCAAAACCTGCTGATTGTCACAAGTACTCATGGAGAAGGTACGCCCCCTGACAACGCGCTGTCATTTCACGAATTTCTAATAGGAAAGCGGGCTCCGAAGCTTGATAATCTCCGCTTCGCCGTATTGGCGCTTGGAGACAGCTCGTATGAGTTTTTCTGTCAAACGGGAAAAGACTTTGATGCTCGGCTGGGGGAACTTGGAGGAACAAGGCTATATCCTCGCTTTGACTGTGACCTTGATTATGATGAGCCTGCAGCTGAATGGCTGGCAGGTGTCCTTATCAGCCTAAATGAAGCCGTTGGCGTAAGTCCAATACCTGAAAAAGAATTAGCATCACAACTAGTTGAATCAACGTATTCAAGAACCAATCCGTTTAAAGCAGAAGTCCTTGAAAATATAAATTTGAACGGCCGCGGCTCGAATAAAGAAACACGTCACCTCGAGTTATCACTCGAAGGTTCTGGACTTACCTTTGAACCAGGGGATAGTCTTGGTATTTATCCGGAAAATGATCCCGCCCTTGTTAAATTACTGCTAGACGAAATGAACTGGGATCCGGAACAGAAGGTGACAGTCAATAAAAAGGGTGAGGTGCTTTCACTTAACGACGCGCTCCTCTCACACTTTGAAATAACGACCTTAACCAAACCGCTTTTTGAGAAGGCAGCATCGCTTTCTGCCAATGAGAAAATAAAGGAACTTCTATCAGCGGGGAATGAAGATAAATTAAAAACGTACCTTGATGGACGTGATTTGCTTGATTTGGTCCGTGATTTTACACCATGGATTGGCTCAGCTCAAGAGTTTGTCTCAATCCTTCGAAAGATGCCGTCCCGTCTTTATTCAATCGCGAGCAGTTTATCGGCAAATCCTGATGAAGTCCATTTGACGATCGGTGCGGTCCGCTATGAGGCACATGGACGTGAACGAAAAGGCGTTTGTTCCATTCTAGCAGCGGAACGTCTGCAGCCAGGTGAAACAGTGCCAGTATATATTCAACAAAACGAAAACTTTAAGCTGCCAAAGAACGCGGATGCCCCAATCATCATGGTAGGTCCGGGGACAGGTGCAGCACCGTTTCGTTCCTTTATGCAAGAACGGGAAGAAACCGGAGCAACAGGTAAATCATGGATGTTCTTTGGAGACCAGCATTTCGTAACGGATTTTCTTTATCAAACAGAATGGCAAAAGTGGCTGGAAAACGGCATACTTACAAAAATGGATGTTGCATTTTCTCGAGACACGGATCAAAAAGTATATGTGCAGCACCGCATGTTGGAACAAAGTCAAGAGGTATTTAAGTGGCTTCAAGAAGGTGCTCACCTCTATATCTGCGGTGACGAAAAACACATGGCACATGATGTTCATAAAACGTTAATTGAGATTATTGAAAAAGAAGGCGGCTTGAACCGTGAAAAAGCTGAAGAATATTTAGCCGAGATGCAGCAGCAAAAACGTTATCAGCGTGATGTATACTGATTTGGATTGGAAAGGAGTTTCAACATGGTAAATCAAATTTTAAAAGCGCCAGATGGCCCGCCAAGTGATGTAGAAGGTATTAAAGAAAGAAGTAATTATTTGCGCGGAACTCTTAAAGAAGTAATGCTCGATCGGATTAGCGCAGGTATACCGGATGATGATAACCGTCTGATGAAACATCACGGTAGTTACTTGCAGGATGACCGGGATCTCAGGAATGAGCGTCAAAAGCAGAAACTTGAACCAGCATACCAATTTATGCTGCGTGTTCGCCTCCCGGGCGGGGTTGCCTCACCGGATCAATGGCTTGTTATGGATGAGCTTGCGGATAAATATGGCAATGGCACATTAAAGCTGACTACTCGTGAAACATTCCAAATGCATGGGATTTTAAAATGGAACATGAAAAGCACCATTCAGGGAATCCATAACGCGCTGATGGATACGATTGCTGCTTGCGGCGACGTAAACCGAAACGTCATGTGTTCATCAAATCCATACCAATCTGAACTTCATGCCGAAGTTTATGAATGGTCAAAAAAATTAAGCAATGATTTATTACCTCGGACAAGAGCGTATCATGAAATTTGGCTGGATGAAGAAAAAGTAGCCGGGACTCCGGAAATCGACGAAGTCGAACCAATGTACGGTCCGCTTTACTTACCGAGGAAGTTCAAAATCGGAATTGCCGTGCCGCCTGGAAATGATATTGACATCTTTTCACAGGATCTAGGCTTTATTGCGATTGTAGAAGATGAAAAGCTTATCGGTTTCAACGTAGCGATTGGCGGCGGGATGGGGATGTCGCACGGAGACAAAGCAACCTATCCGCAGCTTGCTAAAGTCATTGGCTTCTGTAAACCAGATCAATTGTATGAAATAGCTGAAAAAACGATTACGATTCAACGGGACTACGGTAACCGTTCTGTCCGCAAAAACGCTCGTTTCAAGTACACTGTAGACAGACTTGGCCTTGAAACCGTTAAGGCTGAATTGGAACATCGTCTTGGCTGGACATTAGATGAAGCAAAGCCTTACCATTTTGACCATAACGGTGACCGTTATGGCTGGGTAAAGGGCGTAAAAGGTCAATGGCATTTAACACTGTTTATTGAAGGCGGCCGTGTCGCAGACTTTGATGATTACAAGTTGAAGACAGGATTGCGTGAAATCGCCAAAATTCATACCGGTGATTTCCACTTAACAGGAAATCAAAACGTAATTATAGCCAATGTGTCCACGCAGAATAAGAAAAAAATTAATGATTTGATTGAACAATATGGTTTAACTGATGGCAAACATGCTTCTGCGCTGCGTCGCAGTTCAATGGTTTGCGTTGCACTTCCAACCTGTGGTTTGGCGATGGCGGAAGCAGAGCGGTATTTACCATCTTTAATCAGTAAAATCGAAACCATTGTCGAAGAAAATGGTCTGAGCGAAAAAGAGATTACTATTCGAATGACCGGTTGTCCGAATGGCTGTGCCCGTCATGCTCTTGGGGAAATTGGCTTTATTGGGAAAGCGCCTGGCAAATACAATATGTATCTTGGTGCCGCCCATGACGGCAGCCGTCTAAGTAAAATGTACCGTGAGAACATAGGAGAAGAAGATATTTTAAACGAACTGCAAGTGTTGCTTCCTCGCTATGCGAAAGAACGGGAAGAAGGCGAGCATTTTGGTGATTTTGTGATTCGAGCCGGTGTGATCGAAGCTACAACTGACGGTACCAATTTTCACAATTAATCAAAAGAGACAGGGAATGAAAATCCCTGTCTCTTTTGTCGTTTAATTCAAATGGAATTTTTATGTGCAAATAAAAAAGGCAAACATGTCTAAATGCATGTTTGCCTTTCGCTATATAATGTTGTATTAAAAACGATACAGTTATCCGCGTCTTCCGCCTCTGCCGCCCCTTTTTGTTTCAGTGCTGCGTTTTAAGGTGGATAAGTTCTCTTCACTAGCCTTTAAAAATTTAGCCATTTTGTCTTCAAAATTTTCTTTAGGTTTAAAAGTGCTGCCGCCTTTTGAACGGAAATCTTTAGAACGGCTATCTACTCTTCCCTGACGTGGTGGACGTTGGGAATAAGACGAGGTTTGTCCTTCGGGCTTATCTATAGCTTTTTTGATGGACAAGGCAGTCTTTCCGTCCTTCTCACTAATTACTTTTACTTCAATTAGGTCGCCAACTTTAAGATGGTCATTAACGTCTTTAACATAGCTGTCCGCTACCTCACTGATATGGACTAACCCTGTTGTGCCACCAGGCAATTCTACGAATGCCCCAAAACTAGTGATGCCTGTTACTTTACCTTGTACCTTAGTACCTACCTCGATTGACATAAAAAAATGTTCCTCCTCAATAATGTTACAACCACCTCATTATAACAAATAGATGGGTATAATATCAATTCTTTCATCAAGTGCCTGACATCTTTTTTTATATAACCCTCAATTTCTAAAGTTTCTTGATGTGTTATATGGAAAAGATTATAATGATTTCCATTTTTAGTTAAATAATATCATTCGACAATAAAGGAGTGAAGTGACTTTGTCAGGACCAAGTTTAAGAAAACCAGATGCACATTCGTCGATCCACGAAGCAGCACTTAATGAGGCAGTAGAGTTAAGAGATTTATTCCAGAAATGTCTGGAAGATGGTGAAAAGGAAAAAGCATTTCAGGTGATAGAAGTAGCAATTGAACATTGGGAATCACGAACTTTGAAACATGCAGAGGCGGAGGAGGAAGGACTTTATAAGGATATTGTCGATGAGAATCCAGATATGATATCCACTGTAATTCAATTAACCCGTGATCATGATCTTATGCGTAGACTGGACCCGAATCATAAGAATTTCTTTGTTGGAGTGGATGATCAAGGGAACTCCATTGAGTTCAAAAAACTTCAAATGATCAAATATTGGGACAAAAAGATTGATGAAATAAAATCTCTCCGAGATGTTTGTGAAAAGAAATATCGTAACAGAAAAACTAAACATGGAAATTCCTATACGGTACACAGCCCTCGTTGGAACCGATTAAACCATGCGTTAAATAAGGCGTATCATAAACGTCGAGAACAAATAAAGACGGCATTGTATACGACAGCGCATGAATTATATCGAAGATTCGACCTAGTTATTGTGGGTGATTATACACCTACAAATGGAACGGCTCCTTTTGATCAAATGAAAAGAAGCATGTTAAACCAAGAAAAAATGGGTGAGTTCCGTACAATTGTAGAATGGGTAGCGGCAAAACTAGGAAAGTACTATCTTCTAGCGAACGAACGAAATACCACAAAAGACTGTTGCGTTTGTGGCCACCAAGAGAAAAAAGACCCGTCTATTCGTCGTTTCGATTGTATGATTTGTGGAACAGAAATGATGAGAGACAGTAATGCCAGTGTGAATATTGGAAAGAAAGTGGGTTTCTCGTTAGATGTTCAAAAATACAAACACAAACTAAAAAACTTTACCCATAAGGGCAAAGTAGTTTACGGACAGTCTATTTATTGGATAGAAAACAAGATATAATGGCCACGCTCAGGCTAGTTAGGAGTGCTCACGGCACGATGGTACTAACTATACTTATGATGACATTGCTTTCCCATTCGAGAGCAGATAGTGCAATTTGCACTTGAAAAGGTGTTGTTCTGCCAACAAGGCTCACATTGATTCACAGTCTTGATTTGGAGAAAAGTTTTTTACTCAGGTGTGACAATTCTTAAATTTTATCTATTTTGGTAGAATTGATAAGAATTGAGTAGTAAATTCGAGCGGCTCCCACTCAAACAATCATTTCGATATCTCATTTGCTATGTTTACACATGTTGCCGCTGCAGATCCTGGCGAGATTACTGCAATTGATATTCACTGGATTTGGCAGGAAGGGACAGAACGGTTAACAAAGGAGCCATTCCAAATTGTTGACGGTGACATTACAGGTCCTAACAAACCAGGTCTAGGCGTTGAAGTGGATATGGATCAAATTATGAAAGCACATGAAATGTATAACAACATGGGACTAGGCTCTCGTGATGATGCAGTCAGAATGCAATTCTTAATTCCAGACTGGAGATTCGATAATAAACGCCCTTGTTTAGTCCGATAAAAAAATTAGGGTGGCTGAAAGGTCACCCTAAATTTTTTACTCTTAATACAAGGTTGGGATATAATTAAAAATCCAATAAACTCATACTTTGTCATAGAACGGTTGAGTAATTATTTATTAATTTTTTCTACTTTAAATGTAAAGGACAGATTACTATGAAGTTTGTGTTAGCGCCTGATTCATTTAAGGAAAGTATGACAGCGAAAAATGCTGCCCTTGCTATGGAGAAAGGAATCCTAAAGGTTTTCCCTGATGCGGAATGCGTAATCGTGCCAATGGCGGACGGTGGGGAAGGAACAGTTGAGTCTCTTGTTAGTATGACTAATGGAGAAATTATCAAAACTGAAGTTCTAGGACCTTTAGGAGAGAAAAGATTTGCGGAATTTGGTCTTTTGGGGGAAGGGCAAACTGCTGTTATTGAAATGGCTACAGCGAGTGGATTAGAATTAATCCAATCACAGGATCGCAATCCATTAATCACAACAACCTACGGTACCGGTCAGTTAATTAAATCTGCCCTAGACAAGGGTGTAACCCGTATCCTTATAGGAATTGGTGGAAGTGCAACCAATGACGGCGGCGTTGGAATGCTTCAAGCTCTTGGAGTTTCATTTAAGGATAAGAACGGTGAAGAACTTGTCTTTGGCGGCGGTGCGTTGGGTCAATTACATTCCATTGATTTGAGTGGATTAGATGACCGAATTAACCAAATCAAAATTGATGTAGCCTGTGATGTCACGAATCCACTAATTGGAGAAAACGGTGCATCCGCAATCTTTGGCCCGCAAAAGGGTGCAACACCTGAAATAGTCCAACTTCTTGATCAAAATTTAGCTCTATACGCTGACTTAATTAAGCAAGACCTCGGAAAGGATATCGCGTATACGGAAGGTGCAGGAGCCGCTGGTGGTCTAGGTGGAGGGTTAATGGCATTTCTAAATGCTCATTTAAAAAAGGGCGTCGAACTTGTAATCGAGTATACTGGACTTGAGGAAAGAGTTAAGGGTGCAGACTATGTTTTTACTGGCGAGGGCAGTATTGATGGCCAAACTTTATTTGGGAAGACACCGTTTGGAGTTGCTACCATCGCACAGAAATATTCTATTCCAGTCATTGCATTTGCAGGTAGAATTGGAACGGGTGTCGAGCCATTATTTGATCATGGATTCACTGCAATTATTGGAATTTTAATGGGTGTTACTTCTTTAAATGAAGCACTAGAATCAGGTGAAGCTAATCTTGCTTTCGCAGCAGAAAATATTTGCCGGGTATTAAAAATATAATATTTATCCAAAAAAAGTAGCTGTCGAGTTTTCGACAGCTATTTTTCATATAAATTGTTGCATAATATAGGTATAATATTATTAGTCTTACAAATAAAGACAAAAAATTCAAGGGGCGAAATGATGGTTGGTTCTCCGAAAAAAATAATTGTAGAATCCGTTAATCGAAATACCTTATCGAAGCAGGTTGTTGAAAGTATTATTAACTTATTAATTAGTGGACAATTGAAACCAGGTGATAAATTGCCGACTGAAATGGAACTAATGGAAGTTCTAGATGTCAGCCGGCCAGTGTTACGTGAGGCTTTAAGTTCACTCGATACACTTGGTGTAATAACACGTAAAACCCGTGAAGGAACTTTTTTTAACAATAAAATTGGCAGTCATCCATTTTCAGTCATGTTAGCTCTGGCCCATGATAATTTGCCAGCAATCATCGAGGCACGGATGGCATTAGAACTAGGATTAGTTACGATTGCGGCAGAGAAAATCAATGAGGAACAGCTTACGAAATTAAAAGAGACGATAGATATTATCGCCAACAGCAAAGACAATAACTATGTCGAAGCGGATAAGGAATTTCATCAAACCATTGCCTTAAGTGCAGATAATCCAATTGTCGAAGGTATGATCGATTCATTAATTATCACTTTTAAAAAAATCGATAGCGAAATTATATATCGTGAGCGTGAGCGAACACTCAAAGAACACATTGCTATTTACGAGGCATTGGTAAAAAGGGATCCGTTTGAAGCATTTCATCACATGTTCCTACACCTTGATTCTGTTCGAAAGAAACTATTGAAATAAAACCAATTATTAAGCGGTTTCAGGCAATTTATGTTGGAAAATTCGCAAAATAAATTTTATTGAAAGCGTATGCTATAATGATGGTAAAAACAACAGCAAGGGGTAATCGCTATGTTGAAAGACATTTTTATGGGCTTATCACAAAATCAATTTCTGAATAGTACAGCTAAAAAATACGGCTTAAAATTAGGTGCACAAACTGTCGTAGCTGGTACAAATATACCTGAAGTGATCCAAAGTATTAAGGATCTGAATGCACATGGAATTTCATGTACTGTCGATAACTTAGGTGAATTCGTTTTTAAAGAAGAAGAGGCCACTGAGGCAAAAGAACAAATACTTAACGTAATCGACGCGATCCATGAGAATAAAGTGAATGCACATATCTCCTTAAAACCGACTCAAATAGGTTTAGATATAGATTATGAATTTTGTTTAAATAATTTAAGAGAAATCGTTGATAAAGCACATCGATATGATATTTTTGTAAATGTTGATATGGAGGACTTCAAACACTTACAACCAACATTTGATTTATTGGACGAACTGTCGTTGGAGTATACTAATGTAGGTACAGTCATTCAGTCCTATTTCCACAACGCACAAGAATACCTTGAAAGATATAAAAATTTCCGGATTCGTCTTGTTAAAGGTGCCTATAAAGAGTCAGCAGAAATTGCCTATCAAGATAAGAAGGATATTGATGCAAACTTTATCAAGATTACCGAATGGCATCTATTAAATGGCAAATTCACTTCGATTGCCACACATGATCATCGAATTATTAATCATGTGAAAGAATTTGTTAAGAAGCACGATATTCCGAATGAGAAATTCGAATTTCAAATGCTTTATGGGTTTAGGAAAGATATGCAGCTGCAACTTGCCAGTGAAGGATACAATTTTTGTACCTATGTTCCTTTCGGCAATGACTGGTATGGGTATTTTATGAGAAGGCTAGCTGAAAGACCACAAAACTTAAATCTTGTCGCTAAACAAGTTTTTAATAAAAAAACGAACACAGTGATTGGTGTAGCAGCAGGGGCATTTCTATTAGGAAGAATGACTAAGGCGGATAAGAAAAAGCGTCGTTAATGACCTAAATTCCAATGATAACTAACTGCAATCCTTCAACCTCCCATTTTAAGCAGATGGGGGGTTTTTGTATGGGTTTAAATTCTGCTAAAAAAGTGCGTAAACAATGGAACCACTTATTTTTGATATGCAGTTGCCTTAGAACATCGGATTTTTTTAGGACCAAATCTCCCGGAACAAAAAAAAGGCACCTAGCCTTTGTTAGTTATTTTAGTAACAACAAAGGTATTAGGCACCAGTTTTCACTGCATTATATGAAAAATTGCTGTCATCCCATTGGAAAATACCTTCTTGAAGTTTTATGGTGGCATCAAAAGGGCAAGTAATGGCTAAATCACCATCTGCAGGTGTTTCATAAAGGATGTTATTCTTTTGGTCCATCAATTCTTTTTTTAGACGAAGCATGTCCAGTTTTGAAGCGACACGAAGGATTTTATCAAGAGTTATCTTCTTTTCACTAATGCCATGACTGTTACAAATGCTGGTCTGAAAACTCTTGTTATATTGGATCATCATATGCAAATCATTGATACAGGCTACGCCAAAAACCTCTTTTATTACGTCCTCATAGCGCAGCTGGGTGCCAGTTGCAAATTTAATAATATTCTTTTCAGGATTTTCTAAGAAATAAACCGTTTCAATAAAATTTTCCATATAAACACCCTTTCTATATTTTAAATTCTGTTTCCGAGTCATTAAGTTGATTTTCCAATGAGTCAGTTTTTAAGAAACTTATGGCTATTTGAGTCGATTAGGAGCTACTCCCCTTAGTGTTACTCACTGAAAAATCAGTAGGTTATTTCTATTATAACATATTTTGAATGTGTTTGCTGATTCAACTCGAGATATGTAGATATTTGTCGGAAAACTTATTTCTCACGAACTCAGTGTTCAATTAGCGTTTGTCGTTTTTTAATAGATTATGTTACTGATAAAACTAAGTTTTTTCATAAAATACGACAAAACACGAATGGATATCTTTCCCTTGTAAAATTATAGATTATTTTGTAATTTTTGATATAATTATAGAGTTATATTTTATCAGAAAATCACATACGAGGAGGAAAAATGAGGTTTATTGCTAAAATTACTTTTTATATCATTGTGTTAGGATTATTTTTCCCATTGATTTTTCCAGGAGAAAAGGTGCAAGCAAGTACATGTAAGGGGGTAACACCATTAACTGATCCAGTCGCATTAAGAATGGAGAAGGGGGAAATGGTCATATGGGAAAATATTCACCCAAATCTACTAAAAGCGAAAATTAATTATGAAAAACTCCTAAAAGCAAAAGGCTGGAAGATTCAATACAATTCCGCCTATCGACCATATCAATATCAAAATCACTTTTATGAAATTGTTACTGGCGTTGCGTCAACATGTAAAAGGTCTGAAAAGACCAAACATGGGTTGGGGCCTTTAGTTGCTAAGCCCACTGCCAAAGCGCCTCATACGAAGGGGATAGCATTTGATGCCATTGTTTTTGACAATAAAGGAAAGCCTTTAAATGGATTACACTATGTAAATTCTTCACTTTTAAAGCTAGCAAAGCAAGTTGGCCTTAAATTTATTAGTACTAGCAGGGATGGCGTTCATCATGAATTGATTAATGCCAGTCCGCCGAAAGTCAATGACGTGGTACCTCCAGCTGTACAAACTATATATTTAGTAAATGGTATGATAACTATCAATCCTAGTCTCGATGTGAGAAACTTCCCATATAATGATTCACCTAAAATAGGTAAGGTCATTTTAAAGGATAGAGTTGAAATTTCTGCAAAGTCTGGTGATTGGTACAAAATTAAATATGGAAAAGGTTTTGGATGGATAAAAAGTGGAAATAAAAATCTCTTTATACTTCCTTTTATGCCGATCTTATCAAATATAAAGATTACATACGATGTTAATTTATATGACCAGCCAAGTCTTTTATTGAAAAATAGCGGTGCGCTTACACCGCAAACTGCAAAGGTTATGAAGAATAGCGGGAAGGGATGGTACATGATTCATACCTCCTTAGGAGCTAAATGGGTGTATATTAATCCAAAACCATTGAAATATCTACAAGTAAAAAAACAAGAAAAATTGTATAGCAAACCATCCATATCGTCTAAGACATACGGGCAGATTACTCCACAAAAAGTAAAGGTTTTGGCTGACCGTGGAGATGGATGGTATCAAATTTCCACTAAAATAGGAGCTAAATGGATTAATTATTAATTTCACACGCTAATTTTTTCTCACCTAATTTGGTGAGTTTTTTTATTTCTATATGTAACCGTCTATATAAAAAATAGTACTGGTAAAACCCTTAGCTACTTGAAAAAGGACGTTATAACAAAAGCAGGTACAATCAACCTAGGATACAGCACTGCCTCCCTTGGAAATGGGAAATACTCTGTAGTGATGGCAGCGACAGACACAAGTAAAAACCGTTCGAGCGTGACAACTACTTTCGTTGTAAAAAAAGTTGTCAAACCAAAAATGGGAAAAGTAACTGTATCACGTCTTAATGTACGTGCAACAA
Source organism: Bacillus sp. AFS031507 (assembly GCF_002584635.1). Classification (NCBI taxonomy): domain Bacteria; kingdom Bacillati; phylum Bacillota; class Bacilli; order Caryophanales; family Bacillaceae; genus Bacillus; species Bacillus sp. AFS031507. The sequence goes on from NZ_NUOW01000025.1 coordinate 198,140, forward strand.
CATCAACCAAAAGCAAGGTAATTAGTACTTTAAAGAAAAATCAATCAGTAACCATTGTCTCAACAAAAGGTTCATGGAAAAAAATCAAATTTGGTAAAGCAACAGGTTATGTTTCAAGTAAATATATAAAATAAAAAGGGCAGAGACTTTCTCTCTGCCTTTTTGGTTTATTTAGCATGTATGATTACACCTTTCAAACTGGAGGGTTCTTTTTCCAAATCTAACAGTTTTTCCTTCATATCTAAACCGCCGCGAAAACCAGTTAACTTCCCGTTCTTACCAATCACACGATGACAAGGAACAGTAATTAATATCGGGTTTGCTCCAATTGCAGCGGCAACGGCACGTACCGATTTAGGTTTCTGCAGGAGTTCCGCGATTTCTGAGTAAGTATGTGTGCATCCATAGGGAATTTCATTTAATACGTTCCAAACAGATTGTTGAAAGGGAGTCCCGTGAAAATCGATTGGAAAGGTAAAAGACGTGCGCTTTCCTTGAAAATATTCGGTGAATTCGTCTACAAAAGGTTGTAATTTACTATCATCACGTTCCAAAAGGTGATGCGGGAGTTTTTTTTGGACCCAAGTCACCAGTTCTTCTAAGTCCTTATGATCGGAACCTACATAACAAAGTCCATCTACCGTTGCTGCGAGATACATTTTCCATGGACCATATATAAACAAACTCCAATAAATTTTCTTTTCCATTGTATAAACCTCCATTCTTTATTCCTTTCGGATCATTTGACGATACTCTGATGAAGTATGGCTGGTTATTTTTTTTAAAAGTGTAGCAAAATGGGCTGGGTTAGGGATACCGACTAACATACTGGTTTATCATCATATGAAGGAACATTATTGATAATTGACTGCCATCTTTCTTCTGTTAGACCATTCGTCTCCGTCCGTAACTCCTGTGGTGTTTTTACACTCCACCATGTCACCTCAGAATCAGTATACCTTTATTAGGAAAGGGAAGTAAGATATTTTGAATATAAAAGCAAGATTACAAAGGTAAATGTAAGCGCTCTAAAATAGTTAAAGAAATATTCACAGGATTTTAAAAGAATTTGTTATAAAATAGAAGTATGTTAAACATTTCACATACTAAATGGTTCATTTAAAAAGGAGTATATCATATGGGATATAGTAAACCCGAAACAATCATGGAAATTACCGTTGAAAATGGAGTAAAAAAATCAAAATACCATCCTTTACAGACCCTGATATTAGGTTTTGAAGCAGGTGCCTTCATTGCTTTAGGTTATTTACTTTTCATCCGTGTCACAGCAACTTTAACAGGAAATTTAGAGGGGTTAAGCAGTTTGATTGGTGCGACTGTCTTCCCAATCGGCCTTATCCTCACCTTGCTTGCAGGTGGTGAGCTATTAACAGGAAATATGATGGCTGTGTCTCTAGCTCGAATGGCGAATAAGATTAGCACTAGACAGGTTGTTTATAATTGGTTTCTTGTTACGGTCAGTAACTTTATCGGGGCCATTTTTGTAGCATACTTTTTTGGGCATCTGGTTGGACTTACCGAATCAGGCCCCTTCTTGGAAAGAACGATTAGTATTGCTGACCATAAATTAGAAGCAACCTTTCTCCAAGCCTTCGTTTCGGGGATTGGCTGTAATTGGCTGGTGGCAGCGGCAGTGTGGCTTTGTTATGGAGCAAACGATATGGTCGGAAAAATTGCAGGTATTTGGTTTCCAACGATGGCATTTGTCGCAATCGGATTCCAACACGTTGTAGCGAATATGTTTGTGATTCCTGCAGCGATATTTGCCGGCCATTTTACTTGGCTAGGATATATTGAAAATTTTATCCCTGTCTTTATAGGCAATGCGGTTGGCGGATCTGTCTTTATCGCACTCGCATATTGGCACGCCTATAAGAAAAATGAACGCACATATTCGGAACCATTAGTGGTTCAACCAATGATGAAAAGCAGCGTAAGATAATTTACAGCTTAAAAAAATTATATATCTTCACTGATTAAGCTCCTTACACCTAAGGGGCTTTTTTGCATATTAATCAATACTTATAAGTCATATTGACATGCAAACGGGAATAAAATCCAAGAATGTATGGACTTCGTTTGGAGGTCAGCATTTACTGCATGAAAATAAAGGATAAGAGGTTGGGGGAAATGACAAAGAGCTCGTGGCTAGTATCAATTTTATTAATTTGTAGCTTATTAATTATTGCCGGATGTACAGAAAAAACGAATACAGAAAAGACAGTTGAAGAAAAAGTAACTGAACCAGGACAACAAAAGCCCAATAAAACACCAGAACCACCACAGAAAGAAGAAAAACCAAAACCAATTACGGTGAGTGTCATTGATCCGAATACAAATGCTATTTTGGAAACCTTTTTACCAGTGGAAATGGGTTTTGGAACCGATAATGAAACCTACAAAAAGGAACTTGAAAAATGGGCAAAGGATTTAGCAAGAGGGACGGAAAGTACCAAAGGATATGACCAACGAATGGTTCTTGATAAGATTGGCCCCAATGGTCAAATCATTAAAGGCAAACCTAGAATTATCTTAGAGGAATCAGAGTTAGTTGAAAAGGTCATAACAGCATCGGCAACGGGTGGAGTTATTGAACTACCTTTATATGTGACCGAGAGCGGTTATAAGCCTGAGGATGTTGACCAGTTAGGGGAAGTTGTCGTGGCAAGCTTTACAACGAGATTTAATAGCGGAGTTGTAGGCCGTTCAAAGAATATTCAGCTGTCGGCCGAGGCCATTAATAATATCATTGTCGGAGCGGGAGATATTTTCTCATTTAATACCACTGTTGGTCCAAGTGATGCCGCCCATGGATATCAAAAGGCGAAGGAAATTGTAAATAAGCAACTAGTCGACGGTATCGGCGGAGGAATTTGCCAGACGTCATCAACCCTGTTCAATGCAGTGGATCAGGTAGGTGTTAGTTATATTGAAAAACATCACCATTCCTTGTCGGTTGGGTATGTACCTGCTGGCAGAGATGCAACCGTATCTTATGGTGGACCGGACTTTCAATTTCAGAACAACACTGGTGCTCCATTTATTATCAAATCCATCTATAAAAAGGGAACCTTGACCATTGAAGTAAGAACATCAGCAGCCTACCAAAGTCTGATCGCCAAACATTAATAGTGTCAGGCACCAAGCTCCTTTGGTGCCTTTTCTGTATATTCCAAACCTACAATGCGAAAAATACCTTTGGTTCTTTTAGAAAATTGTAGGAGGAATAGTATGAAATTGTTTCAAAAAGCGCTTCTTTCCTTATCGATCCTAGCACTGGTGGCGATAACGGAAAATCAAAGTGCTTCTGCTCATGCCCTAAGGGATATGGATCATCAATTTCAAACTGTTAATAGGCCTCAAGTTGTAGAGGTTAGCAGACAGAATCCTTCGAATGGAAAGAATCAAGGGTTATCTAAAGCATATCATGGACATAAATCCAACCGTCCAGAAACGGTCAATCCCAAAAAGGGAAAGCCACCGGCCGCAAATATTCGTTTCATTCAGGTCCAACTATTAGGGATTAATGACTTGCATGGCCAATTAAATGTGACTCGGAAAGTAAATGGGAAACCGGTTGGTCGAGTGGATTATTTAGCAGCCTATTTAAAACAGCGTGAGGCTGAAAATAAAAATACTCTATTGGTGCAAGATGGAGACATGGTGGGAGCCAGCCCCCCTGTGTCGGCCCTTTTACAAGATGAACCAACTATCGAGATCTTGAATAAATTGGGTTTTGATATTGGTACAGTTGGTAATCATGAATTTGATGAAGGCTTAACGGAACTGATGCGCCTCATAAAAGGGGGAACACATCCGAAAACAGGCAATTTTGCAGGTTCAAACTTCCCATGGATTGTTGCCAATGTGGTCAATGAGAAAACAGGAAAAACGATTCTGCCTCCTTATCAAGTGATCAAAGTAAATGGGATGCCCATTGGTTTTATCGGTGTGGTAACTACTGAGACTCCAAAGCTTGTTTTGCCTAGCGGTGTGGCAGGATTAAAATTCACCGATGAAGTAGAAGCAATTAATCAGAATGTAGCGGATTTGAAAAAACAAGGGGTAAAATCGATTGTCGTTTTAGCACATAACCCTGGTACATCAGGTCCAAACGGAGAAAATCCAAAAGGGCAACTTGTCGATATCGCAAACCGGGTCGACGATGAAGTGGATATCATCTTCGGCGGCCATAATCATGCCTATATGAACGCAACGATTGACAATAAACTAGTTGTTCAATCCTATTCCTATGGAACTGCTTTCTCTGATGTTGATCTTGAGATAGATCCTAAAACAAAGGATATTGTCTCAAAAAGAGCTGAGATTGTAACTACCTTTCAAGAAGGAATCGAGCCCGATCCGGAAATAAAGAAAATGATAGAAGGCTATGAATCAAAAATAGAACCGATTGTTAATCGAGTTGTTGGCTCTTCATCTGAAAGTCTGACGGCAAAGCAAAATGAAAATGGTGAGTCAGTGCTTGGCGATTTCATTGCGGATGCACAAAGGAAAGCGTTGAATACCGAATTAGCCTTTATGAATCCTGGCGGTATTCGAGCCGATATTGACCCTGGCGATATCACTTGGGGAGAAATTTACACAGTTCAGCCCTTTAATAATGATCTTGTCAAAATGTCGATGACGGGACAGCAAATCCGTGAATTGCTCAACCAGCAGTGGGGGGCAACAAAAACGAACATGCTGCAGATTTCTGGCTTAAGCTATACTTGGGATCCAAATAAACCAGCAGGGCAAAGGGTAGTGAGCACCAAGCTTCCAGATGGCACGGAAATGGATCCTAATAAATCCTATTCTGTGACAGCGAATATTTTTCTTTCTGGAGGCGGAGATGGATTTACTGTATTTACTCAAGCTAAAAACAAAGAAGTCGGACCCGTTGACCTTGATGCATTAGTTAACTTCAGTAAAGCCCAGCCAAAACCGTTCACTTATGGCATTCAAAATAGAATACAAAGGGTTCAGTGACAAACTTGGTGTTTTAAAAAATGGGTGTCAGGCACTAATTAGTGCCTGACACCCATTTTTGTTTCCCTATTGTAATGCATCTATTACTAACTCTTTTGCCGGCAGGAAGTCTCCGCCAGTGTCCAAGTAGCGAACGGTTACTTTATCTCCTTCTTTTAAGTAGATAGCTAGCGGGACTCTTTCCGAAGAGATGATAAAGTTTTGGCGATTGTCTAATAAAAAAGAAACAATGGTGAAATCTTCTCTTTGTTCTTTATAGACTCTCACCACTGTTCCGCTGATTTGCTTTTCATCCGCTTTAGAACTGCCGTCTACAGTGCCCTTGCCTCTTTGTAGGGCTGTTTTATATTGTTTTAGGGCCTCATTTGGAGTATTGGCGTACACAGAAATTTCTGGATTAGCTGCAGAGACGATAAAGTAATTTTGCAGAAAACCGTTCGAATCCAATACAGACGTTAACCAGCTTGCTTCTCCGTAAAAATTGTAAAGAATCGGCATTTGCCCATGCCATTTCTTTTCAATAAATTTCTTCTCAATGATCTGTAAGGCACCCTGTGAATCCATATAAGATTGCTCTGGATTTCCGGTATAGTAAGTTGCTTTTCCCGTCCTTGAGTTAGTTAACGAGTAACCAAGCATAGAATCTACGCCTTCTTTAGGACTTGTGAAATCAGTAAAATAATACATCTTTCCATTTTCATCAAAGATCGGACTTACATTTGACTCAGTTCCTTCATCAGATGGGAGTTTCACGTCAGATTTTCCGAATTTACTATTCCAAAATCCATGGACGAGGTTCCCATAATAGCTGTTTTGCAGACTAACTGCCTCAGGTGAGACCGCGCCATCAATAAATTCGGGGACATTTGAAATATGATAATCTTTCATTGCGCCACTCTTAGAATCAACTACGACTAGCCCTTTGGCCGTAAATCCATTTCGGGCTGAAATAAATTCACCATAAGTACGGATGTAAAAAGGTTTTCCTTCTTCGTTAATTTCTAATTGAACATCTCCGTAGAAAATCTTCTTGGGATATTGCATGCGAATATGCCGCTCGATTTGTCTATTAAAATAAGAGGAAGGGGTATAAACCATTTCGGCCTTAATAAATTTTGGATTAGCGCTAGAATCCGTTGCACTTAATGAAAAGTAACCAGGAGTTCTTTCACCTTTCCACCATTTAAAAAATCCAGAAAATTCAACGGGAGCAATATATACATAATCACCGTTCAGTTTTTGAATCTGAAGATTTCCAAGCTCAAAGTAGCTTGTGTTCGGTACTTGCCCAAAAGCCTTTTTCATTTTGTTACGTGCAAACTGCGGTGGAACGCTAGCTGGTGTTTCCTTCTCATCAAAGGTCTGAATCTCTACCTTTGCATCCATCTTTGCTACTTGATATTTTTCATCGGCATTAAAAATGAAGGCGGTTAAGAAATAAATTCCTAGACCTAGACTTGCTAGAAAGAGAAGTCCTTTAATCTTTCTTTCTGTGCCTTTGGCAAGAACTGCTCCGCCTACAGTTAGGAAGATTGCTAACGGCCATAAAGAAGTGAAGTTTCTATCAAAATTACTAAAATAAAAGAATGAAAACACTGGAAGCATAAGAAAAACCATAACAGCAATGAAGACGCCGATTTTTTGTTTTTTATCAACTTTTTTATTTGCCTCTTCATGTTTAAAAATGGGTATTAAAACAAGTGCTGAAGCTATTCCAATGATCATCGTAAATAGAAAAATGTTCCCCATAAAATTGCCCCTTTTCACCTTGGACTTTCTTAATATACGGAAACTAAACCAGATAGGTTTCATTTTTATTTAATAATAGACTTGAATTATTTTGGTGACTATACTATTATTTAAATTAATTGATTCACTATATATTGTTTCAATAAATAATAATCAAACTATATATTGTGTTAGCCTTAAGAGACGATGCCATTGTGGCTTAATAGGGAATCTGGTGTAAATCCAGAACTGCCCCCGCAACTGTAAATGCTGACGAAATGAGCAAACCACTGTATAAGAAATGTCTAATATATTAGGCAATTATATGGGAAGGGTTCAAAGTAGGATGAAGCATGAGTCAGGAGACCTGTCTTTCTTAAGTTGTTTCAACTTCTTCGGGGATTGAGAAGATGAACGGTGGCGACAGGAGGCATTGGATACTTTTATTTTAGTCCTTTTGTAGTGTTATCGTTTCATCCGCTCAATTCCCCTTGAGCGGATTTTTTTATTATAGGGGGAAATGAAATGGTAACAAAGGAGCTTCAAGTTGATTTCAATTATGTTTTAGAATCTATTAATCAAGTTACAGAAAAATATCAGATGGATACAACTGAGCTTAAAAACCGTATAAGCGAACTGGAAGTAACAGAGGTGGAAGCAAACCAACAAGCTTTAGTCTATGCAATAAATCAAGTTGCAATGGACCAACCGAATTGGACATTTGTCGCTGCCCGTTTATATCTGAATGAATTATATGGAAAATCTGCAAAAAGTCGATGCTATAATCGTTCTTTAAAATATGGAGACTTTTATAGATTAATAAAAGAATTGACTGATAAAGGTATATATTCTAATGATCTCCTAAGTTTATATAGTAAAGATGAAATCGATCAACTAGCAAAAGAGATAAATCCAGATAAAGATTTATTATTTAATTACATAGGGTTATTTTTACTAGCGGATCGTTATCTTGCTCAAGATCATAATAGAAACGTATATGAACTCCCGCAGGAGCGGTTCATGGTTATTGCCATGACGATTATGAAGGATGAAAAGGAGTCCATCCGCTTACAGCTTGTAAAGGAAGCATATTGGGCACTAAGTAATTTATTTATGACAGTTGCTACCCCTACTTTAGCGAATGCGGGCAAAAGCTTTGGGCAGCTTTCCTCCTGCTTTATTGATACAGTAGACGATTCCCTTGATAGCATTTATTTAAATAATTGGGATATTGCTCGGCTAAGTAAGGATGGCGGAGGTATTGGGATCTATTATGGTAAAATTCGTGCCCTAGGTTCCGATATTAAGAAATTTAAAGGAAACTCCTCTGGAATTGTACCATGGATTAAATTGCTAAATAATACAGCTGTCAGTGTCGATCAGTTAGGTCAACGGCAAGGTGCCATTGCTGTTTATCTAGATTTGTTTCATAAAGATATCATGAACGGATTTCTCGATTTGAAAACCAATAATGGAGATGAACGTCGTAAAGCCCATGACATTTTCACGGGTGTCACCATACCAGACCTATTTATGAAAAAATTAGAAGAGAAAGATGAGGATGGAAGAAGTATCGGGCAGTGGCATACATTTTGTCCCCATCAAGTAAAACAATTTATGGGCTGGAAGGATGAAAAAGGGAACCTTCTCGGACTTGAGGATTTTTATGATGAAACGGATGTTAAATACTTTACCGAGAAATATGAAGAGGCCGCAGGTAACCAGCTTCTTCCTCGTAAAACCTACCGTGCAATGGATATTATGACACGAATAATGGTTGCTCAATTAGAAACAGGAACACCATACATGTTCTATCGTGATGAAGTAAACAGGCAAAATCCAAATAAGCATGTATTAGGCAAGGGCCGTACAACTATTTTCTGCAGTAACCTATGTACAGAAATTGCTCAAAATATGTCAGCTACGACCATAGTTAACGAATACCAAAATGAAGATGGCAATCTCGTGATTGTTCGTAAACCAGGTGATTTCGTTGTTTGTAATTTATCTTCTATTAATTTGGCAAAAGCAGTTCCTGCAGATGTTTTAGAGCGTTTAATTAGGATCCAAGTAAGAATGCTCGATAACGTGATTGATTTAAATACAATCTCAGTTGGACAGGCTCAACTAACAAATACAAAGTACAGAGCCGTGGGTCTTGGTACATTTGGCTGGCACCACCTTTTAGCACTTAAAGGTATATATTGGGAATCTGAAAAGGCTGTTACGTATGCGGATCGCTTGTATGAAGATATCGCCTTTTATACCATTCGTTCTTCAATGGAACTAGCCAAGGAGAAAGGGTCTTATAGTCTATTTAAAGATTCAGAATGGCATACTGGGAGCTATTTTGATCGGAAAAATTACCAAACGAAAAGATGGATTGAACTAAAAAGGGATGTCGTAAATCATGGTATTCGAAATGGTTGGTTAATGGCTATCGCTCCCAACTCATCAACAGCCAAAATAGGAGGTTCCACTGATGGAATAGATCCGATCTATTCTGTTGAATATGCAGAGGAAAAGAAGAATTTTAAATTTAAAGTTACCGCACCTGATTTAAACCATATAACGTACGACTTTTATCGCCGGTCCAGACATGAATTAGATCAAGTGTGGAGTATTAAACAGAATGCGGCACGAGGGCGTCACATTGATCAAGGCATTAGCTTTAATTTATATGTTAGGCACGATATAAAAGCAAAGGACTTGCTCAACCTGCATATGGAAGCTTGGAAGCAAGGATTAAAGACAACGTACTATGTAAGAAGCACATCTCAAACGGAAATTGACGAATGTGAGGCTTGCCATAGCTAACATCTTTTAAGAATAGATTGGAGAAGATTATTTTATGGATATTCATTTACCGCTATCAAGAATAAAACTGTTAAACCCTGAGTTTCCCAATAAATCAACCGGTATTATCAACGGAAAATCATCAGGCTTGCTCAACTGGAATGATATTGCTTATCCTCAGATATACGATTTATATCAAACTTTATTGTCAAACTTTTGGAAAGCTCAAGAGATTAATATGCAAGATGATATAAAGCAATGGGACTTTCTAAGTTCAACGGAGAAAGATGTCTTTTTACGAATAAATACACAACTTGCTTGTTTAGATAGCCTGCAGACCCCTACCATGTGTCAAGTGATGGATTATGTGTCGGATTCTAGCTTTAAAGCAATATTTGCTGTCATCGCTCAGCAGGAAGCAGTTCATAATGAATCCTATTCCTATATATTAAGTTCTCTTGTCCCCTTAAATGAACAAAAGGATTGGTTCAATCAAGCCAAAAATGATCCAATCGTTCAAAAAAGAAACCAACTGATATTAGATGCATATGAATGTTTCCGTGAGAATCCTACACCACAAAATTTATTTCAACTAGGTGTGAATTCTATTAATCTAGAGGGTATTTATTTTTATGCTGGCTTTGCTTTTTTCTATCATCTTGCCCGCCAGCAAAAAATGCTTAAGACTAGTACAATGATTAGCTATATACAACGGGATGAAATGCAGCATGCGTATTTCATGGCACAGTTTCTACGAATACTTTTAACAGAAAATCCGGATTTACATACAGAGGCTAACATTGATTATGTATATAAAGTGGTTGGACAAGCTGTCCGACTTGAAAAAGAGTGGGCACATATGATTTTGAAGGATATAGATGGTATTGAATTGAACGAGTACGAAAGATACACCGAATATCTTGCTAATAAGCGGCTTCGACAGCTAGGTTTACAGAACTTATATAAAGAAAGGGTAAACCCTATGCCTTGGATCCATGTTTTCAGTGATGAAATGATGAATGGAACAAAATCCGATTTTTTTGAACAGAAGTCAAGAAGCTATGCAAAGGTAACACAATCAAACGGTTTCGATGAATTATGAAAATTGCCATCGTATATTCTTCCAAAACAGGAAATACTGAAGAATTAGCTCAACTAATTTTCCATTTATTTTTAAAGAAGAATGTAATGGTTTCTCTCTTTCGGATCGAGCAATTTCGAGTTAGGGATTTATCCCAATTTGAGGCTGTAGTGATCGGAACCTATACTTGGGGAAATGGCGAAATTCCTCAAGAAATGATGGAGCTATATCGTGCATTCGAAACTCAGGACGTAAAAAAGGTACTGACAGGTGTAATCGGCACAGGGGATAGTGGTTACCCGAAGTTTTGCGGAGCTGTTGATGAATTTAAGGATATGCTTTACGTACACACAAATTTAATTGCCACCCTAAAAATCGAGGTTAACCTCCAAATGAAGGATATTGATCGGTGTAGTAGATTCGTGACTATCTTTTTGGATCAATTAAGCCGGAAGCAGGGTATAGGGTAATTGCAGAGGAAGTTTGGAATTAGTAGTCTAATTGTTTTTATTTGCTCCATATAGAGTCTATTTGTTATTACTACCGAAATATTCAGAAGAAAACCCTTGCATCACAAGGGTTTTCCTTTTCTGACTTATGTGAAATGTTTGGATTTTCTAATATTTTGTCTATTGATTGACCAGGGAATTTTAACAATGTTATCATGTCTATGAAAGCGTTTTCGGTGAAGGGGGAGAAATTAATGGAAGATAAAGTTTTAAAAGCAATTCAGGATGTTTATCCGGATGATTTCGCCTGGTGTTATGGCTGTGGTCGATTGAACGAAGGGGGACATCATTTTCGAACTGGCTGGCAGGGTGAACAAACAGTAACTATATTCACACCAGAAGCAGAGCATCTAGCACTTCCAGGTTTTGTTTATGGCGGCATTGTTGCCTCTTTAATAGATTGTCATGGAACAGGGTCTGCTGCATTGGCGCTTCATCGAAAAAATGGACATGAAGCTGGTGATGGAGAGGAGCCCCCAAGATTCGTAACGGCTTCCTTAAATGTGAACTTTCTCAAGCCCACTCCACATGGTATACCATTAAAAGCAATCGGAACTGTCCATGAAATACACCCTAAAAAGTTTAAGGTTGAGACAGAAGTTTATGCGAATGATATTCTCTGTGCTCGTGGAGAGGTCGTCGCTGTTGTCATGCCTAAATCCTTTCTTAAATAGGTATTAAATATTCAGTTTTAGCCGCTCCTACTATTGGGAATCGGCTTTTTTGCTTTATGAAGGTAACTCGAAATAAACGTAAGTTATTCTACCATGTATTAAATCAAATTTAATAAATCTATGTTAGATACCATTCCACATTTACAGAAAAACTCAAAAAGGTATGCGATACTGACTTTAGAGAAATAAATTGTGACCCCATTTGTTAAAAAATAATGGGGCATTAATCTTAATGCAGGGGGTTGGAGCCGAATGGTTCGTACTATTGCTCAGTTTCTCACAATCTTAGTTATATATTTGATTGGAACAAGACTCGTTACTTGGCTTGATCTTCCTGTCCCTGGAAGTATTATTGGTATGGCGCTCTTATTCATTGCATTAATGTCAGGTGCTTGTAAGCTCAAATGGGTCGAAGCAGCCGCCCAGCTGCATATCAAACATATAACTCTTCTATTTATTCCATTTATCGTAGGTGTTTGGCATTTTGCAGGGATTTTTAGAGTAGAAGGAATAAAATTAGCAATCATCCTAGCAGCAAGCAGCCTGGTTGTTCTTCTTGTTACAGCTTTTATTGCTGAGTATTTAGAAACTAACAGAAAAAGGAGTAAACAAAATGGGAACAATGATTTCTAATATATTGTTATGTACCAGCATTACTGTTATGAGTTATGTAGCAGGAAATAAGGTGTTTAAAACTTATAACAAGGCATGGTTAAATCCGTTATATACAGTAACTGTGTTCATCATTGGTTTATTGACGCTTTCTCATATTAAAGTGGCCCAATATTCTTCTGGAACAGGAATATTTTCACTTTTATTAGGAACTGCCACTGTGTCACTCGCTGTTCCCTTATATAGACATGTAAGAATTATTAGAAAAAATTTCGTAATTATTTTCTGGGCGGTTATGCCAGGCACAATAACTGGGGTAATTTCAATTGTCTTGTTGACGAAGTATTTGCACATGAATAAGGAAATTATGTTGTCGCTTATTCCAAAATCGGTCACTGCTCCAATTGCCTTATCAGTATCCCAGTCATTAGGGGGGATACCGTCACTAACGATTTTGTTTGTTTGTATTTCAGCGGTTTTTTCTTTAATGGTTGGGCCATTTCTTTTAAATTTTACTCGGATTAGAAGCAGAATTGCTAAGGGATTAGCTTTAGGAACCTCAGCCCAGGCAATTGGTGCCAACCGTGCATTTGAATGGGGAGAAATAGAAGGGGTCATGGGGAGCATAGCGATGATTACCTCCGCATTGATCATGTCTATTTTGATACCCCTATTATTGCTGCTTTCCCTTTAATAAACTACTCTTAATACTAATTTATAAATTCATTACCGATCTCTTAAAACAATTTTAATGAAAATGAAATATTTCTAACTGAAACCAAAAATACCCATCCGTCGTCAAATTTAATAGAAGCAGATAAATAAGGAGGCGAACGGGTGGAGGGGATTAGAAAAATGGCCGTTACCCTAGTGATTGTTTTGGTCATAGGATTTGGTCTAGTTGTCAGCAGATTTGGTTCTGCGCTTTTTCAGGAGGGAAATCCAATACCATTAATTGTTTCTGCAATGAAGCTTCACTTATGCGATTCAGAATTTGAGCTGTTCTCAAAAACAGATAAACGAAGCAGGTACTTATCCGAAAGTAATCAAGATAGCAGCTATAATGTTGTAAAAAAATATATGAAATCAAAAGGATGGAAGTTTCAAGAACAAATGGGTTTAGGGTTAATATTTACAAAAAATGGTGAAGATGCAATCGTGGTGGTAAAACAATATTCAAGGAATTACTTTATTTGGGAAATTCAGCAACGCTTTTCAAATAATAAAAGCCTTACCTACACAAAACAAACCCCTAATCCTTGGATTAGGGGTTTGTTTCTTCCGACTCTGTCACACTATAAAAAGACTCGATCAATTCATTAAGCTGCCCTAGTTCTTTTTTCCAAAGTGATTCGGGGTTTTGCTTTAATGATAATAGGGCACTTTGAATAAGAAACTTTCTTGGTGATTTTGTATGGATGATTTCTTCTTGAATAAAATCCAGAAGTTCATTGTATTTGCTTTGTTCTTCTACATCTTGAATGCTTTTCGTTATCGATGCCCTTAACGTTACCGCTATTTTCATCAACTGGGTGATAATCTCGAGATTGTTTTTTTGGCAGCCAGGGACCCATTTTTCTAAAGTATTTGGTTCTATTAATTGATCCCCTGATTCAGAAACCTCATCAACTATTTTAACCAATCGCGCCACGCTGTAGCGGACAACACTGCTTATTTTTTCTCCAGATTCATGGGCCATTCTATTGTATTGGACATTATATTGTAATATACCTTGAAACATAATCGCACAATCTAATAGGAATGGTTTTTTCTCTTCGCCGAAGATGTCGATAAACCGATTGTAATACCAACGAAGTGAATTTAAACGAAGTCGTTGGATAAATTGTTTGAGGTCGGCATCATTAGAGGACAATACTTCCTCGTAAAGGGCAATTAATTTATTTTTCCTATTAGAAATCATTTGCATTTCCACTTGCTTAATGAAAATTTCTATACTGGAAGGGTTTTGACCAATTAATAAATCGTTTCGATCCTTTTCGAGCCTCTTAAAAATTGTTTTATAAATCGCGATTAATAATTCGCTTTTCGATGAAAAATAATTATAAAACGTTCCTTTAGAAATCCCGCTATAGTCTAAAATATCTTGAATAGATGTCGCTTGGAATCCTTTTTCGATGAATAATTGATGAGCCATATTTACTACATGCTGCTTTCGGTCATTCATAAAATCACCTTTATTTCCATTTGTACTATTAGTATAAAAATATAGTACATTATTTAAAGCATTATTACAAACCCATAATTTTGCAGGTTTTTTTAATTGCAAAAATTGAACTCTGCGTATATTATTATGTAAGTGTGAAACAGGTGTATAAAAAAATGAACATATATTATAGGGGGAAAATGAATGAAACAAAAGATAAAAAAGCCTGCTGGCCCACCGTATGGCGTTCTTGCCGTACTGATTGTCGGAGCTTTTATTGCATTCTTAAATAACACATTATTAAATATCGCACTGCCTTCGATCATGACTGACTTAAAAATTGACCCATCAACTGGTCAGTGGTTGATAACCGGTTTTATGTTAGTAAATGGAATTCTGATTCCATTATCAGCATTTTTAATTCAAAAATTTTCGGTCCGGCAATTATTCCTAGCAGCCATGCTTTTATTTACTTTTGGAACTGTTTTAGCTGGCTTTGCTCATGCCTTTCCACTTTTATTATCTGGTCGGATGATTCAGGCTTCTGGGTCAGCGATTATGATGCCTTTGTTAATGAATGTAATGTTAACAAGTTTTCCTGTTGAAAAACGTGGATTAGCAATGGGGGTTTTCGGGTTAGTATTAATGTTTGCTCCGGCAATTGGACCGACTTTATCGGGTTGGATTATTGAACACTATGATTGGAGAATGCTCTTCCATTTTGTCACACCAATCGCGATTCTCGTCGTATTGCTTGGCTTTTTCTTACTTAAAGATAAAAAAGGTAAGGTTGATATTCGTCTTGATTTCTTATCTGTGGTGTTATCAAGCGTAGGTTTCGGCGGAATACTTTATGGATTCAGTTCCGCTGGAAAAGAAGGATGGGATAGTCCGCAAGTTTATGGGACGCTTGCAGTTGGGCTCATTTCATTGGTAACATTTATTTTGCGTCAATTAAGACAAGAACGGCCACTTCTTAACTTCCGGATTTATAAATATCCAATGTTTGCATTATCTTCTTCTATATCCATGGTAGTTACAATGGCGATGTTTTCCGGGATGCTTCTTCTACCAATTTATGTCCAAAATATTCGCGGGATTTCCCCGATAGATGCGGGTTTAATGTTGTTGCCAGGGGCAATTCTAATGGCCATTATGATGCCGATTACAGGTAAACTTTTTGATAAGTTCGGTGGTCGTGCTTTAGCTATTATTGGTTTAGCTATAACAGTGATAACAAGTTATTTATTTAGTAAATTAACACTGGAAACCACCTATACTCATTTAATTATTTTATACACGATCCGTATGTTTGGTTTTTCGATGGTAAATATGCCAATTACGACCAATGGCTTAAACCAGTTGCCGGCACGGTTTTATCCTCATGGCACGGCGATGAATAATACGATGTCGCAGGTATCTGGTGCCATTGGTACAGCCTTGTTGGTTACGGTTATGACAACTCGTGCCAAAACACATGCAACTGAAATCGTTGAGGCTGCAAAGAAGGTTGTACCTAACCCTTCAATAAAGATTACAGAAGCCATGAAACTAAAAATGCAACATCAAATTGAGATGCAAGCTCTTTTGGAAGGAATTAATGATGCTTTCTTTGTAAGTGTATTTATCGCTGGCCTCGCTTTAGTTCTTGCCTTATTTATTAAACGGGCAAAACAAGCAGAAGATCCAGGTGAGGTAAAACCGTCCGCTCATAAGGTAAAAACGAAATTAGCGGAAAATTAAATAGCAATTAGTGGGGTGGCTTTTATATAGTCACCTCTTTTTTTTGGAAAAAAAACATTTACATATTTGCTTTTTTACACATAAACACTCAAAATTAAAGATGAAAAGTGAATCATAGGAGGACATTCCTTATGTTAAAAGACCAAATCAAACAGTACATATCTGAACAGCAAAATAACCCAAACGGCAATAGTATTACTATTTTTAAAGAAGAAAAAGAGTATCTCGAAAAAAATCAGCTGGGTGATAATGTCCAATTTTCGGAGAAGGATGTTAGTGTGCGCTTTGCAGACGCCTACATTGAACGTTGTGATAAAGAAACAGAAAATATGCTAAAGAATGAATCGTCTTCATTCTTGACTCAGCCTCTCGATTACTTAAAAATGCATAAAAATGAATTTATTTATTTAGAGTCCAATTGGTTTGATTTAATTGGTGTCGAGGCGGTTTCAATAGAAGCGGATGATGTATTTGGGACATACGATGTAATGTTGGGATTAAAACTGCAAAAGAAATTTGAAAAAGCGTTAAAGGAAAATTTAAATACCCAATTACACGGGGATGAAGCAAAATTTGACTTAATGTTCAGCTTGGAAGATGGATTATGGAATTTGAATTTTGCCCTAAACTATGTGGAAGGTTTTACCGAAGAGATATCCATAGGTGAGGCGTTCCAGCTTATTTATCGCTTTTTATTTCAGTTGGTTGAGGCCGTAGAAGGGGAAAGGAAATAGAAATACCCAAAAACGCATGGATGATTTTCCAGCCATGCGTTTTATGATTCCTTTGCTTTAACTATATCGAGAGGAGAGATGGTAGAACATGCGAGTCATTTCCTTGTGCCCTAGTAATACCGAAGTTATGGAATATCTGGGTTTAACACACTTATTAGTAGGAGTTGATGACTTTTCCGATTGGCCAGCCTCAATCAAAAATCTACCAAAGTTAGGTCCTGATTTATCGATTAACATGGATCTAGTTGAACAATTGCAGCCTGATATGGTCCTTGCTTCTTTAAGTGTTCCAGGGATGGAAAAAAATATTGAGGCTCTAAAGAAACGAGATATCCCCCATCTTGTTTTAAATCCACAATCATTAACAGATATTGAAAACGATTTAATCACAACCGCTGGAGTTCTTGGCGAACAAGAACGGGGAGTGGAGGCGGCTCGGCAATTTCGTTCCCGGCTTGAAAAAGTAAAACAGCAGAGTGTAAATCAAAGTTACCGACCACGTTTGTACTGGGAATGGTGGCCAAAGCCGATTTTTACACCAGGAAAAATAAATTGGCTCACGGAGATATCCGAAGCTGCTGGGGCAATAAACATCTTTCAGGATATTGAATTGGCCAGTGTTCAAACGGAGTGGGAAGATGTAATAATTCGCAAGCCCGATTTTATTTGTCTTGCTTGGGTAGGAGTGAGGAAAGATAAGATTCAAAAAAGCCTTGTTAAAAAGCGAACTGGATTTGAAGAACTAGGGTTTAAAAGTGATGACCAGATTCTCATTCTTGAGGAAGAACTGTACTGCCGCCCCTCACCCAGACTGCTCGATGGATTAGAAAGGTTAGTAGATTTGATTCATAGATTTAAATGACCAGAGAAGCACTTTTTTTATTTTTGGATAAATGAAAAGGGAGGGTATTACCTCCTCCCTAAAAATCAACTAAAATCCTGCTCTGTAATCGAAATGGCTGAACCCGTTGATGTGTGCTGGTTTACCCAGCCTAACGAGGTTTTCGAGACATTAGTCCAATTGGGTATTTCTTCCTTATGCTGTTCAACCCAACTCATGCAGTACTGTGGGTCAATATTATAATCGAGGCACTGGGCTAGGAAAGATTGAATCGTTTCTTGGTTGCAATTCTCCCATGAACCACAAGTATTACTCCACACATTCTCCATTTTCGTTTGCAGCGATACATCATTAATAAAATTACTAAATTGGAAATCGTTAGGCATCCTTGTTCCTCCTTAAAAAAATTTTCACTTCCTCAGTATGTCCAAGGAAAAAATAATTGAACAAAAATAATCTATAATATTGCCAACTTAATCGTGATTTACCTTATTGAATTTTGTATCTTCCTTTTTAGGGTAAGATACAAAGTCAAAATTATACATCTAAGGATTAATATTCTTCATTATTCACGAGGATTGTGTAATAATCTTAATGATACCGATTCAATGAGATAAAAGGTTGGATCGTAAAGGGGATTAGATATGAAAAATAGAAAAAAAACGGCACTTGTTCTAGGTGCTAGCGGACTAGTAGGAAATGAATTAGTAAAAATCCTCATTCAACAAAAAAATTATGAAAAGATCCATATGTTAGTCCGAAGACCAATTGAAAGCAATCATCCCTCCTGTGAAGTGCATGTCGTTGATTTTGACAAGCTAGATACATACTCAGAATTATTTCAGGTAACAGATGTTTTTTGTTGTTTAGGGACTACTATTAAAAAGGCAAAAAGCAAGGAAGCTTTTCGAAAAGTAGACTATGAATATCCGGTCGAGGCAGCAAAAATCTCATCAAAAACTGGTGTAGAAAAATTTCTCATTATTACAGCGATGGGGTCAAATTCTAAATCATTAATTTTCTACAATCAAGTGAAGGGACAAGTTGAGGAAGCTCTAGGTAAATTAATTATACCATCTGTTCATATTTTCAGGCCATCACTATTGTTAGGAGAGCGGACAGAGTTTCGTTTTGGGGAAAGAATTGCGGAAAAAGCAAGTGCCTTTTTAAATTTACTTATGGTTGGCGCATTACGACCTTATAAAGCGATTGAAGCAAGGAACGTCGCAGCAGCAATGGCAGCCGTGGCCCAGACTGATAAAAGTGGTGTGAACATTTATCCTTCACATGAGATTGAAAGAATCGCAAGAGAAAAAAATTAATACGATTTGAGAGGTTAGTGCAATGGAGAAGAGTTTAACTGGAAAGCGAGTTGTCATTAGCGGTTCGCGAAAAATAGAAGAAATAAGTACGATAATTGGAAAACAAGGAGGTGTTCCTCTAGTCCGTACTCTTCAAGGGACTGTATTTTTAGCAGAAAAGGAAGTGGAACCTGATTTACGCGAATTTGTAAAGAAAGGTGCCGATTGGGTGATCTTCACAACGGGGATTGGTTTTGAGACACTTGTGGAATTAGCAACAAAGCTTGGATTAAAAGAGTCCTTTTTAAAGAACCTTCGTGAAGCACAGATAGCATCTAGAGGCTATAAAACCTTTTCTGCATTAAAGAAATATGAGATTAAACCAAACGTGGTCGATGATGATGGAACAACAAAGGGATTAGCTCAATCACTTGAAACCGTAGATTTCTCTGGAAAAAGAGTTATGTTGCAACTTCACGGGGAAACAGCACCAGTATTAACAAAATTTCTCGAAGATCGCGGTGCTATTGTCCAGAAGTTACTCCCATACCAGCATATAGCACCTGAAAAAGAGATGGTGGAAAGGTTATGTAATGAACTTCAGTCCGGTGAATGTGACGCGGTATGCTTTACTACGGCAACCCAGGTTCACTCGCTTTTTGACTATGCAAGAGAACATGAAATATTTACAGACATTGTTAATTCATTCAAGGAAAAAGCAGTAGCTGCAGCCGTTGGAAAAGTTACCGCAGCAGCATTAAAAGAGCAAGGGGTAGAACGGATCCTTGTTCCTGAAAATGAGAGAATGGGAGCAATGGTTATCGAGTTGTCTAAATATTTTCAAAGTTAAACATGGCTGGGTGTACCTTCTAAAAAGGGTACACTTTTTTATAGGCTATGTTAAAGCTCATTGTTGATTTTGGCACATGTTGATTGGAGCGGAAGGCGCGAAGGGGTTCATTTCCTCCACATTCGTAAAAAATGTCGAGAAGTTTTTTACGATTGTTTTATAATAAGTCAGTTTTCCTTAGAAGGAAGATGCATTGTTAGGTAAGTAATACTTTACTGATTAGACAATTGAAAATGAACAAATAAAGCTTGTAAGATTAATTGACAATTCGATTTCTTTTTACAATATTTTTGGTATTATTGTGTTAAATTGAAAAAGGATTCAGAAAAGTGGACAAGAAATCTGCCCTCTGATAAAACTATTTACAATATTCCATATCATTTCCAATTTCCATCTAACAACAATACTCCCCTAGGGTTAAAATTCATAGTAAACTATTTTCTTTTTACATAATGAATAAATAAATGCTTGCATCAATTTACAGATTGTTAGGTGAAATGTCTAAAACCAGTCTGTAAAATAATAATAAGATGCAGAATTTTCTGCGAAATAGATAATTGACTAAAGGAGTTGGTCCCTTTTTGGTAATATCAGTTTATTAAAGCGCTTACATTTTAAAGATCAGCACTTAAATAATTTATTTATTCCATATGTATTGGCCATAAACCATTCATATAAGAAGGAGGGCTTCTCTTTGGCGAATGAAAAAATGCTGCGTATATCCTTATCCAATCTTGAAAAGAACTTTCTAGAGGTGGAGCAGGGACTGACAAACCAAGAAGCTGTTGAAGAATCCAATCGGTGCCTCTATTGCTATGATGCTCCATGTATAAAGGCCTGCCCGACAGGTATTGATATTCCAACCTTTATTAAAAAAATTGCCTCAGGAAACTTACTAGGTTCCGCTAAAACAATCATGTCTTCAAATCCAGTTGGTGCAAGCTGTTCTAGGGTTTGTCCAACCGATGAACTATGTGAAGGTGCTTGCGTCCTAAATCATTCAACCAAGCCGATTATGATAGGCAATCTACAAAGATATGCTACGGATTGGGCAATGACAAATGAGCAAGTACTTTTTCGACCAGGCCAAGCGAATGGACGAACAGTTGCTGTCATCGGCGGTGGTCCGGCTGGACTATCGGCGGCAAGGGAACTGGCGAGATTGGGATACGAGGTTACAATATTTGAGGGGGCCGAGAAAGCAGGCGGCTTAAATACGTATGGAATTGTCTCTTTCCGTTTACCTCAAAGAATTTCCTTCTGGGAAGTAGAGCAGGTTGAAAAATTGAATGTAACCATTAAAACGAACACAATAGTCGGCAAGGATATTTCAGCGGAAGAAATTACTGAAAATTTTGATTATATAGTATTAGCAGTAGGTATGGCACATGTTCCAAACCTGGGTGTTGAAGGCGAAAACTTAGCGGGTGTATTTGATGCGATTGAATTTGTCAAGGCAACAAAAAGTGGCCAGTTATCCGAAGAGTTTGTTGGAAAACGGGTTGTCGTAATTGGTGCTGGGAATACCGCGATTGATGGTGCGACTTGTTCCGTTCGGTTAGGAGCTGAAAACGTCAAAATCTTATACCGGAGAACGGAAGAAGAAATGACGGCCTATGAATTTGAATATGATTTTGCCAAACAAGACGGTGTGGAATTCCGCTGGTTAACAGCACCAAAAAGGATTATCGGTGATGAAACCGGGAAGGTAACCGGAATAGAGTGTATCAAAATGAAACTTGGGGATCCAGAAAAAGATGGACGGCGCAGACCTGTAACAATCGAGGGTTCCGAATATGTACTTCCTGTCGATGCTGTGGTAAAAGCAATCGGTCAAACCAGACACCTGAAGTTAATTGAAGGGTTCGATCTTAGCCATGATGGCGGGGTTGTCAAGGTAAATCAAGAAACGTTCCAAACCTCTAATCCCAAAGTGTTTGGATGCGGAGATGTTGTGTTTGGTAAAGGGAATGGGGACGCCATGGTCGTAACCGCTGCGCAACAGGGAAAAGATGTGGCCTATGCCATTCATAAACAATATTCTGTTGTCGGAACGGCAAAATAACTTCTTATTTGATAAAAAGGGGAGAAAAATAGATGGCTGATTTACGTATTAATCTTGCAGGGATAAAATCTCCTAACCCGTTCTGGCTGGCATCAGCACCTCCTACCAACTCTGGCTATCAGGTACAGAGAGCCTTTGATGCTGGTTGGGGCGGGGCAGTCTGGAAAACATTGGGTGATCCTATTTTGAATGTATCATCAAGGTTTGCTGCAATTAGTTTTAACGGACAAAGGGTGGCCGGTTTCAATAATATTGAACTAATCACCGACCGACCTTTAGATGTCAATTTAAAAGAAATCTATGAAACCAAAAAGCGATTTCCTAACCATGCGATCATTGCTTCGTTAATGGTGGAACCAAAGCAGGAAAAGTGGCATGAAATCGTTAAACGTGTGGAGGATGTCGGTGTTGATGGACTTGAGTTGAATTTTGGCTGTCCCCACGGGATGGCAGAGCGCGGCATGGGTTCGGCTTCGGGCCAGGTCCCTGCACTTGTTGAGCGTCAGACCTTTTGGGTGAAAGAAGTTGCAAAGACACCTGTGATTGTAAAATTAACGCCAAATATCACTGATATTACGGCGACCGCAGAAGCTGCCTGCAATGGCGGTGCGGACGCGATCAGTATGATCAATACGATTAACAGTCTCATGGGTGTTGATCTCGATTCATGGAATACGATTCCACATGTGGCCGGAAAGGGTGCACACGGCGGCTATTGCGGACCTGCAGTTAAGCCGATTGCCTTAAACATGGTCGCTGAATGTGCAAGACATCCGCATATTAACGTGCCAATTTCGGGGATTGGCGGTATTTCCAATTGGAGGGATGCCGTTGAATTTATGTTGATGGGAGCCGCTGGCGTTCAAATTTGTACTGCCGCCATGCACCATGGGTTCCGAATCGTTGAAGATATGATTGAAGGACTCAGCAATTATCTAGATAGTAAAGGAATTGCCTCTGTGACTGAAATCATCGGAAAATCCGTCCCTAAATACTCGGATTGGGGCAACTTGGATTTAAATTACAATATCGTCGCAAAAATCAATACCGATGTCTGTATCAATTGCAATAAGTGTCATATTGCCTGCGAAGATACCTCGCATCAATGTATCGATATGTTGACGGACGCAAATGGAAAGAGCTTCCTCAAAGTGAGGGAAGAGGATTGTGTCGGTTGTAATTTATGTTCGATCGTATGTCCTGTAGACGGGGCGATTGATATGGTCGAAGCAGCAAGAGAACTGCCGCCGATGACTTGGAATGAACGACAGGCTGCCTTAAGTGGAGTTGTAGAATGTAAAGCAGATCTAACCAAGTAGAAGATTTGGAGGGAATTATTGATGAAAAAAATTATCAAAAACGGAACCATTGTCACGGCTACAGACACATACCAAGCAGAAATATTAATTGAAGATGGTAAAATATCACAAATCGGGACAAATCTATCAGCGACTGGCGCGGAAATAATCGATGCGAAAGGCTGTTTTGTTTTTCCTGGAGGGATCGATCCACACACCCATCTCGATATGCCATTTGGTGGAACGGTGACAAAGGATGATTTCGAATCAGGGACCATTGCTGCTGCCTTTGGCGGAACGACAACGGTTATTGATTTTTGCTTAACCAATAAGGGGGAGCCGCTGAAAAATGCGATTCAAACATGGCATGATAAATCAGGAGAAAAAGCTGTAATTGATTATGGTTTCCACTTAATGATCTCAGAAATCAACGAGAATGTTCTCAGTGAGCTCCCTCAAGTTATTACTGAAGAAGGAATTACCTCTTTTAAGGTATTTATGGCTTACAAAAATGTATTTCAAGCGGATGATGAAACATTGTTCAAGACACTTATCTCTGCAAAAGAACACGGAGCCTTGGTCATGGTCCATGCAGAAAATGGGGATGTCATTGATTACTTAACGAAAAAAGCCCTTGATGAAGGGAAAACGGCCCCGATTTATCACGCACTAACGAGACCGCAGGAATTAGAGGGCGAAGCTACAGGGCGTGCAGCAAAATTCACGGGACTTGCCAATTCACAGCTATACGTCGTACATGTCTCTTGTGCAGATGCAGTGGAACAAATAGCGATAGCCCGAAGCAAGGGCTTTGATGTCTGGGGAGAAACCTGTCCTCAATATTTAGTCCTTGATCAAGACTATTTAGAAAAGCCTAATTTTGAAGGGGCTAAATATGTTTGGTCACCGCCATTAAGAGAGAAGTGGAATCAGGATGTTCTTTGGAATGCTTTGAAGAGTGGTCAATTGCAAACGATTGGTTCTGACCAATGTTCCTTTGATTTTAAAGGGCAAAAGGATTTAGGAAGAGATGATTTTACTAAAATACCAAACGGCGGTCCAATTATTGAAGATCGTTTGTCGGTATTATTCTCTGAGGGGGTCAAAAAGGGACGGATTAGTCTGAATCAATTTGTTGATATTACCTCAACCCGCAGCGCAAAGCTTTTTGGCTTATTCCCGAAAAAAGGGACAATCACCATCGGTGCAGATGCAGACCTTGTTATCTTTGATCCGAATATCGAACGTGTGATTTCGGCCGAAACACATCATATGGCTGTTGATTACAATGCGTTTGAAGGTATGAAGGTAACCGGCGAGCCGGTTTCGGTGTTGTCACGTGGGGAATTTGTTGTTCGCGACAAGCAATTTGTTGGAAAACCGGGTTCTGGCCAATATTTGAAGAGGGCAAAATATAATAAAAATACACTAGTAAACCAAAGTGAAACACTATCTATCTAGCTAATTATCTTAGCTTCACTTAAACACTAATCGAACTACTCCTATCTGCAATTGCTCAGATTTGCTGAGCAATTACTTGATTAATTGTTGTTGACCGTTTGTTGAATTTGTCAGGCAACAGCTGCGGGCAGAGAGGTCTGGAGTTGGGTCGAGTCCCCTGTAACCGGCGGCGCTGCTTTTTCAGCCTTTTTAGTTGTTATTTTTAGTAATATGGGTTTTTGGGCGACATTAAGTGCAGATATTCCCACTATTTCACGCTTCATCAAGGCACCAAAAAATAAAAGGGGGAGATTTGATGTCAGATTATCAGCAATTTCTAGATGAAAGAGACAAAATTGATTTCCTTATTCAGAAGGGCTATCGCATAAATGGTGTTAAAGAACATTTAAATGGGGCTACTGTGGAATTTTTACATCCCAAAGGAAATGTATTTGAAACACTTTTGATTGGAACAGCAAATGCACGAAAATATTTTACTAGTCTTTTATTGAAGCAGAATCACACAAGTTCGTGAGGTGCTAAGTGTTAAAAGATAATAATAGGGGTGGGAAGTTTGGAATTCTATTTAAGATCAAAGGATAATGCGTACCCTTGTGTAGTCACAATAGATGAAGACAATGGACGTTATACGATACGAAAATCTGATTCTAGCGGTGAGTACTTCAACTCTCCTAAAGAATTAGTGGCCTGGATCATGGAAAATTGGCAGTCTGAAGACTTTCTAGATCGAAATGAATTTGAGTCAATGCTTAGTGAAATAAAAGTAAACTTCCCGATAATACTCTAGATATATATTGAAAGGATTGGTTGTAGGACCAATCCTTTTTCACCTATTCAATCTGTTTTCACTTTTGCGAGGAGAGCCAAATGATGAAAGAACATTTTCAATTAACGGTGGCAGATATTTTAAATCGAAAGCATTTTGAAAATGCACGGGTTATCGCTGGGGAAGACGGTATTCATCGATTCGTCAAATGGGTTCATATCGTCGAGGTCACCAGTATTCGAAATCTTCTTAATGGAGATGAACTTATTCTAGCAACAGGTGTTGCCTGGAAAGATAATACCGATTTATTTGTTTCGATGATAATGGAATTTCTTGAAAACAATGCAGCTGGTTTATGTATTGAAATGGGGACATACATGACAGCCATCCCAGCGGAAGTCATAGATATTGCTAATGAACATCAATTTCCGATTATTATTTTTACACAGGAAGTTCCGTTTGTGAAAATTACTCAAGACATCCACTCAATCATTATTAACCAGCAATACCAGAAGATTTCAGATTTAGAGCATTACTCGCAAAGCTTAAATAAACGACTTCTAACGATGGAGAGTTATGGTGATATTCTTCAATGCATTTTTTCTGCATTGGACTTACAAATTATTTTCCGCTTAAAGAATCTGGACTATGAATTTGTCCCGGAAATTAGTCAAACTGAACAAAAAAAACTAATGACCCAGCTTGAAGGGACCAAAATACACCCATGTGATCATATAGCGTCTGCCCCTATATTCTTGTTTGGACAAGAATATGCAGAGTTATTTATTTGTTCAGAGGATATCCCTATCAGTGAATACGATTTATTGATTTTGGATCGTACCGCAACAGCACTGGCCCAGCATTTATTAAGGGAAATGTATGTTGAAGAAAAAAAGCGTGTCGAGGAGTTTGAGTGGCTTTACGGCTGGCTTGAGGGTGAACATTCACTCGAAAGCATTAGTGAATATTTTACCCTGAACGGGATTAAAACAAAAACGAATGAAGCAGTTGTCTTAATCACAAAGCTTATTCCTCTAAAAGAAAAAATAACCCAAGATGTTACTTATTTAAAGTTATTATTTCGCTCGATATTTGAACAGAATGGCTTCACTGTGTTTCCTGTTGAAAAAAGGAATGAGCTTACATTCATTCTTGTAAATAATCGGACGAAAAAGAATGTAAAGGAACGGATTAAGAAGGCAATTGAATCCATTACCGAATCAGAGTTTATTAGAAAACAGTGCTCAGCAAAAATCTTGATTGCGGTAGGAAATTTTATTGGAAATTTAAATGAAGTACATAAAAGTTATCTCACAGCGAAGGAAACTCAGCGAATACAACAAAAGATGACCAATAAAGCGACCTATTATTTTTATGAGGATCTGCATTTATATCGTCTTATTTCACAAATGAGTAAACACGTTAACCTAAAAGAGATTGCAGCAGAGTATTTACAGCCTGTTATTCAATATGATCAAAAATATAATGGCAAGCTACTAGAGACATTAAAGGTCTATTTAGAATGTAATGGATCAAAACAAGAAGCCGCAAGCAAGCTTTTTATTGTCAGGCAAACACTGTACCATCGCCTACAAAAGCTTGAAAACATTCTGGGAGAAGACTTTATGGAACATGAAAAACGAGTAGCTATCGAATTCATGCTACTTGTCCAAGATTACTTATCAGCTTCCCAACAAAATACAAGCAATACCAGTTTCAGAAAAACAGAATAAATGTCCAATTGACTATTCAAATCGTCAAAGAATTGGTTCGCCTCAATTAACAGTTCGTCTAATGAAAGCGTGGTTTAGATACGAGATAATGAGATTATAAGGCTATCAAGGTAGAAAATTCAAACACTATATATAAAAAATTTAGGAGGTTAGATATATGAGTGTAACAAAAAAAGATACGGCCATTTTAAAAAATTTCATTAACGGTGAATGGGTGAACTCGAACAGCGTCCAAACACTAGATGTACCCAATCCTGCTACGAATGAGCTGTTAACAAAGGTGCCTGTGTCAACGAAAGAGGATGTAAATCTAGCAGTGGCAGCGGCTAAGGCTGCATTTAAGGAGTGGAAGAATGTCCCGGTTCCAAAAAGAGCCAGAATTCTTTTTAAATACCACCATCTGTTAACTGAAAACCATAAAGAATTAGCAAGATTAATTGTGCTAGAAAATGGAAAGGCATACAAAGAAGCTTACGGTGAGGTCCAGCGCGGGATTGAGTGTGTTGAATTTGCATCAGGCGCTCCAACGTTAATGATGGGAG
This sequence comes from Bacillus sp. AFS031507, assembly GCF_002584635.1. Lineage (NCBI taxonomy): Bacteria > Bacillati > Bacillota > Bacilli > Caryophanales > Bacillaceae > Bacillus > Bacillus sp. AFS031507. The sequence continues at coordinate 226,048 of NZ_NUOW01000025.1, forward strand.
AAACGTTATCAGGTATTGCTGAAGATATTGATTCCGAAATGTTCCGTTACCCTGTAGGGATTGTCGGCGGGATTACACCCTTTAACTTCCCGATGATGGTCCCGCTATGGATGTTCCCGCTAGCGATCGCTTGTGGTAATACGTTTGTGCTAAAGCCATCTGAACGCACACCAATATTAGCTAATAGATTAGCAGAGTTGTTCATGGAAGCTGGTGCACCAAAAGGCGTGTTAAATGTGGTCCACGGTGCTCATGATGTTGTCAATGGCTTACTCGAGCATATGGACATTGCGGCCATTTCATTTGTTGGCTCACAACCTGTTGCAAAGTATGTTTATCAGCGAGCTGCTGCAGAAGGAAAGAGAGTTCAAGCCCTATCTGGAGCTAAAAATCATCATATTGTCATGCCTGATGCAGATATGGATAAGGCTGTCCAACATGTGATAACTTCTACGTTTGGAAGTGCGGGACAACGTTGTATGGCCTGCAGTGCAGTTGTTGTTGTCGGTGATAATGAGCCGTTTGTAGCCGCATTAAAGAAAAAGGCAGATGAACTAATCATTGGTAACGGAATGGATGATGAAGTGTTATTAACACCGATTATCCGGAGGGAACACCGTGAAAAAGTACTTGGCTATATTGAAAAAGGCCTTGCGGAAGGCGCTGATTTGATTAGGGATGGACGCAGAGAAATGGATGAGCTCCCAGAAGGAAATTTCTTGGGACCTACTATTTTTGATCACGTCACACCTGAAATGACAATTGCCAAGGAGGAACTCTTTGCCCCGGTATTAAGTCTCCTTCGTGCCAATGATTTAGACGAAGGGTTGGAATATATTCGAAAGTCCAGGTATGGCAACGGCGCAACCATCTATACGAACAATGCGAAAGCGATCCGTCAATTCCGTGAAGAAGCAGAAGCAGGTATGCTTGGTATTAATGTTGGCGTACCGGCAACAATGGCATTCTTCCCATTTTCGGGCTGGAAGGATTCCTTCTATGGTGACATGCATGTAAACGGGAAAGACGGCTTAAATTTCTATACGCGCAAAAAAATGATTACATCTCGTTTTGACGGTTAAGCAAGTGGCAAAATTACTTTTGGTGTCAGGCACCAATATTTTGAAATGGAGGGAAGCACGATGGTTCAAACAAGTCGTCCTCAGGAAACTTTATTGGAACAGGATGATAAATATGTTTGGCACTCAATGAAGCCTTATAACCCTAAAGCTACAATCGTTGCAGCCAAGGCTGAAGGGTCATGGGTGACTGATGCCGACGGGAAACGTTACTTAGATGCGATGGCAGGCCTTTGGTGTGTGAACGTCGGTTATGGCAGGACCGAGCTTGCCGAAGCGGCCTATGAACAACTGAAGGAAATGGCCTATTTTCCACTTTCTCAAAGCCATGTTCCAGCAATTAAACTAGCAGAAAAGCTGAATCAGATGTTAGGAGATGAATATGTCATCTTTTTCTCAAACAGCGGCTCCGAGGCAAACGAAACCGCCTTTAAAATAGTAAGACAGTACCATCAGCAAAAGGGTGAACAAAATCGTTACAAAATTGTCTCCCGCTATCGAGCGTATCACGGGAATTCTATGGGGGCCTTGGCTGCCACCGGGCAAGCGCAAAGAAAATACAAGTACGAACCGCTTGCACCAGGTTTTATTCATGTCTCACCACCGGATTCCTACCGGGATGATACGAATGTAGGAGATCCGAAGGAATTGTCTTCCGTCAAAGAAATTGACCGGACCATGACATGGGAGTTAAGTGAAACAATTGCGGCAATGATTATGGAACCGATTATTACCGGAGGTGGTGTCCTCATTCCGCCCGATGGCTATATGAAAGCGGCAAAAGAGGTATGTGAAAAACACGGGGCACTGCTCATTGTCGATGAAGTCATTTGTGGCTTCGGCCGTACAGGAAAGCCATTCGGGTTTATGAACTATGGCGTGAAGCCAGACATCATAACGATGGCAAAAGGGATTACCAGTGCGTACCTGCCCCTTTCCGCTACAGCTGTCCGTAAAGACATTTACGAAGCATTTAAAGGCACAGAGGAGTATGATTACTTCCGCCATGTCAATACGTTTGGAGGAAATCCAGCTGCTTGTGCGCTCGCTTTAAAAAATCTTGAAATTATGGAAAATGAAAAATTATTTGATCGTTCCCGTGATTTAGGGGAGCAACTCTTAAATGATTTAAAGAATCTTTTACAAGACCATCCCCATGTTGGCGATGTCCGTGGAAAAGGGTTATTGATCGGAATTGAATTAGTAAAGGATAAGCGGACCAAGGAACCATTGGAGAATGACCTTGTCAATCAGGTTATCGTCAATTGTAAGCAGGAAGGAATTTTCATCGGAAAAAATGGCGCAACAGTAGCAGGATATAACAATGTATTAACACTGGCACCGCCATTAACGATTAAGCAAGTAGATTTAACCTACCTGATCAAAACACTTACTGAGTCACTTCAGAAAATTAGATGAAAATAAAAAAAGAACCCATGTATTTACAAATGTAAATTTCATGGGTTCTTTTTTTCAGAGGTTATCTATTTTTTCTCCTTCTAGGTCGAAACCGGAAATCGTCACTACTTTCATAATCGGTAAAGGTATTAACAACTGGGGCAGCATCCACAAAATTATTTTTCACTTTTTTAGGCATCACAGCCGCCACTTTAACCTCCTTAACTACATCAGCTATTACCACTTCAATCTCCTGTTGCGGCTTTTTGTTCTTAGCATTTCCAGTTTCATCTTGGACAGCCTCAACCTCAGTACTCAGAGTCTCAACATCAGTACTAAAAGTTTTAACGTCAGTACTTAGAGTTTCATCATCAGTACTTAGAGTTCCATCATCAGTACTAAAACTTTTTAATTCATTATTAAAAGTTTTTAATTCAGTATTAAAAGTTTTTAATTCAGAATTAAGAGTTCTAACTTCAGATACTTCCTCTTTAATTTCATCCATTACTTCGATCACCTCAACCACCACTTCTTCATCGGCAACAACGTCCTCATTTTCATTACTTAATTGCGCTTCATCCTCAGTTACTTCAAGCATTTCGTCATCTTCGATTAAAGGTTGTTGTTTTACTCTTATAATTTTTCCAAGTGCATTTGTCCTCTTAACAGCGATTCCAATTATTTCATCTATTAGAGCAGTGAATTGATCAAAGTCCACATAATTTTCACCGCTAGTTTGGATGACTTTTAGAAAATCCTGATGAAATAGATTAAATTCTTGTTCGAACTGTTCGCGGTCCATTTCTCTAAAAGATGTTCCTTTAATACGAATAAATCCATAAATTAATTTACTCAATACCTTAGAAACGGCTTGCAATTCCTCCTCACTTAAATCAGAATCATTCGTTAGATAATAATGGACATCCCGTAGGGTTTGATAATAACTCTTAAAATTCCGGCTTATTTGTAGAAAATCAAAATTACTCATAAGAAATATCCCTCCATATATATTTAATGTATAATATTCGGAAGCAACGCAATGGTCTTTTTTATTTAAGATATGTAGGGATTATGCATATAGAAGGGATTATTTTTATGAAAGTGATAAATTTTATTAAAGAGTGGCAGCAGGCTCTTCAAAATGAAATATTCCATTTAAAAAAATTTGGCAGTAATAAATTTCAAGTTTCAAATGGCAGGTTGCTTTCAACGGAAGGTTCCTATACATACTACTTTGATACCGCTATTTCTATCCGTATACCGATTGGGTCTCAGGTTCGACTTGAATGGGGAAGCTTGAAACTGAGTGGACGAGTCCTTTCTTCAGAAGGTAAAGGAGTGATGCTCTCCTTGGAGCAATCTTTCGGAGATTTAATCCCTGAAGCGCAGCTTTTTCACGATCCTTGGGAGCTGCTAGACCAGCTCATTGAACGTCTCGATGAGATGAAAAAAAATAAGCAAAAACGAATCAGAGTGAAACGGTTGATGGACCCTTCGATGCCTGCTAAGCATCCGGTTGAAAAAAGTAAAAGCAATGTTCATGAGTTAGTTTTACGTTCCAAATACAACCCAGTTACCTTCGTTTGGGGCCCACCTGGAACAGGTAAAACCTACACCTTGGCTCGGGTAGCTGCTAATAAGTATTTTCAGGAAAAAAAAGTGTTGATTTTATCGCACAGTAACCAAGCGGTAGATGTTTTAATTAATGAGATATCGACCTTTATTAAAAAGAAAGACCGGTTCCGTGAAGGGGATGTTCTCCGCTATGGCTTCAATACTGGAGAGCAGCTCGTACATCATGAAACGGTTACAACAAGCCAGCTCCTTCAGAAAGAAGACCCTCAGCTTGCGGAAGAGAAAGAAATGTTAATAGAGGAAAGACGGAAACTAAAACAGGATATCGCCCGTTCTTTTAGCAAAAGGGATACAAATCAATTGCTAGAGCTTGAGACCAAGATTGCCAGGGTCCTCGAAAAGATTCGCCAAAAGGAACTTGAATTTATCAAGGAAGCGTTTATTGTCGGGACAACATTGGCTAAGGCAGCGGGAGATGCAGCCATCTATGAAAAAGAATTTGAGATTGTAATCCTTGATGAGGCAAGCATGGCTTATGTTCCTCAGGCGGCATTCGCTGCTTCACTAGGAAAGCGTGTCATTATTTGTGGCGATTTTAAACAATTACCACCAATTGCCTCTTCTCGAGATCCGTTAGTCACGATGTGGCTAAAAGAGGACATCTTCCACCGGGCAGGCGTTGTCGATTGGGTAAAGAATGGGATGCTTCATCCGCACTTATTTTTATTAAAAGAGCAACGGAGAATGCACCCGGATATTTCTGCGTTTACGAATCAGACTATTTATCATTCGCTTGTGGGGGATCATGAAAGTGTTCTAAAAAGTAGAAAAAGAATCGTCGACCTTGCGCCTTTTCCAGGAATGGCAGCGGTACTTCTTGATACAAGTCATCTCGGGGCACATTGCATGACAGAAAAGGGGTCAAATTCACGGTTGAATTTGTGGCAGGTATTATTGTCTTTTCAATTAATCCATGAATCCTACCAGGCTGGGTCAAGATCAATTGGATATGCCACACCATACCGCGCTCAAGCCAATTTAATGGAGCTGATTCTATCAGATTTATATGAACAAGAACTCTTAGCAGCCGATATTATTGCTGCGACCGTACACAGATTCCAAGGCAGTGAGCGTGATGTCATGGTTTTTGACACCGTTGACAGTGAGCCACAAACACGGGCTGGGATGCTTCTAACTGGCAAGGATAGTGAACGGTTAATCAATGTTGCGATCACAAGAACGAAGGGCAAGTTCATTCATGTCAGCAATCAATCTTTTATCCGGAAGCATGTCTATAATCGTAAAACAATGCGTCAGCTTGTAGAACATCAAGAAAGAAATCAGCAAACTATCGGGACAAAAGATATTGGAAAATGGATAAAGGATCAGCACCCAAGATTACAATGGATCCATGCACTTAAGTTAGAGAAAGTATTCAGAGACATTGATTCTGCTAGATCATCGATCATTATTTCTTTACCAGAACAAACATTTCTTTCCGCACAATGGAAGGATCAGCTGAAAAATAGGAGTCATTCTGTAAAATTAACTGTCTTTTCAGGAGAGCCTTGGGCGGAGTTGCAACCAAATCAATTGTTGCACGAAAGCCTGTCGTTTCCATTTATTATGATTGATGAGCAGCTTTTGTGGTTAGGTTTACCGGTTGAGGCGGCAAAAGGTGTACAACCGCCTTATATTGCAGCTAGACTCAATTCAGAGAAGGTATGTGAGTATTTTATGGGACAGTTTCAGGCTCGGGAGTAGTTGTAATGTAAGTTTGAGTGGAGGGGAGTCCCTCCACTTTTAAATAACCAGAATGATAATTTCACTAAATGATCTAATTTGTTTATAGTTTGACAAAATAACCTAATTTAATTAAAATTAGATTATATAATCTAATTAATTTGGTTAAAGGGGATAAAAAATGAATTATCCTATATCAATTTTTATACTGGATGTAAGCAATTCCTCATCAGAAAAAATGGGGGAGGAACTCACCGTTTATTTGGATGAGTTAGTCGACAGGATTACTTGTTGGACAAAGAATATTGGTCCTATTCAAATAAAGCATCGTGCTGGAGATGAAATTATTTTTGTTGGACCTGGTTATTCGACCGCTTATACGATTGCATTTTTTGTAAGCAGGATATGGAGATACAAGGATCATATGCCTTATTTTGGCTTGGCATTTGGTGATATTGAAAAGGAATTAAAGGAAGTAGATCTTGAAAAATGGATCCATCCATTAGTCAAACAGGCTAGATATGCAAATGATTTAATAAAACAAGAAAAGAACAGAACGCTATTTAAGTTTGAACTGGACCAGTTTTACCCAAGTGATATGAATTACTCGTTACCATATCACCAGTTCAGAAATGAATTTGAGACAATGATGAATACGTTATTAAATTTGCAGCTAAAATTTATTAGGAGTCAAACGGAAATTCAGGAGCTCGTATGTTCACTCTACCTTATTTTAAATCAGCAAAAGGCGATTGGAAAGCTTCTAGGGAGAACGGCTCCTACAATATCGAGCCATTTTAAAAAGGGAAATAGTGAAGAAATCCTAGATACTTTTTCAAAAATTATTAGTATACTGCATTCATTACAGGAAAAGGCCTACCCTGAATGTACAAACAATCCACAACAGATAAATGAAAAATTAACTAAAAGCATCCGGAATGATTTGAAGGGAAGAATGAATACATTCATTGATTCTTAGATTCCAACATAGAGAGAGGAGAAACCATGTTATTTTTCTGTCTAGTTATTGCACACTTAATTGCTGATTTTTATTTACAAACAGATGACATGGTCATTGAAAAACGAAAGAATTTACGAAAGCATATCGTTCACCATTTTTTCATGACTGCACTTGTCCTAATCAGTTTCTGGATTTTCCAGTTCAATGTTGAGAATGTCCTTATAAACCTATTAATCCCCTTGATTGTTATCGTGCTGACGCATCTTTTGGTGGATTTTTTAAAGATTAAACTGTTTGAAAATATAAAATTGACTAACGAAGAAAACATGAAGCGGTTAGGTTTCTTCGTTCTAGATCAGTTACTGCATCTAGGAGTAATTATTTTAGCATGTGAGTTGTGTTTTGATTTTAAAATTGAACGTTTTTTTCAGAAGCAAGCGGACCTGAATTTTATTGATTCTGTCCTATTTATAGTCATCATTGTCATCTTAGCAACAAGTGTAAGCGGGCATATGATCAAAATTCTCCTAGGCTCTTTACCCAACCAGCTATTAACCTTTGAGGGGAAATATACATTTAAAAATGAACGAAATGAAGCAGCGTTTGTACATAAGGGTAAAAACGGATTAACCGAGGTATACAATTATACTATATTTAGTAAGCATGAACTTTCGCGTGGCAAATTAATCGGCTATATTGAGAGATTACTAGTTTTATTGCTTACGTTTTATAGTGCCTATCCAGCAATAGGATTTATTGTCACTGCCAAATCGATTGCCCGGTTTAAACAAATGGATGACAGGGACTGGGCAGAATATTTTCTGCTGGGAACACTTTCCTCAATGTTTCTAGGAATCACACTTGGCATTTTGTTAAAAGTTGTAATTACGTAAGCATTGAGTGGGTGATTTTTTATTATTTATCGGAAGGTTTCAAAAAATTTGACGGAAAAATCATTTAGTATTACTATTATCTCGTATTCGAGATATTTAAAAAAGTGATGAACATTTTAGGACGATTAGAAAATGGCCAAGTTTCTAACAATAACTGTAAGGAAACTTTTTAAATTGAGGAAGGGGACGGACGACGATGAAACATATTTTTCAAAAAGGGAAAGACGCAAGCAAACCAACATTTTTATTGCTGCATGGGACAGGCGGAACAGAATTAGATTTGATTCCTATAGCAGGGAAAATTGATGAGGAGGCTTCGTTTCTAAGTGTGCGTGGAAATGTCCTTGAAAATGGGATGCCGCGTTTTTTCCGAAGATTAGCGGAGGGTATTTTTGATGAAGAGGATCTTATTTTTCGCACAAAAGAATTATATGAATTTCTAGATGATGCAGCTAAAAAATATGAATTTGATCGAAACAATGTCATTGCGATTGGGTATTCAAATGGTGCAAATATTGCTGCCTGTTTGTTGTTCCATTATCAAGATGCCTTAAAAGGAGCCATTCTCCATCATCCAATGGTTCCTTTAAGAGGGATTTCTTTGCCTGATTTATCAGGAACATCCGTTTTTATTGGTGCTGGAACAAATGATCCTATTTGTTCACCATTGGAATCAGGCGAACTCGAAAAGATGTTGGAGCAGGCTCAGGCGAAGGTCCATCTTCATTGGGAGCATAATGGACATCAATTAACCTTTGATGAAGTTGAGGCAGCAGCGGAATGGTATAAAAAACTCATTTAACAGAGCTAATCTATTTAGCTCTTTTTTCAATAATTTAAAATATTCTATTGACTTTTATCCAATTTCTAAGGATAATCAAAGAAATATAAATCGAAAACAGTTTGGGATTAGTAAATCTTTGGAACGTGATAGAGAGTGAAACCCGTTGGCTGAAAGGTTTCTCACGGAAAAAAGTCTGAACCTGCCCTCACACGCTGCTTATGCAAACATAAGCCGTCACCCCTCGTTACGGGTTCAAAGTGGGTGCATGGCATCAATAAAGGTGGTACCGCGGAAACGACTTTCCGTCCTTTTTTTTTAGGACAGAAGAGTCGTTTTTTTATTTTACAAAAAGAAAGGTTCGGAATGCGATGAAAAAACAGCTGGTGGTTGTAAAGATTGGGAGCAGCTCGCTCACAAATGCCTCAGGAACAATTTCTGAAGAGAAAATACGAGACCATGTAGAAGCACTTGCCTTTTTGAAAGAGCAGGGGCATGATGTTCTCCTTATTTCATCCGGAGCAGTTGCAGCAGGATTTGGCTCACTTGGATATCCATCTCGTCCAAAGACAGTTGCTGGGAAACAAGCGGCCGCTGCTGTTGGGCAAGGGCTGTTGATGCAGAATTATATTCAATTATTTAAAGAGTTTGCGATAGTGCCAGCCCAAATCCTATTAACTCGTGAAGATTTTTACAGCCAGGTTCGGTTTCATAACCTCTTTAATACCATTCATGAGTTACTTCAAAAAGGTGTTTTACCGATCATTAATGAAAATGATTCGGTTGCGATTGAGGAATTGACTTTCGGTGACAATGATATGCTGTCAGCGCTCGTTAGTGGGTTTTTACATGCGAATGCATTGATTATTTTAACAGATGTGAATGGTTTATATGATGGCAATCCAAAATCATCGAAAGAGGCAAAAAAATATCATTTTATTCCTGAAATATCTGAAAAACTCCTCGGTGTTGCCGGAGAAAGTGGTTCTTCTGTTGGAACAGGTGGAATGAAATCAAAATTACTAGCTTCAAAAAAAGCTCTTTCCCTTGGTGTCAGTGTCTTCGTCGGCACTGGTGCTGGAAAAGAAAAACTGGTTGATATTTTAACTGGTAAGGGAGATGGGACGTATATCGGCGGACCATTCCAGACGCAAATGCAAATGAGAAAACAATGGATTGCTTACCACTCTCAGGTCGGTGGTGTGATCGAAATTGATGATGGCGCGGAAAAGGCCGTTGTGTTCCAGGGTAAAAGTTTACTTCCAGTGGGTGTCACGAATGTCATTGGTGAGTTTAACGCCTTAGATGTGGTCGTTGTCCAGAATCAAAAAGGTAAAATTGTCGGGAAAGGCCAAATTTATTATTCTTCTAAGAATTTACTAAAAGTAAAAGGCTTGCCAAGTGAACAATCGAAGGATTATTCCATTAATAAAAAAGCAGAAGTCATACATCGTGACAATTGGGTCACAATGCCAAAGGAGTGAAACGGAATGAGTGAGTTGTTAGAAAAAGCCAGTAAATTAAAGAAAGCCGCTAAACAATTGGGAATGCTGTCAGCGGAAGAAAAAAACAATGCGTTATTGATGATGGCTGACCATTTATTAACAGGAAAAGAATGGTTAATTACTGAAAATGCCAAGGATATTGAAGCAGGAAAAGAAAATGGATTTTCCGCTTCACTGTTGGATCGACTTATGTTAACAGAAGAAAGAATCGAGCAGATCGTGGATGGAGTTCGCCAGTTAATTGATTTGAAGGATCCAATTGGTGAAATAATCGAAGCATGGGACCGTCCGAATGGTTTACAAATAGAGATGATCCGTGTTCCTCTCGGGGTGGTTGGAATGGTGTATGAAGCACGACCCAATGTTACCGTTGATGCGGGAAGTCTTTGCTTAAAAGCTGGAAATGCAGTTCTTTTAAGAGGGAGCTCTTCCGCCATTCATTCCAATAAGGCACTTGTCCATGTAATGCGCAAGGCACTTGCAGAAACGGCTATACCTGTCGATGCCGTTCAACTATTGGAGGACACGAGCCGTGAAACAGCTTCAGAAATGTTTAAATTGAATCAATACCTAGATGTTCTCATACCACGCGGCGGAGCGGGGTTAATTCAATCAGTGATCCAAAACGCTACGGTTCCAGTTTTGGAGACGGGTGTAGGCAACTGTCATGTTTTCATTGATGAAACAGCAAATGAAACGATGGCAATAGATATTGCAATTAATGCAAAATTGCACCGTCCATCTGTTTGTAATGCAGCCGAAACCGTAATTATTCACAAAAAGTGGCCTTTTGCAGCTGAATTATTAAGTTCGCTTCATGACCATGGGGTGGAGTTGCGTGGAGATGAAGAATTAGCTTCTGCTTTTTCATTTGTAAAACAAGCAACAGAAGAAGATTGGTGCTCAGAATTTTTAGCACCAATTTTGGCGGTAAAACTGGTAAGTGATGTGAAGGAAGCAATTGACCATATAGATCAATATGGAACAAAACATTCTGAGGCAATTATCAGTGAAAATCCAGAAAATGTTGGTTTGTTTTTTCAGGCAGTTGATGCAGCCGTGTTATACCATAATGCATCGACTAGGTTCACAGATGGTGAGCAGTTTGGATATGGGGCAGAAATTGGAATAAGCACACAAAAGCTTCATGCTCGTGGACCAATGGGGCTACGTGCACTCACAACGACAAAAGCGATTGTCCGTGGCACTGGTCAGATTCGGTCATAATCATTTCAAGAAAAGAACAAGTAAGGAGGCTGGTTAGTCCTTACTTGTTTTTTATTTGAATTGGCTTTCGGTCGATGCTATCAGATGGTTATGAAAATATGGTATACTTTAAGAAGCGAACATATATTCTCATGATTGATTTTCTAGTAAGTTGGTGGGCCAATGTCAGAGGCTATTCAAATATCGGTAAGAACGCTCGTTGAACATGTTTTCAAGAGCGGCAGTATTGATTCAAGTTTCCGCTCTCAATCGACGCTTCTGGATGGGACAAGGATTCATCAAAAGATTCAAAAAACGTATCAAGAAGCTGATCAAAAAGAAGTGTATTTCCGTGCGGAAGTCCCATTTGAAGAGCTTTCCTTCATTATTGATGGCAGGTGTGATGGGTTATTGTTTCGTGGGGATGAAGTGATCATCGACGAAATCAAATCATTTTCCCAGATGTCAGAGCAGATACAAAATGGAGGGTATCCTGTGCACTGGGCGCAGGCAAAGATGTATGCCTATATGTATGCCAAGGACAAGGTGTTAGAGGAAATCTTTGTCCAACTTACCTATGTCCATGTTGAAACAGAAGTGAAAACATATTATAAAAAGAAGTGCGCGATTTCAGAACTTGAAGCATTTGTTGGAAAGATAATTGAAGACTATGCCCCTTACGCTAAGCTGCTGCACGAGCATCGGGAAAAACGAAATGGAAGCTGTAAAGAGCTAGCCTTCCCATTTGATTCCTATCGCGAGGGACAGCGGAAATTAGCTGGAGTGGTTTATAAGACGATTTCAGATGAAAAAAATCTGTTCGCTAAAGCGCCAACAGGAATCGGCAAGACGATATCGACACTCTTTCCATCAGTAAAGGCTATCGGGGAGGGGCTTCTGAATCGAGTTTTCTACCTTACAGCTAAAACGATTACCCGTACAACTGCCGAAGAGGCGTTTAAAAAAATGTGCTCTTCAGGTCTTTGTATGAACACGCTGACCATTACGGCCAAGGACAAGGTTTGTTTTAAAGAGGAAACTGTTTGCCAAAAGGATTATTGTGAATTTGCAAATGGCTATTATGATCGGATCAATGTCGCGATTCATGATATTCTAACAAATGAAACTGGCATGACCCGTGAAGTAATTGAAATATATGCAAGGAAACATACGGTCTGTCCATTTGAATTTTCGATTGACCTTGCCTATACAGTGGACTGTATCATCTGTGACTACAATTATATTTTCGACCCGCGGGTATCGCTAAAACGTCTGTTTGAAGAGCAAAAAAAACAAACCGCACTCCTAGTTGATGAGGCACATAATCTAGTGGACCGGGGGCGTGAGATGTTTTCAGCAACCTTAAACAAAGAATTATTTCTCCAATTGAAAAAGGATTTTAAGGGTGTCAATAAAGCAATATATGAGTCTGCAACCAAGCTAAATGCTTGGTTTATTTCCCTCAAAAAAGAAAATATAGATAAATATGAATTCAACATTGATCATTTGGATGAAGAATTAATTGAACAACTGATTCAATTTGTAGAAAGCGCAGAACAGGTTCTTCAAACAGAAACGTCACAAACTCTTTTGGAAGCATACTTTGTGGTAAATAATTTTTTAAAAATTACTGAGTTGCTCGATGAACATTATGTCGTTTATGCCGAAAAAATTAAAAACGATTTACTTGTGAAGCTTTTTTGCATTGATCCTTCAAAGCTTCTTAAACAAATGGGGAAGGGCTATCGGTCAAAACTATTCTTTTCGGCCACATTGTCTCCTTTATCCTATTATCAAGATATCCTTGGTGGGCAGGACGATGATTATGCAATATCCATCCCTTCACCATTTTCAAGCGATCAAGTCGATGTCTTTATCAATCCATTATCTACTCGTTACCGAGACCGGGAACAGACAAAGAGTTCAATTGTATCTGCAATCCAAGCCTTGATTAAAAACCGGCCTGGGAATTACTTTATCTTTTTCCCATCCTATCAGTATTTACTTTCTGTTTATGACCAGTTCAAGCAACAAGACCAAGAAACCAATACGATCATCCAAGCATCAGGGATGACCGAAACTGAAAGGGAAGCTTTCTTGGCGGCATTTAAACCCAATCAAACAGAAACATTACTGGGCTTCGCTGTCCTCGGCGGTATTTTTTCGGAGGGCGTTGATTTAATCGGAGATCGTTTAAATGGGGTTGTCGTTGTAGGTGTAGGATTGCCACAACTTTGTTTTGAGCGGAACCTCATTAAGGAACATTTTTATCAAAAAGACAAAAACGGTTATGACTATGCCTACGTATATCCTGGCATGAATAAAGTGCTGCAAGCAGGGGGAAGGTTGATTCGCTCGGAGGAGGACCACGGAACCATCGTATTGATCGATGACCGATTCCTCCAGCGACAGTATCAAATGCTCATGCCGCTGGAATGGCAGCAGTATACAGTTGGTTATCCACAAACACCTCTATTAAAAGGCAAATAAACCCTTATGGAAAATATCCATAAGGGCTTTTTTAGTTAAATTTTTGATAAAATCCTAGTTTCCAACACGCAGATAATATTTATTTTTACAAAAAAGGTGACAATTTTGGAAATTAAACATATAATTAATAAAAAGTTGCACAAGGTAAAAACTTTGAAGGAGGGGAAAGAGAGATGGATAACCCTAACATTATCAAACTGGTAAATGGTGAAAAAGGCAATTTAATTAAAATTACTTCTTTAAATCTGGACGGTGTGATGAGAAGAAGATTATTAGACTTAGGATTTGTGGCAGGTGCATTAGTTGAGGTCATGCGTAAAAGTCCGTTGGGAGACCCGATTGCCTTTCGTGTCAGTCAAACAACGATTGCTCTCCGGAGAGAGGAAAGTTCAAGAATAGAGGGGGAGCTGGTGTCTTATGAGTAATGAATATCGAATTGCCTTAGCTGGAAATCCGAATACGGGTAAAAGCACCTTGTTTAATGCCTTAACGGGCCTAAGACAGCATACCGGAAATTGGGCAGGGAAAACCGTTTCACTTGCGCAAGGGACTGTTCAGCATAAAGATAAAACGTTTAATCTTATTGACCTTCCTGGCACCTATTCGCTATTCTCGAATTCAACGGATGAAGAAGTAGCGCGAAATTATATCGTTTTTGAAAAACCAGATGTGACAGTTGTGGTACTAGATGCGACCTCATTAGAGCGGAATTTGAATCTAGCGTTGCAGGTATTAGAGATGACAACAAATGTTATCATTTGTATCAATTTAATTGATGTTGCGGAAGAACAAGGAATTCAGATTAATGAGCGATTGTTGACCAATCGGTTAGGGGTTCCCGTCATCAAGATTTCTGCCAGGAACAAAAAGGGATTTCCTATGCTCTTAGATACGATTGATCGCATTGTGACAGGGGTGATTGAATGCAACCCGGTTCAAGTGACGTATCCTGCTGAAATCGAAGCCAAAATTAAAAAAATTGAACCTAAAGTACGAGAATTTGTTGGAGATCAACTATCCGCTCGTTGGGTTTCTTTGAGATTGCTAGATGGAGACGAAACATTACTGAATGAAATTAGTAACCGATTGGTTGCAGGAGGTGGTATAGAGAATGAATATTCAAAAGCTTTATGCTGAAGCTCAGGAGCTTTCGACACCAAAGCTAAGAGATGACATTGTTCAACATCTTTATGACCGCAGTCATAAATTATGTGACGAAGGAATCACCTATACCAAATCAAAGAGGGATACTCGAACCGAAAAACTAGATGCGGTTTTTACCTCACCAATTTTTGGTTTTCCCATCATGATTGCTATGTTAGGAGTTCTATTTTATTTAACAATCGCTGGAGCAAATATCCCATCCTCCATGATAGCTGAGTTTTTCGGATTTTTAGAAGGGTATATTACATCATTTTTTACCTACCTGCATGCACCCGATTGGTTGCACGGAGTCCTTGTTCTTGGTTTATACCGAGGAACAACATGGGTGATTAGCGTTATGCTCCCGCCGATGGCGATCTTTTTTCCAACATTTGCACTATTGGAAAATTATGGTTATCTACCTCGCGTAGCATTTAACATGGATCGTCTGTTTAAAAGGGTTGGGGCCCATGGGAAGCAGTCGTTAACAATGGCGATGGGGTTTGGATGTAATGCGGCAGCTGTTATTTCAACAAGGATTATCGAATCCCCAAGAGAGCGGATGCTGGCCATTCTTACAAACAACTTTGTTCCATGTAATGGCCGATGGGGAACATTAATTGTTTTAGCTTCGTTATTCATGGCTGCCAATTTTACAGGGGGGCTAGCATCACTTGTTACAACAGGGGTAGTTGTAGGTATTGTTTTATTTGGTATTTTGGTAACCTTTTTTGTTTCTTGGGTTCTGTCGAAAACGGCCCTTAAAGGAGTACCAACTCATTACACATTAGAACTACCGCCTTACCGTAAACCGAAGATATTTGATACCGTGATTCGGTCGTCTTTAACAAAGTCCTGGTCTGTGTTAGTTCGCGCCGTTAAAGTTGCCGCTCCAGCAGCGATTTTAACTTGGGTGTTCGCAAATATTTACATTGGTGACACAAGTATTCTCATGTATGCTGTCGAGTTTTTGGACCCATTTGGAAAAATGCTTGGCCTTGACGGTTACATCATGATGGCGTTTATTTTAGGTTTACCAGCAAACGAAATTGTTCTTCCAATCCTATTGATGGGTTATTTATCAACAGGATCTTTAACCGAAGTTGATAGCATGGTAGATTTGAAGAAAATCTTTCTTGATCACGGTTGGACGTGGCTTACAGCATTGAATATGATGTTATTTTCGCTTCTTCATTATCCATGCGGCACGACCTTGATTAATATTTATAAAGAAACAAAGAGTAAGAAATGGACATTTCTTGCCTTCCTTATACCGACCGTTATCGCGATCCTTGTCCCACTTATTATTACACAAACCGTGAGATATTTTGGCTTACTATAAAAATCGCTATAACAAATGTTTAAAAGGGACTGACACTTTTGTCAGTCCCTTTACTAATGCTGAAAGATATTTGGGCTTGGTGGGATTTGAACCCACAAGACACACTGCAGTCAACAAGAGGGACTACAGGTTGCTCTACCACTTGAGCTACAAGCCCTGATTTTATTTTGACCATATTCCATTAAATTATCTGGTTCATTTTAATAAATTAATCTACCGTCCCAGTTTGCTTGATATTCACCTTTACATGTACATGAACTTTTGCTGTTGGATAGAATCTCTTCCATTTTTTTTCATTAAAATCGCGATCCTGTTCTCTATATTTTGCACCTAAACCTATAGGGTCCACGCCATGTTTTTGAAACTTTTTGATGAGTTTTAATGAGTGCTCTTCTAATTGCTCGGCAATTTCTTTTTGGATCTTTTTTTTATCCAATGCTACCCTTTTTTTCTTTGGAGATGTGAATTCTTGAAGCCTTGTTTTCAACTTAAGATTAATCGTAAATTCCGGTCGGCCTTTTTTTATTTTTACTTGATAGTGTGCTTTTGAATGAAGATTATCTAGAACGACCATTTCACCATTTTCTAAAGTGAAACGCTGTAAGCCTTGTATATATTTATCAACTAAACATTTAAATGTGAATGCATCCTCCATAAAAATAGGAAAGACATATCGATCATCTTTTAATATCGCCAGGCCAATAATTTTAATATTATCTTCTATCTGTTTGATTAATGGCAAGTAGGGATCCTGCCCATTTTGGTTAAATTGAAATGCATATGTTTGTAAATTTGATTTAGGAAGATTATCTGATTTCATAGCTTGATCCAGCAATTCTTGTACAAACAACGAAACATTTTCTGTTTTGAATTTCTCCATTTTAAGTAGCTCACTGGCATCTCCATCGACAACAGCCATTTGAATAATACTGCCAATGGCAGGGTCACGGTTTAGGGTGTCAACCACATCAGTAATTCCTTTTTTGGCTAGTGATTTTCCAAAAAGTGCAACCCGTAATTGACCGCTGACTAATGGATACCGTGACTCATTATTTATGTTGCTCCGAATTTCTTTACTCGTTTCACCTAAGCTTATTTTGACTTCAGTGGTAGAGGGCTGATCCTTCTTATAAATTGGATAGGTAATGGTTCCTTTTATCGTATTCTTTCCGGCCCAATCATATCCTGCACCCTGGATCATGTTTATTTGATTAACGATATTGGTGGGTATCAGAGAACAACCGGATAATAAGAAAATAGTAACCCATATTCCTATTAAGGTTCGATTAGCCATTTTGTTTTCTCCTTCTTAGTATTGTGAAAATTATTAGGAGGATTGGGATGTAGCCATAAAAGATCCATAAATTCATTTGGGTAACGTATTTATCCAGTGTTTCTTTCCATTGTTCGTTTATTAATTGAGATATAACCACACTAAGTAGGCTTAAAATGATTAAAAAGTTCTTTTGTTTCTTTTTAAAAATTCTCTTTAGACCTCGTGTCGAACACCATAATAGAAGAGCGATCAACGATGAAACGATAATTAAATACATGGAGATATATAGGTATTCAAAGCGCTCTAAATAAGATAGCCGGATAATTTTTATTAAAGTTAATTCTGGCCAAATGGTTTCTTTTAATTGTCTTTCACTATAGTACATAAATGATACAAGCGCAGAAACCGTATATAGTAAGGTAGTAAACAATACAGCTAAATGAGCGAACTTTTTTGACGATTTTGGATCTCTTATAAATGGATAGAACATGAGTAACGTTTCTGTTCCTGCTAACGTATACATAGAACTTTTGACTGCATCCAGCATATCCAAAAAAGAATGATTCATGATTGGCAGTAAATTGGTAATATGAGCAGCCTTCAATGGAAAAATATAAAGGACGATTAGGGTGATTTGTGGATAAATAAATGACAAAAAAGAAACACCAACAACAGCCCGAAATCCTCCAGACACACAATAATAAACTAAAATTAAGATTAATGAACAAAGTATCCATGAGGGTAATGTAGGGAACATCCATACTTGAATAATCTCAATAAAACCAAGCAAGACCGAGAGACTGGCCAACCAGTAATAAATCATAATGATGAAACTAAAAAAATTACCAAGAATATTCCCAAACACTTTTGAATGGACATTAACAATATCTCCATCTGCTTTATCGAGCAGTTTATACATCATCCATATGAATAGTTGAACTAAACTCCCTGCCAAGATTACACCAATCCATGCATCATATCCTGCTTTTGCAGCAATCGTTCTTTGGAACCCTAATATACCAATCCCAACTTGTGAATTGTAAACAATAAAGAAAACTAAATAGGGAGAAACTTGATGCCTTTTATTCACTTGCAATGGAATACCCCTTTACGATTTATTCATAAAAATCGTTCATTGGTTCTGGGTTTTCTCGACTCCCAGTTGATTTTCTTTTCTTTTGTGGTCTAAGGGTGGTTGGGTTTTCTAACTGCTTAGAAAAAGGAAGTCTAAACCAAAGGTCTTGAAAGGATGTTGATCGTATTGGGTACATGCTTAAATAAGGACGCCCGAGAGAAGTTAACCGTATTAAATGGATAGCTGTAAATTGGAATCCTAAAAACACCCCAAACAATCCAAACCATTGGGAAAGAATAATTACTGGAAACTTAAAAAACCGAACAGTGTTGCTAAATTTATAAACCGGCGCCGTATAGGAAGCTAAGGTACCGAGCCCTACTAAAATAAGCAATACATTACTAGTTAACCCCGCTTCAACCACTGCCTGTCCGATAACAATACCACCCACAACCCCAAGAGATTGTCCGATTTTAAAGGGCAAACGAATCCCTGCTTCTTTTACCATTTCAATCATGATTTCTAACATTAATGCCTCTAAAAAAGGAGGAAAAGGAACAGTTACCCTTGAACCAACTAGAGTTTCGAGCAATGGGGCAGGAATCAATTCATAATGATACGTCATGATCGCTACATACAATGGACTAGCAAGCCCAGAAATGAACATAGCACCAAAGCGTAAGAGTCGAAAGAAATTTCCAATAATCCAAGAATAACTATAATCTTCCATCGCAATAAACGATTCAACTAAAGTAACTGGAACAAGGACTAGATTTGGGGAACCATCCACTGCAATGATTATTTTGCCTTCCGTTAACCCTGCAGCTACACGATCTACTCGCTCAGTTGAAATCGATTGGGGGAACAAGGAATTCGTATTGTCCTCAATCATTGAAGAAAGATAAGCACTGTCCTGGATATGATCATATTGAACATCGTTGATTCTTTGAACTACCGTGTTCACATTTTCCGGATCCGCAATCCCATCCATATAGATAACGGCAACATTTGTTTTTGAAAGTTCGCCGACTTTCATTTCGATGACAAGCAATTCAGGGACAGGTAATCGCTTTCGAATAAGATTAATATTGGTGTCTAATTCTTCAATAAAACCAACTTGTGGTCCAACTGTCGACGATTCCATCATTGCTATACTAACATCACGGAATTTACTGTTAGCAATGTTAATTAATAGACAATCTTTATCTTGGTCATGCTTTTGTATCACCAAGAATCCCCGCATCAGGTTTTCAATGATTACCTTAGGATCATTTGTACAAAGAATTTCTTGTACAGGTATAACACTTTTTAATTCCTCTAATGATAGCTGCTCATTCAAAAAGGGCAAAACATCCTGATGGAGGATGTCAGATGAAATCAGTGTGCGATAATACGAAAGCCAAAAAGGATGATCTTCTTTTATGGAAGTATGCTCATGAACAAAGTCATTTGATTTTGATAAACGTTGGAGCCAATCTTGTTCGTTAGATTTTTGCGGAGTTCCTTCCTTGCCTGGTTGTTCTGCCTTGGGTGTCATTGGTATCCCTCAAAATATTTTTTTTTATTTTGTGTAGAATAGGAATTTTTATGCAAATTTTCCAAGGATAGAAAATAGGAAAGATAATGGTAGGAAGAATAAACAAAAGTAATAAATGAGAAATTAAGATGGTAGCAACTTTTATTTTTGAGCGAATATTATTGAAAGTTGGTGAAAAGTGTGAAATTAATCAAATTAATTGTACTTTCCTTGTTATTAGGAGGTTGTTCAGCGGGAGATTTAAGTGATCAAAATCAAGTTCAACCCTCTTCACCATCAAAAATTGAAGACAGTACACATAAAGATTCAAAAGGAATCATGAATTTTCTTTTAATTGGCAGCGATTCTAGAGGCGAACCTCAATCCTTCTCAGATGCAATCATTATTGCCCAATATGTTCCTAAAGAAGGTAATATCAAGTTAATTTCCTTGATGAGAGACAGTTATGTCAAAATTCCCGGGCATCCAAAAGGGTACGACAAGCTTAACATGGCCTATTTTATCGGCGGAAATGAATTATTAAAAAAGACGATTAATGATAATTTCGGAATTAAAGTGGACCACTCCGTTTCGATTGATTTTGAAGGGTTTGCGAACTTCATTGACCTGATTGCTCCAGAAGGTATAACTGTGAATGTTAGTCAAAAGATGATTGACGATTTCAAAATGGACGTAAAGCCTGGAGAAAATGCGCTGAAAGGAAGAGAATTGTTAAAATATGTCCGGTTTAGACATGATGACGAGAGTGATTTTGGCCGAGTGAAACGACAACAGGAAGTCATTGTCAAGGTAAAGGAACAATTAAAAAATAAGTTTAGTCATATTGAGTCGTTAGCAGCTCTTCCAGATTTTGTGGAGGAGAGTTTAAATCATGTAGAGTCAGATATGGACAAAGGAGAGATATTATCAGTTTTATCTAAACTGGTCTTTTATCCAATCAAGAATATCGATAGGTTACGGATCCCAATCCAAAATAGCTATGTAAATAAAACCTATCCTCATGCTGGAGCTGTTCTTGAAATAAACATAGAGGCAAATAGGGAGGCTTTAAAGGATTTCTTACTGAAGCCTTCACCAGTTAACAGAGAGTATCATTATTAATGACAAAAAGCAGACATAAGCCCCGAGAGTATGTCTGCTTTTTTTGTTATATCTGCCGTGAAATTCTGCACAAAAACCTTTCTAATCTGCACATAACCACCCGAAAATCACACAAAACTTATTTTTTCAGTTTGTTTAACTCCTCCGTAACAACAAAAGCCAGATCATCATTGCCAAACAACGCTAATACACCGAGCAACGTCTGGTCACCTACTTCTCCCGCTTCTTCTTTCGAAACGGTTAGCTCAATGGCTTCTTTTAAGGTAGGATTGGTAGACTGATTCGGATAGGCTCGCAAATATAACTCTTCCGGATCAAGATCATGATTCACGCACCATTGAGCAAATACAAGAATCATCATTTTCTCTTCACCGCGATAGTTTTCGATAATCTTTTCTTCTAGCTGTTTTTGATTCATTGAGATTCTCCTTAGAAAGCTTTATAAACTTATTATATTAGATTTTTGTCGAATATGTAGTGGTAAACCATGTTTTCGAATGAAAACTAATCTTTTTAGGGATACTGTGTTAAGTATATACTTTTTATATGAAAGGGGAACGTATAGATGAGTAAAATTGAAGTAGGCGAAATTTTTACCATTAGCGATGAAACCGGCGAAGAACAAGAAGTGGAAGTGCTAGGGGTAATGACTATAGAAGGAAATGAATATGTGGCTGTCGGATTTGCTGAAGATGTCGCACAAGAATCCGATGAAGATATTGATATCTTCTTTCTGAAGGTAGATGAAGATGGTGATTTTTCCGCGATTGAAAGTGATGAAGAGTTCGAAAAGGTGTCTGCAGCATTTGATGAAATAATGGACGAAGAAGAGGAAAAGGGAGAGTAATATGCCTTGGTCTGAGAGGGATTAATTAATCTCTCTTTTATTTTTTCCTGATTCAATTGGGAAAATTATGTATGTATAAAATCTTTCTTGGCATACTACCTATGAAAAACATATAAAAAGGAGTAATCTAATGTTAATTGAAGAAGGTATGAAATATCAAATTTCACAAGGTATTAAAGGTTTTTTTAATTCAGCTGAGACAATGACTGTCAAAAGTTATAATGGTGTTACTGTCCAATTCATACTTGCAGATAGCAAAGGTCACGGTTCCATGCCGATTGAACATTTAACGTATTTATTGAAAAAATCAAATTTAACGCAAATTCCAAGTAAAAGAACCTTACTGAGTATTGATAATAGTGAAGAGCAAATTAGTTGAAAAGTTAAATATAGAAAAGTTAAAGAGAGGGCAATTATGCTCTCTCTTTTTGAAAGTGAAGATTTTTAAAGGAAATACCAAGGAAGACTCGAATATTTAGTAATGAAAACTAGTAAGCAGCAATTTTGAATAAAATAAAAATGAAAAGGAGCTGGTACCAATATGGAATCTAAGAAAGTTACGCTTCAAGATTCAACGATAGCCTACATAGATAAGGGTGAAGGGAAACCAATCGTTCTTTTGCACGGTTTTTGTGGAAGCTCCCGTTACTGGGAACATGTTATTCCTGTGTTGTCAGACAGCTGCCGAGTGATTGCTCTTGATCTTCCGGGACATGGACAGTCAGGACCTCTAAAAGGAAGCAGTACGATTGAGAATCTTGCGGATCAAGTAAAAAACCTTTTGGCTGAATTAAATTTACAGGAAGTAACGATGTTTGGTCACTCTTTAGGCGGCTATATCACCCTGGCCTTTGCAGAAAAGTACAGCAATCAATTAAACGGCTTTTCGCTCATTCATTCCACGGCCTTTCCAGATTCGGAGGAAGCGAAAAAAGGCAGGCTGTCAAATATTGAGAAAGTAAACCAGTCAGGCATTTATTCGCTTATCGACGGCTTGGTACCGAAACTATTCTCGCCTGTTAACCAGGATGAGAATTATGTTGGAGCAGCAATGGAAATAGGCTATACTACTTCCGCAGAGGGCGCGATCGATGCATTAAATGCAATGAAAGACCGTCCTGACCGTAATCAAGTATTAGAAGCTTCTACCATGCCCGTTCTATTAATCGCAGGTGAACAAGATCAAATCATTCCGGCAGAAAAGACATTTTCGGTCAGCAGAGCGAATATTAAACAATCAATCATAAAAGATTCCGGTCATATGAGTATGTATGAGAATCCACATGATCTGATTAAAGAGATAAAGGATTTTGTGTCTACTATATAAGTATCTTGAAAGATTATCGATACCATTTAGAGAAACCAATTCGGTTTCTCTTTTTATGTGTTTTCTAATGTGAAACAAATTTTTATATTAGAAAATATTTATTGACAATCTGACTAGTTCTTTGTTATCCTATAAACAATAAATATTCATATATAAAAACAAGTGAGCCATCTTCTTTTTTTGCCTATTTGTTTCTTAATATGAATCATTTTTATTTATTTGTATTTAAGGGTTGATACCGTTAGAAGATATTTACCTTTTATAGAGGTTAAGTATTCAAATAAACAGCCACCCTAATGGTATTAGGAGTGAATTTTTTAAGAAAGGATGATGGAATTGAATTCACCGATGATTTATGAACTTCGTCGACCAGCACAAATTGAACCTGGTAAAAAATATCCTGCACTGTTTCTAATGCATGGAATTGGAAGTAATGAACAAAATATGCTGTCTTTGGTTAACGGGTTAGAAGACTACTTCTTTATTTTTAGTGTCCGCGGGCATCTTTCGCAGCCGCCAGGCTATGCATATTTTACTATTCAGGGATATGGAAAACCTCATCGGGAAGTGTTCGATGAAGGAATTAGTAAACTGACTAGTTTTATTGATTACGCCTGCAGCGAATACTCGATTGATGAGAGTCAGATATTCTTACTCGGCTTTAGCCAAGGAGCAATCCTTTCTATGGCGCTTGGCCTATCACTGGGAAATCGGATCAAGGGTATAATTGCCCTCAGCGGTTACGTACCTGCTTTTGTCAAAGAAGAGTACAACATTCTGCCCGTCGAACAATTATCCTTGTTTATTTCACATGGTGAGATGGATCAGGTGCTTCCATTTGAATGGGGTCTAGCTAATAACGAATATTTTCGTAAGCTCGGGGCGATGGTAACTTTTAAAACGTATCAAGAAGGACATTCAGTATCAGTAGAAAACCATAAAGATTTCACGCAATGGTTATTAGAAAAAGTGGAGAAATAAAAACAAATTTACTAAAAAGGGGAAATAATAATGTTAAAAAAATATGAGGCAAGTACATTAATTTTAAGAGTAATATTAGGTGTGACGTTTTTTGTTCATGGGTTAGTTAAATTCCAAGGCGGAATCGAAAATATCGTAGGATGGTTTGAAAGCATTGGTTTACCTGGATTCTTAGCATATGGTGTTGCTTTAGTAGAAATGATCGGTGGAGCTGCATTAGTTTTAGGTTTAGGCAGTAGAATCGTTTCAGCTTTATTGGCTTTGTTAATGATTGGTGCAACAATCAAAGTGAAACTAGCTATAGGCTTTTTAGGGAATGGACAAATGGCTGGTTATGAATTAGATTTAGCTTTAATGGCGATGGCTGTGTTTATTGCCATCAATGGCAGCAAAATGTTTGCATTAGATCAGATTATTTTTAAAGGTCAACGAACAGATTCAACTTCATTAACAAGAAATTAATCATAAAGAGGGGGAAGTAGTATGATGCCATCATTTTTTATTGCTCATGGTGCACCTTTACTTGCGGTTGAGAACAATGAATATACTCAGTTTCTAAATCAACTCGGGCAAAATCTGCCCCGCCCAAAGGCAATTATCTTGTTTTCGGCCCATTGGGAATCTTCAATGCAAAAAGTAAGCGAAGTTGATACGTATGATACTATTTATGATTTCGGTGGATTTGATCCAGCTTTATACCAGATTAAGTATCCAGCTCAAGGTAATCCGCAGCTTTCACAAGAAATTAAGGATCTGTTTGCAAAAAACGGTGTTCCATTTGATGTCGAATCAAAACGCGGCTTGGATCATGGGGCATGGGTGGTTCTTCGTCTACTTTATCCAGATGCTGATATACCGGTCATTGCGATGTCAGTCAACCCGAAACTTAAACCAGAGGAACAATATAAAATCGGCAAAAGTTTATCGGCATTACGAGCTAATGATGTTTTAATTATTGCAAGCGGGGGAACAGTGCACAATCTCCGCGCGGTGAAATGGGCAGATAACGAGATTGATCAATGGGCTCTTGAGTTTGATGATTGGTTGGCAACCCATCTGAATAATTGGGATTTGGATTCCTTATTTAAGTATGATTCACTTGCTCCAAATGCTGAATATGCCGTACCTCGCTATGGCAATGAACACTTCATCCCGATTTTCTATGCGATGGGAGCAGCCGATGATAGTCAAAAAGCTACTTTGCTGCATCGCAGTTTTCGATATGGAAACCTCAGTCATAGTGGTTGGCAGTTTGGGTGATCTGTACCAATGAAAGCAACATAAAAATCCTTCCTTGGGAAGGATTTTTTTATTAATAAAATATTAATTTCCAAGAAGGTTTGGATCCATATAAATACCATTAAAAAAAACAGCCATCTCTATAGTTCCATCCTCCTTATTAAAAGGTACTCCGACCATTATCATTTCTCCCATCGTATGATTGATAAATACCTCGATATTTTTTATTCCTCTCCATCTATATCCGTCGCTTTTAAACGAGTGTTTTACATTCTTAAACTCTTGACTACTTATTAAATCAGCAACAATTTTATTTTTTTCAGCTCCAAAAACTTGTGAAACAACGCAACCACATTCATGGGATTCTTCTGGTGCTTGCACTAACTCTTCTGCTTTTGCCGTATTCCCAGTAGTCACAAACAACGATAATGCAATAATGATTCCACATAAAACTGTTAGCAATTTCTTCATATCTATTTCCTCCTTTATTTAACCTCCTTAACTTGATTCTCTCTTTTTCGACAATCTCCTTCAAAAAGTTTGGAAAAATATACGACAAATACCAATATTTATTACAATTTCGTGTCAAAATGGGTGTCAGGCACCTAGTTGTTTGAAAAGGGGAATGAGGCTTCAGTCGAAGGTATGGAGGCTATTGACGTCCGAAAAAAGGCCGATCCTGTGGGAACAGCCTTTTCTTGTTAATATCCATTTGCAGTATAATATTTAACTGGTTCTTTACCCAATGCTTTAAGTTCTGTAAAAATTGTCCCTGTCAGACTATGTGACCCTTGTGCATCAAGACCAACTTCCCACATCATCATGCCGCCAAAGCCGTGATCGAGGGCCAGACGTGTTTTTTTTATCATCGTAACACCGCCATTATAATGGTAGGTCGTACCATTCATTTGAACAGTGTCCTTTCCAGCATTGGCAGGATTATTGTTAATTATTGCAGCAAAGGATACCTGTTTGATTTTAGGATCTTCCGGTGTGGCGTAAGACGGGACGCCCAATACTAATTTTTCCTTTGAAAGTTTCTGAGTTTCAAATAGGTTCGTCCAATAGTTTACGATTTTCTCTGTATAGGGATAGGGCGATAAATTTGCCGCATTGTAACTTCCGTCATACTGACCATCGTACGCCATAATATTAACATGGTCTACCGTTTTGAACATAGATGGATCATACTGAATAAAGGCTACTTCCGTTAACGTTACCGCATGAATCTTTGAATTAACAGCAATGGATAGCTCTTTCTTTTTTGGATGAAGCTGGGCACTTAACTCTTTCGCAAAAGCAGAGAGATTTTGTGCATCCTCTGTTGAACGAGGGTGTTCAAAATCGATATCTATCCCATCCAGCTTTTCACGGACTGCGATATTAGTAAGCTCTTTAACTAGCTTTGCCCTTGATTTAGGATCAGAAATCGCCGGTTTAAAATAATTATAGGATTCTCCACCCTTGATGTGGTACCATCCACCAATCGCCAGCATCACTTTCGTGTCATGCTTTTTTGCATTTTTAACAACAGCTCTAAGGTTTTTTAAAGCTTGATCACCATTAAATAAAATTCCTCCATCCTTAGTAGGATGAACAAAGGAGAAAATGACATGTGTTAATTTGGAATAATCAACCATGTTTGGATCACGAAAATCCTGAACATAGCCGATCATCACTTTTGATGATGCCTTCTTCAATTTAGGGAGTTCTTTTGAATTTGGCTTAATGGCCGATTTAGGTGCATCTTCTAATATTTGCGTATTGGGACGATCTTGCTTTTCATTATTTTTAGTGAAAATGACTCCAGTTAGTATTCCTCCAATGAAGGTCACCGCAATTACCAGACCAAGGAGGAGATGACGTTTATTCATAGATTGTGTTCCTCCTTATTATTTCTCATATAAAAAATTGTAACAGAAAAAACGAGCAAGAACGGTTGGTAATATCAACCTATATAGGTACAGCAGCCTTCGAAGAGTAAAATAATTTGAATTTATTTGTTGGTTTTTGCTATAATCATAAGGTTAATGTTAAAAATTATGTATTTAATATATATAAAATTGTAAGGTGGTAAACATGAATCAAGACTATAGAGTGTTATTGTATTATAAATATGTCTCAATAGAGAATCCTGAAGAAGTGACCCAGGAACATCTTAACTACTGTAATGAACTAGGTCTCAAGGGTCGAATTATCATTGCGGCGGAAGGAATTAATGGAACGGTGTCAGGCACCATTGAACAAACTGACGCTTACATGAAATATATGGATGAGCATCCACTTTTTGCAGGAACTATTTTTAAAATTGATGAAGTGTCCGAGCATGCTTTCAAAAAAATGAAGGTACGGTTTAGACCGGAGCTTGTTACTTTGCGTTTGGAAGATGACGTGAACCCCAATTGGCAAACCGGTAAGCATTTGAAACCAAAAGAATTCTTTGCGGAAATGCAAAAGGAAGATACGGTTGTCATCGATGCTCGAAATGATTATGAATATGATTTAGGTCATTTTAGAGGGGCTGTAAGACCGGATATTCTTAACTTCCGTGACCTCCCACAATGGATAAGAGAAAATAAGCAGGAGTTTGAAGGCAAAAAGATACTTACCTATTGCACGGGTGGCATTCGTTGTGAAAAATTCTCAGGCTGGTTATTGAAAGAAGGCTTTGAGGATGTATCGCAACTAGAGGGCGGAATTGTTACCTACGGAAAAGACCCAGAAGTTAAAGGGGATTTATGGGATGGTCAGCTCTATGTTTTCGATGAGCGAATAAGTGTTCCTGTTAATCAAAAAGAGCACGTAGTTGTCGGGAAGGATTATTACACTGGTGAGCCTTGCGAGCGCTACGTAAATTGTGCTAACCCAGCATGTAATCGAAAAATTCTTTGCTCTGAGGAAAACGAACATAAACACTTACGAAGCTGTTCGCATGAGTGCCGGGTTCATCCTCGCAACCGTTATGTTGCACAACACGGTTTAAGCGAAGATGAGGTAAAGGAAAGATTAGCGGTGATTGAGAAAGAATTAACCATATAAGTATTATTTAAGAAGTAGGTCAAAATTAATGGCCTGCTTTTTTTGTTCTTCTTTTTTAAGGTTTACGAATAGGAATTTAAGAATAGATTTATTATGATAGAGAGTATAAGTTGATTGTAATTTTTTACATTGAGAGGAGCGAATTGGATAAATGGTAACCTATACAAATCGAAAAGAAGTCCCAGCGCATGAAAAGTGGAACTTAACTGATATTTATTCGGATATCAAGAAATGGGAAGAAGATTATCTGCTAATAGAAAAGATGGCAGCTAACCTAAAACAATATGATGGTACCATTCAAGACGGACACTCACTATATCAATATCTTAAGCAAAGAGAAGAGTTATCTTTTCTATTCAACAAAGTTTATGCCTATGCTATGTTGAGTGTAGATGAAAATACAAGGGATACCCAGGCACAGTCCCACTTAGACAGAGCAAAACAACTGAGTGTTAAGGTTAGTGCTGCCACCTCTTTCTTTATGCCTTATTTATTAAGCCTGGATGAAAAGACTTTATCAGGGTACATATCATCTGAAAAGAGGCTGGATTACTTTGAAGAGGATTTATGGGAGTCGTTTCGATACAAGCAGCATGTATTAACAAAGGAACAGGAAGCAGTTCTTTCCCAATTAGGTGAAGCACTCTCGGCCCCAGGTAATATCTTTGGAATGATGAATAACGCTGATATTAAGTTTGGGGAAGTAACCAGTGATAACGGGGAACGGGTGGAATTAACAAGGGGCATGTATTCAAAATTAATCGAAGAAAAAGATCGTGAAAAGCGAAGAGAGGCCTATAAAGCTTATTATCAACCATACCTGCAATTGAAAAATTCGATTGCCGCCACCCTATCCGCCGCTATCAAAAATAATGTGACAACTGCTAAAATCCGACAATATCCTTCTGCATTAGAAAAGGCATTATTTGGGGATAAGGTACCAAAAGAAGTCTATGAGAATCTAATCAAAACAACCAAACAAAATATCGGTCCACTCCATCAATATTCACGCATCCGCAGAGAAAAATTGGAGCTAGATGAACTACGTCAATATGATATGAGTGTCCCGCTTGTCAGTGGAGTCAAACAAGTGATTTCATATGATGAAGCCTATGACACGATGTGTAAAGCTTTAGCACCGCTCGGGGAAGATTATATCCAGATGCTTAAGGAGTTTAAAGATGCTCGTTATCTTGATGTTAGGGAAACACCTGGGAAGCGGTCAGGTGCCTACAATCTTGGTGTCTATGGGGTCCATCCCTATATTCTCTTAAATCATCAGGATGATTTGGACAGTTTATTCACGCTGGTCCATGAATGCGGGCATGGTGTCCACAGCCGGCTGAGTTCGCAGTACCAGCCACAGATTACGGCTCGTTACAGCATCTTTGTGGCCGAAGTGGCGTCAACCGTCAATGAAGTTCTGTTAATTAACTATTTACTAAACAACGAGAAAGATCCTGATGTTCGAAAACATTTAGTTAATCATTTTATCGATCAATTTAAGGGGACATTTTTCACACAAGTCATGTTTGCCGAGTTTGAGATGAAGACACATGAAATGGCTGAAAAGGGGCTGCCTTTAAATGTGGAAGTATTTAATCAAACCTATGAGACACTATTCCGGGAATACAACGGGGATGAGGTTGTCTTTGATGAGGAAGTAAAATTTGGATGGTCCAGAATCCCTCATTTCTACCGCCCATTCTATGTTTACAAGTATGCCACAGGATTTGCATCTGCGATTCATTTGGCGACTAAGATTCTTGAAGGCGACCAAGAAACGCTAACTTCCTATTTGGAATTCTTAAAGAGCGGTAGTTCGGATTTTCCGCTTGAACTGTTAAAAAAGACCGGCGTCGACCTAACTACTCCATATCCAATTGAAAATTCTATGAAACGGTTTGGTGAATTAGTAGAAGAATTCTCGCGAATGTAAAAATAACTACTCCAAAAAAACCCATGTTGTCTTCCTAAAGGAAACTAACGTGGGTTATTTTTTTATAGAGGAAATTTTGAACTTATTGTAGAATTAGGAAAGTTCAGTAAATAAAAGGGGTAATTGGTACTATGATGAGTAGAAAAGACAAAAAACGAGGAAAAATGAAATCATTGGTACCGTTCATTATCATTGCGGTTATATTACTTATTACTGGTGGTTTTTACTTAAATAGTAGTATGAAGGAAAAGAATGCTGTTTCAAAAACAACCAAGATTAAGGAAAAACCTGTTAAGAAGATAAAAGAGGAACCAAAGCAAGGAACTAAACCGGAAGTAAAACCTGAACCAGTTAAAGAAACAACGATAAAAATAAGTGCTGCTGGTGATTTTACACTTGGGTCGGATGAATCATTTAATTATAGTTCTTCCTTCATCAAAGCAGCTTCTGACAATGGACTAGCGTATTTTGTCAAAGGCTTGGATAATATTTTTTTAAATGATGATTTCACAACGGTCAATTTGGAAACGACACTAACAAATGCAACCCAAAAAGCGGTGAAGACATTTCGTTTTAAAGGTGATCCATCCTATGCGAAAATTTTAGAATTGGGCGGAATTGAAGCGGTAAATCTAGCAAATAATCATATCCATGATTACCTAGATAAAGGCTATCAGGATACTATAACTTCATTGCAAAATGAGAAAATTGGTTACTTTGGTTATGATCATAAATATATTACGACTGTCAAAGATTCGAAAATTGGCGCTTTAGGTTATGAGGGGTGGGCGGACACACCAGAAATACGCAGTCAGGTGGAGCAGGATATTAAGGATTTACGGGCACAAGGTGCCCAAATTGTTCTCGTTCATTATCATTGGGGCAGTGAACGGCATTATGTCCCTGACAGCTCTCAAAAGTCATTAGCACGGTTTACCATCGATAGCGGTGCAGACCTTATACTTGGACATCATCCTCATGTAGTCCAAGGGATTGAAGAATACAAAGGGAAATTTATTGTCTATAGTCTCGGCAACTTTATGTTTGGCGGGAATAGAAATCCAAGTGACAAGGATACGTTTGTTTTTCAACAAACCTTTCATTTGAAAAATGGAGTACTTTCAGATGCCAAAGAAATTAATGTGATTCCATTTTCGATTTCTTCGGTTTCCTCGAGAAATGATTATCAACCTACGTTATTAACTGGCTCAGAATGGAAAAGAGTCAAGCAGAAAATCATTGATGGTTCCAACAAAATCAATGGATCAGATTGGCTGGTATATGAAAATAATGATCAAGTTGTGAAAAAAGAGAACTAGTCTTTTTCTAGTGGCTTAATAATAAAGTTTAAAGGGACAGTAACCACTGACCCTTTATTTTATGGAAGATATTTTTAAGCCAACGTTCGAGTAGGTGGTATTGTAAAAAGTAAAATCACGATTCTTATATTGATATTGGTTCTTACTTTGGATCTGTTTTCTGATATTAATTTTTAAATAATCATTGAAACGTAGAAAGATAGCATAATTTGATAACGGATAATGGTTTAGTAGCTCTAAATCCAACTCTAATATCCCATTCCCACTCTTATCAACGTTCACAGGCAGGGAAGATTCAAGCAGGCCATTGTTTGTATCACGAATCAGTCCATCTGTGAGTGAATCCAGATGATCACCAAATACCTTAAATTTAAGATAATATTTATTCTTATCAACATATTCTTCTTCAAATGTCGAATGCATTGGAATTCTTATATATTTGAATGGGTCTTCTAGAAAGGGGACAACAACATAGGGAAGATTATCTTTAATGATAACATCCTTTATTTTTTCATTCTTATCCCACGCAAAAAGGTTCTCAAGTTGCTTATATTTTCGATCTGTGTACAAGTTATATACGACTTTGTTCATTGGTTGAAAGAATTCCCCTGAAAACTCATAATTTAACTTTTTCGTTGTTTTTAACACTTGATTAAACTTATAGTAATAGACGCGCTTAAGTCTTGTTTTTTGAAAATGAGGTGTAGTGAAAAATCTCGTAATTGAATCAAATTCATATAATCGATTTAAAACCATCTTCTTTTTTTCTATTTCTAAATTCTTGTTGATAATATGGTTAATCACTTTAAGATTACAATTTGTCTTTTGGATAATGTTGGTCTGATTTGACAAACGAGTGTTTTGATTATCGATTCGATTCAAATAATAAATTGGATGTTGCGTCGTGGAAATTGAATGACAATGCGTTAAAACGTCAATGAAAAATTGTTTGTCTTCAGCAAATTTCATTTCAGGAAAAAAAATCTGATTATCCTTAATTACACTCGTTTTTATCATTCGTGCCCTGGGTCCTAAATGATGAAAAATATGTGGGATCGTAAATGGTGATTCACTTCTTCTTTCTTTACATGATTCATGCTCTCCGATAATAATTGTCTTACCTTTTGCCTGAATCTGAATGGTTTTCCCAACTGCATAATCATCACTTGTTTCCTCTAAAATGGTCGATAATACTTCGAGTCCATTGGGTTCAAGCCAATCATCCGCATCCAAAAAAGTCATATATTTGGAGCTAGCCAATTGAATACCGATATTACGCGGACGACCAGGTGTACCAGTATTTTTTTTAAGAAAAACGACAATGATGTTATCAAATTTTGAAGAGTATTCTAATAAAATATCTCTTGAGGAATCGGTAGAACCATCATCGATTAATATATATTCGAAATTTTCCATGCCAAGGGATTGATTTAGGACAGAGTTAATCGTTTTTCTCAGATATTTTTCAGCATTATAAACGGGGGTAATGACAGAAACTAATGTGGGATTCCGCTGGGTGTTTAATTTTTGATCAACGATATAATATCCTTCAGCGTTATAATTCATTATTTGCTGATTTTGTTTCCATTTCCATAGCATGTTTTATACCTCAACTTTCTGTCCCTCTTTTTCTTACTTTTACTAATATGTAAAAAGCAAAACCATTATTTATTCTTTGACAAAAATTACAATATTATTCGAAAAACAGATCTCCTACGTATAATTACTTTGGAAGCAGTCCATAATTTACGATCTTTGACAACTTTTTACACTAAATATATCTGAATAATGTTAAAATAATTCTTATTGATAATTATTCTAGGAGGATATTACCAGTGGATAAAAAGTTTTCTAGCCCAAAAGGTTTTGGAGAAATACTCGATCATACTTTTCATTTAACTAAAAATCGCTTTAAGGACTTTTTTATGATTTTACTGATTTTCATGGGACCGGTTTACTTGCTTCAAGCGATACTCCAGCTCATGGCTGGAACCAGTTTTTTTCGAGAGGTTGGCAGCGATGGTGCTTGGTTTGAGCAAATACTTACGAGCTTTGAAGAATCAGGGACCTTCGATTCCAGCAGTTTGAGCGCAGACATCGGATTAATCGTAGTTAGCTTGATTAGTGCCATTTTGGCACCTGTTGCGGAGGCAGCGATCCTATTTACTATCAATCATGTTCGAAAAAATGAAGAATATACCGTCGGTTCCGTAATTAAACAAGCCTTTTCACGATTTTGGCCGATGATTGGCAGCAGTATCTTATTCTTTCTGATTACCATGGGGATTATCATTATTCCACTCGCGATCGTCGGAGTCACCGGTGGTGTGGTTGCGACGACAGTAAATCCGGTTTTAGGGATCCTTCTAGGAGTTGTCCTATTTCTGGGGTTTGCCCTTGGAATTGGACTATTATTAACCCGCTGGAGCTTTTATTTTGGCTCTGTCGTACTGGATAAGGATTCACCTGGTTTAGGAAGAAGCTGGAGATTGTCAAGGAAGCGTACATGGGTGTTGATGGGTCTCTATATCGTGTTTTATTTTATTATTTCAAGTATCAGCTTTGGTGTCCAAGTAACGTTTGGAATGGTTTTAGGTAATAGTGTGTTGTTAACCTTGATTTCAAACCTCGTCACTCTAGTTACGACAATGATTTTCTCCGTGGGCTATGGGGTTATGTATCTTGATTTAAAAACAAGACACGATGCGGATGATATCAAAGAGATGCTAGAAGACTATAAGACTGTTTAATAAAAAACCTATTATGTTAGGTGATGATTATGTTAGATGCAAACAAGGCACGCGATGACCTTGAAGAAATATTAGAAACAAAAGAATATACAGTTTATTACGAATCAAAGGGTTTCATTGCAACATGGTGGGATCATGCCAAAGACTGGATCGCAGCACAGCTCGAAAAATTATTTCCTGCCATCGATTCAGCAAGCGGAGCTTCCGGTCCGATTCTTATTTCAATCATAGTGGTTATCATCATCCTGTTAGCTTTATCTACTTTTTTTCTCATCCGTCATACTCGCCGAACTCGGCTCCTTCGCAAACAAAAGCCGCTTCAATCGATGAAGGAAATGAATTGGACGTATCAAAAACATCTGGAAGAGGCAGAAAAACAAGAGGCGTTAGGAGCATATACACTTTCCACCCGCCATTTGTTTTTAGCACTGCTTCTTTACTTTCATGAAAAGGGATTGCTGGAGGCTAGAATTTGGAAAACGAATTGGGAATATTATGATGAACTAAGAAAAGTAGATTCACAAAAGGCAGAACTCTTTTTTAAGCTTGCACACTTCTTTGAGGAAGTGACCTATGGGGAACGCAACGTACAGAAAGAAGAATACTCCCAGTTTCATTATGAAGCAAGAAAAGTACTTGGCGAAACAGGGGAGGAGAATATTTTATGAAATCTCTTTCCAAAATACGCACTTGGATCGGGCTTTTGATCCTGCTCAGTTTATTTCTAGTCTTCAGCTATTTTAGCTATTCGCCTAAATCTCAAGTTTTCCCAGCATATCTTACTGATTCACCTTCGCCGACTGGTGTGAAGGCATTTTATACATATGTAAAAAAAGATAAAGCTGGGGAAATCTGGAGTCAATCACCAGATTTACTAAAAGCAACAGCTGACCACCAATTACTAGTTATGGCTGAACCTGCTTTTATTCCTGAAAAGGAAGAAATGAACGGTTATATCAATTTTATGAAGGCCGGAAACACCATCTTGTTATTACAAAACGATCCACAAGGGATGTTTGACCTAAAAACAGTATCAGTTGACACACAAGAAACAATGAAGGTTTACACTCAAGGTCATACTTCTTACCGTGCTCAAATCGATTCAGTCATCCGTCTGCAGACCAAGAAGGAAGAGGAAGTATTAATATATGATGAGGCTGGTCCCATTGCGGTTAAACAATCATATGGAAATGGTCATTTAATTGTGGCGATAACCCCTGGGTGGATGACAAATGAGGATCTATTAAAAAAAGACCATTTACGACTTCTTCTCTATCTGATCAATGAAGGGTCCACGGATAAGATTCTGTTTGATGAATACATTCATGGTGGAGACAATGCGTCTACTTTTTTGAATGTGTACCCGAAGTGGTTTTTACTCCTGGTTTTGCAAGGGGGACTATTGATGATTCTCTGGTTATGGTCGAAGGGAAAGCGTTTCGGACCTATTTTCGTCCCAAGGGAAGAGTCGTTTCGTTTTAGTGATGAGGGAATCCAAGCAGTAGCTGCCTGGTTTCTCCGCGGCAAACGCTATCGTGATTCAATCATTATCCAAGCAGACTATGTCAAACTGCTTCTCCAGGAACGATGGCAAATTCCATATAATCGGGAATGGAATGATTTATCTAGTTATTTTGAAAGAAAATGGACTAAAGTGCCTGCAAATGAAATTAGACCTTTTCTAATAGGGTTAGTAAACATCCTCGAAAAAGAAAAAATCACAAAACAGGAATACTT
This sequence comes from Bacillus sp. AFS031507, assembly GCF_002584635.1. Taxonomy (NCBI): domain Bacteria; kingdom Bacillati; phylum Bacillota; class Bacilli; order Caryophanales; family Bacillaceae; genus Bacillus; species Bacillus sp. AFS031507. The sequence continues at coordinate 262,331 of NZ_NUOW01000025.1, forward strand.
ATTATGGTCGAAAAAGCTTGAGCAATTAAGGAGAGAGGTTGAAGAATGAAAACAGAATTAACATCCTTTTTGGAAAAATATGAAGAGAGGATTTTAGGTCAGAGTCTAAATTTAAGACTCCTTTTATCCGCTATTTTAGCAGGAGGGCATGTCTTGCTAGAAGGAGTGCCTGGCACCGGAAAAACTCAAATGGTACGTACTCTAGCGAATCTTTTAGGAGGTACCTTTAATCGGATCCAGTTCACACCTGACTTATTGCCAAGTGATATTACCGGAAGCACGATTTACAATATGAAGGAAAACACTTTTCAAACGTTAAAGGGACCAATTTTTACAAATATCCTTTTAGCTGATGAAATAAATCGGACACCTGCAAAGACCCAGGCTGCCCTTTTAGAAGCAATGGAAGAAAAACAGGTGACGATCCAAGGTGAAACGTATCCGTTACCCGAGGTGTTTTTTGTTGTCGCCACTCAAAATCCGATTGAATTTGAAGGTACCTACCCGCTTCCAGAAGCACAGCAGGATCGATTCCTTTTTAAACTGAGAATTGAATTTCCAAGCTATGAGGAAGAGAAAAATGTCTTAAAACAAGTAATTGAAAACAGCTTTAACGAAAAGGTTGTTTCACCCATCTTAGATATGGAAGATTTTTTAAGGATTAGAAAAGAAATCGAAAAAGTTACTGTTAGTGAGAATGTATTAGATTACATGATGAAAATTGTCAGAAAAACGCGGGATGCAGATGCCATCCGATTTGGTGCCAGTACCCGAGCAGGAATATCGATAGGAAAGGCAGCACAAGCATGGGCCTACCTTTCAGGAAGGGATTATGTGACGCCAGACGATATCAAAATAGTCGCCAAACCGGCCCTGCGCCATCGCATTCAGTTATCCCCGCATGTAGAATTGGAGGGAGCAACCGTTGACCAAATCATTGAAGAGCTGGTGGGCTCGGTTCCTGTTCCAAGATAGAGGGATTTTACCAACTAAACGATTACTACTTGTTTTCCTAATACTATCTTTAGGTTTAGGTCTCGGTACGATTTGGGAAATTTCTTGGGGTTTTGTTATTACTACTAATATCATTGTGCTTTTCATAAGTCTGACAGACTTGTTTTTTTCACCCAAAAAGAAGCAACTATTCTTTCAACGATTGATGGCGGAAGAGTTTGAAAGAGGAATTTCATATACAGTAAAAATTGAGGTTCAGAATGACTCTCCATATCCTTTTTCATACCGAATGGTCGATGGTTTGCCGCAGTCCTTCGAAAGGCCGTTTCCTATCATTGGATCAATATCTAAGGAATCAACGGTCGAGATTTCGTTTCGTACGAGTGCGTTGATGCGGGGAAAATACGAAATCAATAAGCTATATTTTCGTTATGCGAGTTTACTGGGTTTGTGGGAAAAGCAAATGACAGTTGAATTAGCGGATACAGTGAAAGTCATTCCTGATTTAACCGAGACCAAACAGTATTTAGAAAATGCACAGAAGTATTTGGTTTACGAAGGGTTAAAGATTCGAAGACAGCGCAGTGGAGTGGGCGAATTTTCCAAGATTAGAAATTATGTCGTCGGGGATGATCCGCGTAAAATCAACTGGCGCCAAACAGCGAAGCTTCGTGAAGTGATGACGAATGAATATGAACCGGAGCATGGAAAGTATATTACGATCTTAATTGATTGCGGAAGAATGATGGGGGCAGAATTATCGAAGGGGAATCGCTTAGAAAAAGCATTAGAAGCGGCATTAACCGTTACAGCGGCAGCACTCCAAAAGGGAGATTATGTGTCGGTACTTGCCTTTTCAAAGGACATAAAGGTCTTTGTGCCCCCTGCCAAAGGGATCGCCCATCTACAGACCATCCTTCAAGCAATCTATTCATTAAAAGTGGATGCAGCCGAGTCTAATTATGCTGCCATCCTGCAATATTTAGAAATGGTTCAAAAGAAACGAAGTCTGCTCCTATTATTTAGTGATGTCCGCACCTTTCTTCATGAGGAAAGTGCTCTTATGCTATTAAGACGTCTAAGACAACGGCATTTATTTTTAATGATTGGGATTGAGGATCAGACACTTTTAAGAAGAGTCAAAGAGGAGCCGAATACGGTCCAAGCAGCGATGCGAAAAAGTATTGCACAGCAGCAAATTCTTGTTAAGAAAAGAGAAAAAATCAAATGGGAAAAACAAGGCCTCCAAATGATTGAGGCCCGTGAGGAAAAGTTGGCGATTACAGCTGTTTCGCATTATATTGACACTATCAATCAGAATCTTTTATAACCTTTGTAAGTTTTAGCTTTCCAATTACAATATAAAGGAGCAACCCGATTACCGTTAAGAATGCAACAATATACTTTGCTTCTAATGAAATATCTGCTGGTGTGATAAACCCTTCAATAATGCCAGCAATAACAAACAAGGGAATTGTTCCAAGCAGAAGTTGAACAGAGCGCATCGCTTGCTGCTTTAATTGAAAACTCCTTGAATATTGCCCTGGGACAAACAGCTTATAGCCCATTAAAAGACCAGCTCCTCCGGCAATAAATATGGCTGTAAGCTCAATTATCCCATGGGGAACAATAAATGCCCAAAAGTCATACGATTTACTGTGATGCCAAAATAGGGCAGCGAGCGCACCAATGATGATGCCATTGTAGACCATCAAATAAACGGTCACAAGCCCAAATGTAATACCACCGGCAAAAGCAAAGATCGCGACCTTGATATTATTTGTCATAATGCTTGCCGACATGAGGGATGAGTCCACCGCATCATGGCTCTTCCCAAGTTGTTCCGGGTCCACACCTTTTGCGATTTCCGCTGGGAGAATGGAATAGATATGCAGAGGGTCATTCATGACTGAAAGAAAGCTTCCCAAAGCACCAATCATAAATAAGACCATTGCAAACATGACAAATTTCCATTGCTCTAACAAGAGCCCAATAAATTTTTCACTAAAAAAATGACGGATTTGTTTGAAGCTTGATACCTGGTCTTTATACAATAGATTATGTGATTTAGCTACAAGTCCGTTCAAATATTGGGTGACATCATCATTAGGAAAATAAGTTTGACTGTAGGAAAGATGTTGGGCCGCCTTTTGATAGAGACGATGGTATTGAGTGATTCGGTCACCTGTTATATTATTTCTGTGCTTGCTTATTGTTGTGATTAACTGTTCGAGCTGTTTCCATTCTTCACGATGTATTTTTATAAATTGTTTTACATTCATCCTGACACCTACTTTAATGGGGCTATGTATTAATTTTGTCTTTATTCTCCTTATTATAGTAATATTGTAGAAAAATAGAAATAGAAATAATCAACCATGTGACGGGGGAAGCTTATGAATGAAGATCATGTAGATATAAAAACACCCGAATTCGTGTCGATTCAGTTTCAAATCGCTGGTTTAGGCAGCAGGTCTGCAGCCTTTATCATTGACCAGTTACTATTAATGGCTTTTAATATTTTGTCCTTGATTGTTCTTTTTTTCATCCTGGACGGGATGTCAAAAATGGAATTTGTTTTGATCGGGAATTCACTGCCTATTGCAATAACGATTATCATGTTGTTTCTCGTTAATTGGGGCTACTTTTTTGCGTTTGAGTATTTCTCGGGGGGGAGAACACTTGGGAAGAAGTTAATGGGAATCCGGGTCATTCAGGAAAACGGTCATAGTATCACGTTGCTTTCCAGTTTTATCCGGAATCTGATCCGAATCATTGATTCCTTGCCGACAGCTTATTTTCTAGGTATTATTATGATCTTTTTCCATTCTAAACATAAACGGCTCGGCGATCTTGTCGCTGGGACGATTGTCGTTCATGAGCGCAAGGCAAAACGGAATAAGAAACCAACATCTCTCGAAGAAGAAATCAACAACAGAGGGCTTACCAAGGAAGATCTCACTATTGATGAATGGACGCTGAAATCCTTGGGAACTAAGGATTGGAAGCTCGTCAGTACATATGCCAGCCGTTTTTTGCAAATCCCGTTAATGGAAAGAAATCAACTCACGGAACAAATCGCCGAACTGTTATTTCCGAAAATCGGCCTGGTTCCAGAAGGGGAAAAAACCTCTGATTTAGAAAACACTCTTCTTGTCCTTTATTTAATTCTTAAGGATGAATGGGAGTTTGAAATGTGAGGATGAATATAAAACCACGAAAAAAGTAATGCATTCGTACCTGCATTGCTTTTTTTCGTGTAGTAATTTTATTGAAAAGGAGGTTCGATTTGTCAAATCCATCCGACTTGTGTCTCATTTAGTCGGTTTTAATCGAAATATTTATATTTAGGATGTATAATAGGGAATTGTGGATTGCTATGTAAAAAAGGAGGAAACTAATATGATGGAATGGACTATAATTCTGTTGATTGCGATATCAGCTGTGTTGCTAATCGTTTCAATTATATCGAATCGCAACTTAGAAAAACAAAAACATAAGGAAATTGATATGGTTCATGTGGCTGTTATGAAAGATATCAATAACGTGCACGAGCAAATTCGCAATTTGGAACTTGATATAGAAGTGGTCACAAAGGAAGCAGGCGTTCAACTGACTCCAGAAGAAATGATATTTAAGCGTGAAGTACTAGATTTATATAAACGCAAATATTCGATTGAGACCATTGCTCAGAAAAAACAAGTTTCAGAGAGTGAAATTAACCAATTCCTTGCACCTTATCTAGCAGCAAAGGATGAAAGGAGCAAAATAGCAAATGAAATTTAATGTAGTGAGCAGCTTTGCGGCCGGAATTCTTCTAGCTTCGACCATTTGTGGTGCTGTTTACTTCACTGAAGATCCTGCAGTCACAAAAGCAGCTCCCAAACCTACCAAAAGCGAGCAGAAAACAGTCCTTCAGCCAACTGAAGCAGAGATGAAAGATAAGCTTTTAACAGCTGGGTATATTGTTCAACCGAAGGCAGACTATGATAAGACAATAGAGGCAACCAAAAAAGCTGCTTCAACAGCTTCAGCAGCTTCAGCCAATAATAATTCCAAAAAGATCGTCTATCGAGCAGTTATTTCAGTGACACAAGGGATGACCAGCATCGATGTCGGTAGAATGCTTGAAAAAGCAAAAATCGTACCTGATGATTTTAAATTCTCAAGAGATGTAGAGAAAAAAGGTGTCGAGAAAAATTTGCGTCCGGGTACTTTCACTGTCGATACAGAAATGACCTATGATCAAGTCATCGCGACTATTTTTAAAAAGTAACCATCTATAAAACAAAGACGGACAGTATCTACCGTGAACTATAACCCGAATAATGGACACTTTATAAAAAGTCCCTTATTCGGGTTTTTCTGTGTCCATTTCACAAAAACCCGTTTATAATCAAACTCAATGATGTGAGCGGAGGACATATAATGAGTAAAATTATTTTTAATGAAATTCAAATGAAACTACTAGAACAGAATCCAAATGTACAACACGAATCGGATCTAGAAAGGATATCAATGGAGCCTAAATAAAATGACTCCGGCACAATACCGGAGTCACTTATTAGCAGCTTAAAATATTCGGTCTTTATTTAGACTGTCCATTTTATGGATCTCAGTTCATTTTATTCAATAAAGGGTTTTTATATTTTCTTATTTTCTCAAACAATAATTGAAAGCTATATAAAAGCAAGGCTCTCATTTGAAGGAACAAAAAATGCTGGAATGGATTTATTCTGACTAATGTAACTATTCGTTTTCGTTTTAAAAGTTTTAATCCCCAAACATCAAATAAAATATGAACTATGATATTTGTAATTAGATACAAAGGAAATCTACTGTATGTCAATTTAAGAATCCAGAGTGCTGAAAGAAAGAAAGGACCAAATACAAATGCAGTGTCACCGCTTATTTTAGGATTTACTTTTGTATAAAACAACCACCACCTACGCTTTTTACCTATCGTGTATAATATTTTTGAGATGACACTAATTAAAATAGTGGCGGGTAAAAATCTAATTATTGTTCTCCGACCTAATAGAGGGAATGAAAGCCAGGGAAGAACAAACAGTAATATTAATAGCATTTTTGATTTCTTCATTTTGCACCTCTATTTTTCTCCTTAAGCAAATAAATGAGCGATTAGTTTTAACCTTTATATTTTATCCGTGAATAATAAATCCATTCAAACTACAAAATTTCACCCCTAAGGGTTCACGGAAGAGTTCAATTAAAAACCTGGTGCTTGTTGAGCTAACGCACGGGTGCAATAATTGAAACTCAGGTTGCTGCGGCAGCCTTTTTTTCTTTTTCCACTACCGGGCAAGTTAGTGGAAAAAGAGAAATGAAAATATCTATCTCGTTAATGCCACATTTGACACAAACTGTGTAATAATAAAGGTGTACCACTTTTTTGTTATCCAAGATGGAATTGCTTAATCCCAGATACGGATTCTTGGAACCCCTGCGGTCCTTAAATAATCCAATAACTGCCCAGTATGAACGGATTCGTGATAGGCAACACGTAAAAACATATCCCCTAAATCTCTTATGTACCCCGATTCAGAACGGTCAATTTTTATATTTTCTAAATCACCTTCAGAAAATGACTTAATAGTATCAATGAATTGCTTTCGGTAGGGTTCTGCAAATTCCAATTCTGCATTTACAGAAGTGAAGGGCTGATTTTCGAAAGGGGAATCGAAAGCGGCTAAACTACCTCTATTTCTAATTGCAAGGTCATAGTAATGTTCGCTTTCTAGTACGTGCCTAATCATTTCTAGGCAATTCATTGCTTCATCATCTGGCTTCCAGAGAAGCTTTTCTTCAGGAATAGATGTCCAGACCTTTATGCTTCTCCTTCTTACTTCATTAAAGTTTAGAATAATTAAATCGATGGACTTCATAAAAATTCCTCCTTAGTAAGGCATATATTAATTATATGCGAATGAACGTTCGTGCGAAATTTTCCTATATAATTTTCATCAGCAAGAACACCATAATAAATCCCATCATACTCTTTATCATCCCACTTAATAAAATCAACCCAATCAATCAATCAATTACTGTATGTTGGCCTAATGTCTGGCAGCCTGTTAGGACCATCAATCATTAATAAAAATAACAGACTTTTTGATTTCCGCATATTACCACCTCAAAAATATAGACGGATTATATTTTTTTTAGTTTCGATGTTTAAAAACAGGGTTTTTATGAAAAGAAATACAATATAATAAGTTAAAAGAAAAATAGGTGGGATAAAATGATGAAGAAAATTGCTTATTTGTTCGCGATGATAATAGCTGCAATCAGTTTAGCGGCTTGTAACCAACAAAAAGACGTGGTGAAAGATAAACCACCTATAACTGAACCAAAGGGAGAAAATCCATCCAAACCTGAAGAGCCTGTTACACCTGAACCAGAGGAAAAAGTGTATCAAAATGAAGTGTTTAAAGATGTTGTCGTCACGGAAACTTCAGATACACTCACAATAACCGGAAAAGCCCAAGTATTTGAAGGGGTGTTTCAATATGCTCTTTACGATGGCGAGAAAGTGGTCAAAGAAAGTAACTACCAAACAGCGGGTGCACCTGCCTGGGGTGAATTTAAAATCACTTTCGAAAAAGGGTTAGTATCTTCTAATAATGCTAAATTTGAATTATTTGTTTACTCAGCAAAAGATGGATCAAAAATAAATACGTTAGAAATTCCAATTTCAAAGCCTTAACCAACTAACTATATGTATTTTCGAAGACCTCATCACAACTGAACGCTCTTTTCTTGAACTATTTGGCATGCAAATTACCTTAAATGTATTTTGTTTTTTGAAAAGAAGGAATGACACGGCATGGTCAAGAATAGGAATAGGTGAATATGAAAAGAGGTGAAATGAATGCTAACAAAGGAAGAATTGATAGAAATAAAAGAACTTCAAGAGGTTTGTGAAAAAGAGGGAGGATTTCAGCTCAAGCTGAATTTTGATATGCTTGAAAATCGGTTAGGAAATAAAAAGGAAGACTTCTTCCATTATGAAGATGGCAGGCTTGTCGGTTTTCTTGGATGCTATGGTTTTGGAGATAAAGTGGAGCTTTGCGGGATGGTGCACCCGGATTATCGAAGGAAAGGGTTATTTTCTAAGTTGCTAGAAATGGGACTTGGAGAAGCGAAAAAACGTTTTACCACTGTTTTGTTAAATGCTCCAACAGAATCACAATCTGCCAAGCAGTTTTTAAAGAATATTCCATGTGTATTTTCGTTAGCAGAATATCAAATGAAATGGCAGGAAACTGAATTGTCTATGGATCCCAATATAACCTTAAGGAAGTCCTTTACAAATGAGGATTGGGAAGCAGAAATACGACTCGAAGTCTTGGGATTTGGATTGAATGAAAATGCAGCAAGGGAATTTAATCAGTTGATTCGGGAGAACAGCAGTGATCAACGTTTACTTATTGAAGTAGAAGGAAAAACTGCTGGAAAAATGCGTGTTTCCGAATCCAATGGAGAAGCATGGATTTATGGTTTTGCTGTTTTTCCAGAGCTTCAGGGAAAAGGGATTGGGAGAAACGCTTTATCAAGAGTGGTAAAAATGGAACATCAAAAAGGGCTGCCTATTTTTCTAGAGGTTGAAGCCAAAAATTCCCATGCCCTAAGGCTCTATGAATCATGTGGATTTAAAAGTTACCATTCCCAGGATTACTATAAATATCTTGATTAATTTCAAGTACTGTAGAGGGAGTAGCTTGGCGATTGCCAAGCTATTTTTTTAATATGGTATTAAATAGAGCCAAAATCATAAAAAATCTTAGACCTTTTTAACTGGAAGTTGAATATGGAACGTTGTGCCTTTTCCAACCAAGCTTTGAACCGAAATATTTCCCCCGTGCTCGTGTACCGTTGTAAACACTTGCGTCAATCCTACTCCCGTTCCATCTGGTTTACTAGAATAAAAAGGTGTTCCTAAAATGACCAACTTTTCTTCAGGAATACCTTGCCCTGTATCACTCAACTTAATATGAATCCAACCTTCATGATAATAATGCTCAATTTTTATTTTTCCATCGGCCATTATTGCTTCAATGGCATTCTTGATCAGATTGAAAAAAGATTTTAAGAGTAAATTTTTCTTTCCATAAAATCTCTTATCAGAATCTCTTAAGTCCATTTCAACCTCAACGGAATAAAGTTTTTCTTGGAATAAAAGCAATATAGAATTTAACTCTTTACATAAGTCAATCAATATCAGAGGTTCGTCTTATAAGTCGGGTTTTGATACCTGCAATAAATTTTGTAGTGTTTGTAATGCTTTTTCTAATTCGCTTTCCATCGTATCTAAATAAGGATGATTATGAGATTCTTTAATTAATTATAAAAATCCCTTTACTGCCGTTAAGGGGTTTTTAACTTCATGAACAATGCCAGCTGCTAATTGACCAAGTGAAGCTAATTTTTCACGATCTTTCAACCGTTTCTCTGCAATTTTCCTCTTGGTAATGTCTTGAATAATAACCTGAGCCAATACTTTATTTCAAAATAAAACGGAATGGTCATCATTTCAACATCTGCAACTTCCCCATTATTTTTAATAATTTTTATATACATTTCTTTAATGATTTCTTGTTTTTCGATAACCCTGGTTAATCCTTCATTGCACATATCATGAAGATTTGGAGGGAGGAATTGACTTATTTTTTTATTTAATATTTGATCTAGAGATGGAAGATTTAGTAAGTGTAAACCAGCTTTGTTACAGTAGCGGATCGTTTGATCTTCACAAACAATCAATATCGAGTTAAGGGAATTCTCAACTATTTGGTGAAAGTCTAAATTATCTATTGTTAGATTCAATTAAATCCCCACTTTTTATCTCTTTTTGTCAGAAATTAGTTTATCAATAAAGTAGCCAAACTTAAATACCAATTTATGTATTCAATCGTGTAGTACCCTCTTAAAAACAAAATGTTCACAGAAACGACATAATTACTTAAAAGTAGTACAAAATAATAGGTAAAAGTCATGAAAAGTTCGAAAGAATACAATGCAAGTATGCTTTTTTTAATGCTATTTTATTTCACGTTCCTTTTAAGTTTGCAAGATTAAACTGATTTACTTTGAAAGGATATGTAAAATGAAAAATAATTTTGTCATTGTCTTTGGTTTGATTGTAATCATATTCATCCATTTCCTGCTCAGGGTGCTGGTAATAAACCTAGTAATATTTATTTGGTGAAATCAGGGGATACTTTACCTGGAATAGCAAATAGATATAACACTTCAGTTAATGATCTCAAGGTAACCAATGGATTGCAATCCAATTCATTATTAGTGGGGCAGAAGTTGTGGGTTCCAATCATGTATGAAGTGATTGCCGGAGATACCCTGAGGGGAATTTCATTAGCCTTTCATTCTACAGTCGACAGTATAAAAGCAAACAATCAACTTTCATCAGAAGACCTTTATATCGGGCAAGTATTAAAGATTCCTCCTAAAAAAATGACCATGCAAGGTCAGCATATCCTGATGACGAGGGAGGAATTTAGGGACTGGTTATTTAACGCTAGAATTAATAGGAAGGTAACTATCATTCAGCAGCATCACACATGGTTACCGTCATATAAGCATTTTAATGGATCCAATCATTTTAGAATGTTGATGGGGATGGAAAATTTCCATAAGAGAAGAATGGGCTGGAGTAATATCGCTCAGAATATTACCACCTTTCCGGATGGAGAAGTAGCTGTTTCAAGGCCTTTTAACATAGCCCCCGAAGGCACTATTGGGCCAAAGGCTAATAAAACAGGGATTACCATCGAAAATGTTGGCAACTTCGATAAAGGTCATGATGTTATGACTGCCGAACAGAAGGAAACCATTGTTTATATTACCGCCATGTTATCTATAAAATTCGGATTAACTCCTTCCATTGATACTATTACTTATCATCATTGGTGGAATTTGAGAACGAAGGAAAGAGTGCTAGATAGAGGGCCAGATTATAATGTAAAAACGTGCCCAGGGACAGGATTTTTCGGGGGAAATTCCACAACTAGCGCGATTAACAATTTTTATCCCCTCGTGTCACGCAAGATGCAAGAAATTTTAGCGAATAGGCATTAAACAAACATTTCATGAGGACAAGTTTTATCTATATAAAGAATTTATATTTTATATGGAGTGCAGTATTTATTTGAGAAAATGAAAAGATTTAGCTAAGGTTATTATCTTCTTTAGCACCTTGTCGGGCTATGGAAGTAAACCAAATTGACAACCATTACCGTATTTTGTATAGTAGGTGCGAGGATTATGATTGGAGTGAATCATTTGATTTCAAACGCTGAATTACAAAATTTAGATCTTATCGACTTATTAAGTGAGCGTCATAGTTTGGTCCGAAGTATCTCAGAGAAAGCTTGGAACGATCAAAGTGAGATTTATATTTCAAATTCTGAATGGTATATCATGGCTAGGATTTATAAAAAACAGCCTAGCATTTCGTATGTTACAAAAAATGTAGAAATTTCACGTCAGGCGATACATAAGTTTATCCAAAAGCTTTCTGAAAAAGGATTAGTTGAAATCAACAATGTAGAAAACAACAAGAAAGAAAAGTGTATCCAGTTAACAGATTTAGGAGAAGAATGCTACGAAAAAAACGCGGCCCTTAAAGCCCAACTTGAGAATAAAATTGCAGAAAAAATAGGGACTGAACAAGTAAGTATTCTAAAAGGTATATTAAAGTTAGATTGGAAGATATAAAAAATAGCAAAAAACCCCCGCTTTGTTAATCTAATTAAATGATTTACTCCTTTTTTGATGGAAATTACCTTAAAATTCTTGAAATATGGAAAACTTTATTGATATAGTAATAAAAAGACCGGTCCGTATGAAGGAGTTTTTCAACAGAAATGGATACAAAACTACATATAATCAACATTGCGACTACGCTTTTCCAGCAAAAAGGATATAAAGGTGTAGGCTTAACCGAAATTTTAAAAGCATTGATATTTCAAAAGGTTCGTTTTATCATCACTTTCCAAATGGAAAAGAAGAATTACTAATTGCTTGCCTTCAGTCCATAAAGGAAGTGATTACTGCGGATATTGATAACACTTTCAAACGGTTTCCAACTACTCAAGAAGCCACACAGGCGATGATTGATAAATTAGTAGTTGACTTTGAACGCGAAGGTACGATTGCTGGTTCTACGTTTACGAGTATTGTTAGTGAAATGGGATCAAAAGTGATCATTACTGGAGATATTGCAAAGGTAGTTAAGGCAGATTTAATTATGTGTGGCGCTACAGGGTTAAATGCTGTTGAACGATTCTTGACTGGTTCTGTTCTGAAGCAATTGTACGATCAGCTAAATGTGATGTTTTAGTAATCCGCAGACCTAGTTTACATGCTGTTATAGGGTAAATATACTTCAAACATCAACGGGCGAATAGATTATTATAACGTAATTAACATCAATCCAATGTTTTTTAAGATACTTTTGATTAAAATATTTAATAGCTGCTAATGTCAGTTAACCATTCGTAAAAGCGAGCATTTACGAATGGTTTATTTATTTTTAGCAAAAATTGAAAAATAGAACAGGTAGGAGATGGTAAAGAGTATTCCTATTTTCCTGTCTGAACAGTATAATCATGAAGGGGAGCTGATACATATGAATAAAAAAGATATCGCTGATATCCGTAAGCAATTTAAATTCGACAATGATCTCATGAAAATTCGAGAAATCTTCAATGTTTATGTTCAGAAAGAAACAGGTGAGATTTACCATCATGTCAGTCAACCGTTTCAAATGTTAGAACTAGAAGCACAAGAATTGTTTTTGGCCAACTTTAAAAAGGTTTTGACTGGTTATCTCGATGCCAAACTGTTTGAACTGAAATTTATCCGGGATGTAGAAGACAGTACACAACATATCCTCTTCGATGGATTACGAGCTGATTCAACAGAAGATTGGAAAGAAAACATGCTGCAAATTGTCGGAAAAATGTTTGCTCATACGGTTTATGAGTTTGATACGATGGTGACATTTATTCGAGGAGAATATCGAAAGGTTACCAGGAAACGAGACCTAGAATCCGAAGAAGGTGGGAATGATGAAGTTTATTCCAACGAGTTTATCCTCTGCAGTCTCAATAAAACGGATCAGCCGAAAAAAGCCTTGCTGTTTGATTATATCGAGAAAGAATTCAAATCGAATAACGTCTTTGATCCAATTATCAATCTAGCGTCTCCGTTGTCAGGCTTTCTGTTCCCTGCTTTTAATGACAATTCTGCAGATGTAAACCATATTCTTTATTGTGCAGGAAAAGCGAATCAACCAGATGGGACATTTATTGAAGTGGTCCTCAATTGCGAAGAGATCATTACTGCCCAGGAAGATAAGGACAGCTTCGAACAGATCTTAAAAAAAGTAATAGGAGACCAAGTGGATTCCAAGGTCATTTCGAATGTCTATGAGGAAATCGATAAAATGGTGCAGGAAAATGAAGAAAGCGAAGAAAGTGAAGCTCCTACATTGGATTATCGGGACATCGAACGCATCTTAACAGTAAGCGGGGTTGAAAATGTCGAGACTGCCCAAGTGGAACATGCCTTCAAAGCTGTCGTTGATGACGAAAAACATGAATTCAAAGCAAGCAGTTTAGTTCCTAAATCCATAAAAATCAATACGAAAGTGGCAGATGTATCCATCAGCCCGAAAGAGCTGAAAAATGTAAAATATATTATGTACCAAGGAAAACGGTGCCTATTATTGGAGATTGATGAAGATGTGGTCGTGGAAGGATTTCGACTAGAATCGGAGACGCTCTAATCCGTTTCAGGGACAGATAACGAACTTTCCTTTGATAGTTATAACAAACATAGAGAGAACGCAAACTTTAGTTAGGTCTAAATGTGCGTTCTCTTTATAATTAAAGATGATTTTTGATTATTCTTATAACAAATACAATTCAGTTAATAAAAGACCGAGGTTATTGATAAAAGCGATTTATATAGCCCGCTTGGTTTAATAATTTTAGGAGATGGGTAATAAGAAGTATTTATAAAGCCCGTCTGCGCTAATAAATCATTGAAACGGTCCATAAGAAGGGTTCATAAAGCCCGTCTGCGCTGAAAATCATTGAAACGGTCCATAAGAAGGGTTCATAAAGCCCATCTGCGCTGAAAAATCATTGAAACGGTCCATAAGAAGGGTTCGTAAAGCCCGTCTGCGCTGAAAATCATTGAAACGGTCCATAAGAAGGGTTCATAAAGCCCATCTGCGCTGATAAAATCACTGAAGCGGTCATAATGAACGTATATACGAGTCGGGTTGCTAACTGAACCACAAAGCCTTAAATTATCTAACAAATTGACTTCTTTCTACTACTTTATTATTCTTTTAAAGATGATTCACATAGTAATGACAACTTTTCCCTGAGCATGACCTTCTTCAAAATACCTGAAAGCTTCGGGCACTTCACTCAACTTATAACGTTTATCAATAACGGGTTTTACTTTACCGGCTTCAAGCAGTTCTTTAATATATATCAGATCTTTTTGGTTTGACCTTTGTAAAAAAGTACCCATTTTCTTACTTCCGGTCATTGAAATCCAAGGCCCAAGGACCATTGCTTGAAACATTTGTGCTCCGGAACCCCCGACGTGAACAAAAATTCCATTGGGACTTAATGTACGCTTATAGTCTGAAAGTGGTTTATGTCCGTTCACCCCAAGAATAAGATCATAACTCTGCATTTTTTGAGAAAAATCTTCCTTTGAATAATCAATGGCATGGTCAGCTCCAAGCGATTGCAAAATATCTAAATTTCTCGTACTGCACACCCCAGTTACCTCAGCCCCGAAGGATTTGGCAATCTGTACGGCGAAAGTTCCCACACCACCAGAGGCACCATTAATCAATACCTTCTGTCCCGACTGGATCTTGCCTTTATCACGGAGGCCCTGTAACGCAGTGACTCCCGCCATAGGTACAGCTGCAGCTTCCTCAAATGAAAGATTGGCTGGTTTCAAGGCTAATACATTTTCGGGAACAGAAACATATTCGGCAAAACCACCCCAACCACATCCAGATAGGTCTCCGAATACCTCATCGCCTGGTTGAAACTGTGTAACATCTTTGCCAACTGCTTCAACCATACCTGCTATGTCGCCTCCAGGTATAGGGTATTTTGGTTTCAGAAGACCAAAAGCAAACCGTGCTAAGAACGGTTCACCCTTCAAAAGGACTATGTTACCATAATTCACCGATGCTGCATGAATTTTCACAAGTACTTGATTGTCCTCTGGGATAGGCTTTTCCACCTCTGTTAATTCAAGCACATCAGGTGGACCATATTTGTTAGAAACGATAGCCTTCATAATTAACCTCCTAATTGCCTTCGAATTTCTCCATTTAATCCATTAAACTGATAAATCTTTCTAAAGACCCTCAAATTAAAAGATATTCTAGTTAAAGATATTCAGACTGGAATTAGTAAAAAAATTAAAAACGAAGATTTTCATGGACTTGTCCTTGTAAGGAGGGGGTCGCTTGTTGGAGAGCTGTCTAATGGCCAGAAATTATTTTATAAAAGTGAAGAACTAATATAAACAGCTGTACCCCACATGACGATAGCAGAAATTTTATTTAGGACCACTAGGTAATTACCTGATTTGTCTATTTTTCCGAGCATTCTTCCTGTTATGCCCAATCCTGCAAACCATACCCACGAAACGAATATACATGCCACAGCAAATGCTACTTTCTCAAAGCCTATGTATTTTAAGGAACTTGTTCCGATTACACCAACGGTATCTAAAATGGCATGTGGGTTTAGTAATGACACTGACATAGCAAAAGATATTTGTTTTTTGTATGAAAAAGCTAATCCTACTTCCTGTACATTTTGAGGCTTAGACCTCCATACAACAAAACCCATGTAGAGTAAAAATAAACTACCAATTATATAAAGAACTATTTTTATCCAATAAGAACCAAGTACAACGACTGACACTCCTAAGACCGCTATTGAAATAAGCAAAGTATCACAAATAGCTGCGGTAATAATGACTGGCAGTGCTCTCACGAATTTGGGCTGACTTGCACCTTGATTAAAGACAAAAACATTTTGTACCCCTAAAGGTAGGATTAAACCTAATGCTAAGATCATGCCGTGTAAAATTGCTTCTAACATTTTTCTCCCCCTGATATGTAATAACTGCATTGTATTAGATTTGATTACACTCGTCTCCAACCAATTGGATGGAATATTACCCAACCAATCATTTATAATTAATATAAAAATGATAGGGGAGTTCCTTTTGATAGAAAAAGACTGGATCCTAAACAAATCCTCCTTGATTCCACTCCATCAACAAATCTATGAGTTTATGAAAAGAAAAATAATAAACGGTGAATGGACGGTTGGAACTAAAATTCCTACGCAAAGAGGTTTAGCAAAGAAATTCAATGTGAATCGGAGTACCATTGTTTATGCACTTGATGAGTTATCAGCTGATGGGTTAATCGAATCAAAAGTTGGAAAAGGGACATTTGTGGTCAATAATACGTGGAGTTTACTTGCTTCACCCCCGCCACCTGATTGGAACAGCTACGTTAAGTCGGGATCTTACCAACCCAATAACAAAACAATTCAAGAAATTAATAGAGCAGAAATTAATCCAAAAGTAATACGCCTTGGAACGGGAGAACTTTCACCAGAGTTGCTGCCTGTCAAAGAAATGGAACAAATGTTCAAGAGGCATTCTCCCCATACGATTTCGTTAGGATACTCGGAGCCAAAAGGAAGTCTCTATTTAAGAGAAATGATAAGCAATTATTTAAAAACGAAGAAAATAGAAGTTTCTCCAACATCGATAATGATTGTTTCAGGAGGACTACAGGCATTGCAATTGATTTCATTAGGTTTATTGTACCGTGATTCAACAATTTTTCTTGAAACTCCTTCATATCTAAATTCAGTGCATGTATTTCAATCAGCAGGAATGAACTTACTTGGAATTCCCATGGATGATGAAGGGATTAGACCCGAGTCGATTAAGAGGTTAAAAAAGCAGCATAATGGTGCATTACTTTACACCATCCCAACTTTCCATAATCCCACGGGTATTTTAATGTCAGCTAATAGAAGAAAGGAATTGTTGGATATTTGTAAGAATGAAAAGCTGCCAATTATTGAGGATGATGTATACGGAGATTTATGGTTTGAGAACCCGCCACCGAATCCATTAAAATCAATTGATGGTCAAGGACTTATCTTATACATAGGGAGTATGTCTAAAACTCTGAGTCCTGGCTTACGAATTGGTTGGATCGTTGGACCCGAACCAGTGATAGATCGGTTAGCCGATATAAAAATGCAAACTGATTATGGCTCAAGTTCTTTATCTCAATTCATCGTCGCAGAGTGGCTATCAAGTGGTTTATATGATGAACATATAAAGAAGATAAGGACAAAACTAAAATTCCGTAGAGATTTCACCCTTGAAATACTAAATACACATTTTAAGCAATTAGCCACATGGAATATCCCACAGGGTGGTTTTTATATTTGGCTGCAAATCAAAAAACAAATTTCAATTAGAAAATTATTTGAAAAAGCACTAAACGAGGGGATTTTACTAAACCCAGGAAATATTTACGACAGTAATAATCACTTTCATCTTCGTTTGTCCTATGCCTATGCATCACTTCACGAATTAAATAAGGGGCTAATAAGACTTTCAGAACTGATTAAAGAAATTTCCTATTAGGCTAATGGGTGCTTGAATTCAAAAAGGGTTGCTGCGGCGATCCTTTTTCTTATTCGAAGGTGGCAGGTTACTTGAATAAGCAAAATATCTTTGAAATGTGGAGCAAGCTAATAGCATTTTTAAATATTAAGATTATGTAAATATATGTAAATTTTTGTCCTTGTCCAATTCGATTTTTAATGTTCTGACATACGATGTTCTATCAAATAATTAAGGTGGTGATCTATTATGTCAGATGGTTATGGCGTTAATTTTTTGCTTTATTCGTGGTGCTTTTCATCCTTTTAATTATTGTCGGTATATCTTTTCGTTAAATACTAGTTTTAAATAAAACAAATTAAGCCGAACTTTATAATTGTTCGAGCTATAGGCTCTCAAGGAGGAATGAGTAAACACATGGAAATTGAAGTCACAATCATCATGCCTTCATATAACCGCTATCCCCTTAATCTGCTTAGCCTTTATGCATTGGAGAAACAGTGCTTTGATTTATCCAAAATGGAAGTGATATTGATTGATGACGCCTCTACCGACCAGACCCCAAAAATTAAGGAATATTGCCCTCCCTACCATTTTCAATATATTCGCAATAGCACCAATGTTGGTGTTGCTGCTTCAAGAAATATTGGACTTAGGCATGCGAGGGGAGAGATTATTATCATTTTGGATGCAGAAACCATCGTTTCCCCTAACTATGTTACCCTTAACCGCCAGCATCATCTAACTCACGAGAAATCCGTTGTTATTGCAGGAAGCAAGCGGGGGCGCATTTATACTTTTTTATCCCCGGATTTTACTAATAATCAAATCAACGCGATTTATAAGTGGAGCGAAAAAAATTCTCTCTTCAACCAACGCCTTAAAGAGGTGGTATCGCAAGAACAGACACTTAGTAGCTTAACGACTCATATTAGGCATTTACAAGAGCCCCAACAAGTGGTTAATAGAGAGGATATTGACGATATAAAAAATTTATACTCGATGGTAAAATACAGAAGTTATGCTCATCATTTATTAAAATACCTTAGGGAACATTTTTATAGCAGCCCATTGCGTTGGATGGCTTGCTTAGGTTTTCTTTCTATTAAAAGAAGTTTTATGGAGCAAGTCGGCGGCTATGAAGAGAATTTCAAAGGATGGGGACCCGAGGATGCTGAGCTTGCTTATAGATTATATAAGGCCAATGCTAATTTTATTATCGAAGATGATTTAGAAACGTTTCATCAAGAACATCCGCCTTCGAAAACGAAGGAGGAAGATATGAACTTAAATCGTCTGTTGTTTCAACTAAAGCACCCGGTTCTTGATGTATCCATTAGAGCCCTGCACTCTATTCATCCGACGGATTATGGACTCATGGAAAAGATTATATTAGAACATCAATCCCTTACTGCAAGCTTTCCCGATGAGTTTCATGAATTTAACAAAGCAATCATAACATTACTTCATCAAATTCGTATAAATATTGCTGAAAACCGTCCCCCTGTTAACCTAGTTCAAAATACCGGGTTCGGCGACGACTCGATTGCAATGGAACGTATCCTGATCGAGAGAGATCACATACAATCCTGTGGTAAATACAATCATCTTGTATGGTTATTCGATAAACTGAGTACGATCTAAAGATGAGTGGAGCAGGTCTTTCAGCTAGGGGAAGAAGCAATTTTACTGAGCAATCTGGTGCCGACCAGGATAGGTTGACTACACATAAATGTTGGTCTTTCTATTTCAGTCTGCCAACCTCTCCAAGTATTTCATGCTTCCATTCTAGGAGGCTTTTTCTTATTGTGGGTAATTTATCTGGAAACTTGAATAAGACATATAAAGGTAGGTAAAACAAATTGTTAAATGTTTTTTGCTTACTTCGTATGTGACATGCGCCCATTTCATACATATGAACTATAGGGATTTCAGTTTAATCATGTGTTTTTCATAACGATAATTAACACTAACCCTAGAAAAGTCTAATGGTAATTTCCATTCATCAGTTTGACGCACCTGCTGTAAGTAAACCTAAGCATTTGAGGAGAGGTAAATGAAAAACAGGAGGGGCTGAGAATGAAATTCACAATACAGTATATACCACTGAACAAAATCAAACCTGATTTATCGGTGAAAATTACAGAGCACATCAAAAAACTGCAGAGATTAATGTGGGACTGCATGTTTGTTTTGGTTGTCAAAAAAAATCGGAAGGATGACAATTACATCATTGTTAGCGGGCAAGATCGATTTGAATCCCTTAAAAAACACACTAAAAATATTTATGCGCCATGTATAGTCGATAAAAGTAGAAGTTCAAACGGAATGATATCATGGCTTCAGCGTTTCCGAAACAAACAACCCCTAGATGACTTTCCGTTAATGCCGACTAGCTGGTCAATCGTACGCTCCTTTTTGAAACAAGAACCCCGTTTTAAACATCTCTCCCGATCCGAACAGATAAGAGTGCTACTTATAGCAGTTCGGTACAAAAAAACCGTGATTTATTCCATGAAAACGACAGTAAATGAAATTCTAAGAAGTAAAAAGTAATTCAACCTTCTTTTATAAAAGACTATGTTAAAGCTTTTTGTTGATATTGGCACCCTGTTGACCTTCGTTCCAGGCGCCGAAGACTCCTGCGGGAGGACGGGGCAGGGGAGACCCGCAGGAGCGCAGCGACGAGGAGGCAGGCGGTTAGTACCCGCGAACCGCACGCGCCTGGAGCGGAAATCAACAGGCAAGTTTAACAGAGTTTTATAAAAAACAAAAGGCCCAGTTGAAAAAAGAAATTTAAGGACAGCCCGATTTTACTTCAGGATTGAAGTGTAAGCAGGCTGTCCTTAAATTATTTACTTCCAAAGCCTTTTACACCTGATTTGTATCAAAAATATGGTGAGCAGTCATGGACTGTTTTTGATCTAATTTGGGAATGAAGAATATTACATAATGTTGTAACCCCTTGTTGTAATAATTGCTCGTTCATATAAGAGTAACTCACTCGTAGGTGATGATTTTCTTGCTCAACCGGATAACACGCTGATCCGGGCAAGAAGGTTAGTTGCTGTTTTTTTGCTTCTATTAGAACATGATTACTATCTAACCAAGAAGGTAAACTGATCCATAGATTTAATCCCCCCTCTGGAATTACCCATGATACGCCATCAGGCATATGTTGTGAAAGTAATTCAAGAACCAAATCACGTCGAATCCTTAAAGCTGTTCTCAATTTTTTATTGTGATCCATCATTCTTTTAGAGTTGATAAACGGTAAAATGGATTTTTGGGTAAGTAAAGGACTTCCCAGGTCAGTATTTGCCTTGGCGGCCAATAAACGATTGAATACGGAGCCAGAAGCAGATAATATTCCAATTCTACAACCCGGCGCATGTGTTTTGCTTAAGCCTCTCAAGTAAATCACATGACCATTATGATCTATACTTTTAATAGGAGCCGGCGGCTTTTTACCAAAGTAAATCTCATTACATGGGTCGTCCTCAATAATAAGGCTCTGGATACTTTGTGCTATATCAAGAATTTGTCTGCGGCGTTTAGAAGTCATAACGGCACCAGTTGGGTTATGAAAAGTAGGAATCGTATAAATAATTTTCGGTTTATGTTTGTCACATAAATTTTGGAGGATATCTACGCGCATTCCGTCCTTATCAACAGGTACAGTGAGTATCGTAGCTCCTCTCCCTCGAAAAACATCAATCGCTCCTGGATAGGTAGGAGCTTCCATTACTACTACATCTCCCGGCCCCACAAATGTACGGGCAACAAGATCAATCCCTTGTTGTGAACCACTTGTAACTAAAATGTTCTCAGGTGTAGAAGGAACTCCTGAACTTTTCAAATACTCAGCCATTTCCTTTCTAAGATGTGTGTCTCCTTGAATCTCTCCGTATTGAGACAAAATTCTGGGGTTTTCCGAAAGCATTTGGTGAATTTCACGTTCTAAATATCGATTAGGGAGAAGTCCGGGATCAACCATAGAAGAGGAAAGGTTAATCTTTTCAGGGACAAGATGAAATCGGCCAAATTGTGATCTAGGTAAATAATCTTGAACAGATAGCTGCCAATCAAACGAAAAAATCTCTTCTTTTCTTTCCTCTACCGCTATTCTTTTCACTTTTACAAACGTTCCTTTTCCTTGGACAGATGTGATAAACCCATCTTGCTCCAATTGCTGGTAGGCCTTCACTGCTGTAACCAAACTAACTCCAAGTTGTTTCGATAAGATGCGCACAGAAGGTAATTGTAACCCTTCTTGCAATAGTCCTGAACGGATGCGATCCACAATCGATTGATATATTTGCTTTGATAGTGAAACATCAGCATTTCGTTGAATTTCGATTTGCATCATGAATATCCCCTTAGTGTTATACATCTGTATTGAGTGTTATATAGTGTTCAATATAAAATACCCATAAATAATTAATTTACATTATAACACTAGGAGGGAATTATCAATGAAATATTTTGTTATCGATGCCTTTGCAGAAAAAGTTTTTGAAGGAAATCCAGCGGGAGTATGTATTATGAAGAATTGGATTCCGGAGGAGATCATGCAGAAAATAGCGATTGAAAATAATCTATCGGAAACGGCATTTGCGGTAAAGGAAGAGAAAATGTATCAGCTTCGTTGGTTTACTCCCGGTGGGGAGATCAACCTATGCGGTCACGCAACGTTAGCTACTGCATACGTCATTATGAACTATATAGAAATGCAAGTGGATACCTTGCAATTTGAAACGATGAGTGGAGTGCTGACAGTAAACAAATTAGGGGAATTGTATGAAATGGATTTCCCAGCTGTTCCATCAGAAGAATTGCCTATCACGGAACAGATGATCGATGCTTTGGGAGTTAGGCCCGTAGAAACCTATTTAAATAGAGACTTAGTATTTGTATTAGAATCAGAAGAAGCTGTGAAAAATGCCAATCCTGACTTTTCAAAATTAGAAAAATTACCAGAAGGTCTTGGCGTCTGTATTACCGCAAAAGGAAGCGAATATGATTTTGTTTCTAGAGGATTTTTTCCAAAGTTAAAAATCAACGAGGATCCCGTTACTGGTTCTTTGCACTGCAGCTTGATTCCATTCTGGTCCGAAAGATTAGAAAAACGAGAGATGGTCGCAAAGCAGTTATCCAGTAGAGGCGGTACGCTATATTGTAAACATGAAGGTACACGAGTGAAGATGGCAGGAAAAGCAGCACTCTATTCGATCGCTGATTTACATATCGGATATTGACAATGAAAAAATTGAAATATAACGAAATGAATGAAGGAAAATGGATCAATTAAAAGCGGTATTTTATGCCGCTTTTCTACACATCATTCCAGTGTTGACAAGTGGGATCTATTAATTTATTCTGAATATTCACAACAACTGGAGGGTAAGGAATTGAGACGTATTCATTATAGTTGGTTTATTTTATTGATAACATTTTTTTCTATTATTGTAGCAGGAATTGTTCGCTCCTCATCAGGAGTGTTAATTGTCCCATTTGAAAATGCGTTCGGATGGGATCGTTCATTAATCTCCATTGCCTTTGCGATTAACCTTCTATTATACGGGATTTCTGGTCCTTTTATGGCTGCGCTGCTGGAGGAAATTGGATTAAAGAAAATGATGATTTTGGCTATGACAACGCTAATGGTCGGTGTTTTGCTCACCCTTTTTATGGTGAAACCATGGCAATTACTTTTAATTTGGGGATTGATTATCGGCTTAGGATCTGGGTTATTCTTAACGATATTAAGCCCATATGTTGCGAATCATTGGTTTGAAAAAAGAAGAGGACTTGCAGTTGGTATTTTGACCGCAAGTACAGCGACTGGACAATTAATCCTACTTCCGTTATTAGCTATTATTATAGAATCGTATTCGTGGAAATGGGCGATTGGTTTTATTCTTATCCTTAGCTTTATTATGTTGTTAATCATCCTATTATTTATGAAAAATTCACCAAAAGAAGTAGGACTCCTTCCATATGGACTTGAAGAAGAATCACCTGTGAAGCAAGTAGTCCAAAAGAATAACCCCATAATAATAGCCTTTCGCACTTTATTTGAAGCGGTAAAAGTGAAGGAATTTTGGTTATTATCAGGCAGCTTTTTTATATGCGGACTTTCGACTAGTGGATTAATCGGTACCCATTTCATCTCTTATTGTATAGGGTTTGGATTTACTGCTGTTACAGCGGCCTCTATGCTTTCATTTATGGGGATTTTCGATTTAATTGGAACCACTCTTTCTGGCTGGTTATCAGACCGTTTCGATAACCGTTGGTTGCTGTTTTGGTATTATAGTCTAAGAGGGGCTTCACTTGTATTTCTTCCTTTTGCACTAAATGAAGGTTCTATTACTCTACTTATTATTTTTTCTGTGTTTTATGGACTAGATTGGATTGCGACTGTACCGCCAACTATTAACATTTCAAGGCAAATCTTTGGAATTGAAAAAAGTGTAGTGGTATATGGCTGGATCTTTGCAGCCCACCAATTAGGTTCAGCTGTTGCCGCAGGTGGGGCCGGGATAATATATAAAATCTTCACCTCATATACATCGGCATTTGTACTTGCAGGAATGTTTTGTTTATTAGCAAGTCTGTTTGTAATAGTGATAAAAAAACAAAAAATAAAAGTTGAAGTGAGTCAATCTTATAAAGCCTAGATTGTTCATCTATTTTTTCAAAAGTGAGAGGCTGTCTAGCAGCCTTTTTTTACTAAGATTATTTTGGTAAGTCATTTACATCGTTTGCGACTCGTATTCCTGATTCAATTGCACCTTGTATCCAACCGTGGGTAAGTGAAGTATGTTCCCCAGCAAAGTGCACTCTTCCTTCAGGTATAGAAATATAAGGATATAGCTCCGAGTCCTGTCCAGGTTCAAAAGCAGTAAATGCTCCGCAAGAATATGGATTCTTACTCCAACTAAAAGAAGCCCCTGTAACGAATTCTGAATAAACCTGATACCCAAAAATTTCTGCCAAGTTCAGTAGAGCATATTGGATCAGCTCTCGTTCAGATAAGCTTTCCAATGTTAAAGCCTCATCTGCCCATGTATAGCTCGCGATAACTACCGCAGGTCCGGTTGTGCCAATACCATAACTTGGGTAATATGAAAATCGAATCGGCAAATCCGTTATTGATTTACCACCCAATTGACCTACTTTTTCCCAAAACCTACTTTTAAACTCGATCGCGATCTTTGAAGAGGCCATATAATTGAGTTCGCGAATCGCTATCCTTTTATAATAGGAAAAAGCCTCATATGGTTCGACTTTCACAAATCGTAAGGTTGAAAAAGGTATCGTTACAATCGCAAGATCACCGGTTATACTGAAACTCTCGTCGGTTTTTTGGTTTTTACAATGAATCGTTACACTGTTTTGAGATTGAGATATTTTCATCAACCTTTGGTTGAACTGAATATCCTCGTTCAATTGCGGCAGGAATGCTTTTGGCAATCGGTCCATGCCACCCGTTATTTCATAAAATTTCTTTGTTTCTGTTAAGATGATCAGTTCTCGTATGACTTCAACAAAGGTCATCCCCATATATGCTTCCAAATCAATAAGTACACCTATCATATCAATGGCACCGATTGAAAAATAATAGTTTAAGTAAGAACCAAAGGCTAGATTTCTATATTGTTTTTCTATTAGAGGCCAATTCTTTTTAGGATCTTTGTTAATAAAATTGATAATTGGTTGAATGACTGAAAACAAAAGTTCTTCCGACGATTTCCCGCTTTCATTTGGAGTAACTGGGAATTTTATAATGCTTGGATTTTTTTCATATACATTCAGACGTGTGTTGATGCCATTTGCGTATATGTGGTCATTAGGAGTCCGGTTAATAAATAGATTTGTAGGCAATTTGAATTTATTAATATATTCCAAGGTTAAATGATGTTTTTCGGGAATTCGCATGGGTCCGACATTGAAATATAAGTTATTGCTAAAGGGGGCCCTTATGGTGTAAACACGTCCTCCAACTCGATCATTGGCTTCCAGAATTGTGACTTTATGTCCCGCTTCCTTTAATAAAGAGGCAGCGACGAGTCCAGCCATGCCTGCACCGATTATAAGAATATGTCTAGGAACTTGTGATGTTTTTAGACCATCCCTAATAATTTTGAGCATTTGATGATCAGTTAGTTGAGAATTCATGTAATGTGGCATCCTCCCTTGCTTTTCCAAAAAATGACTTATTGCATTATATACAAATTTAAGGATGCATATGTGCTATTTTCCAGTTAGGTCATTACTCTTACAGTCGAGAACACCTGTGGCTTCGGCATAAGGAAAATCAATCCTTATTGTTTCCTATTCTAAAAGTATGTGCTGTAACAAATTTAGATTAGGAAGATGGTTTTATTAAAAGGGGGGAAATGGTACGTAGATAATAGTTATACAGGAAAAAAGTTGTATATAGTCTTATAAAGCAAACTAGGTTAACCTAATAGTGATAAAAATGCTATCATAATATACAAATGGAAATTACTAATGCTAAGGAGAACTAGATGAAAACTAATGTTCTGTTTGACACTAATAAAATCGATCGTAAGGCATTGCCGTATTATTATGACTATGCAAAAATTGTTTCTACACTTCAGGAGAAACTAATAGACGAAGTGGGAATCGATTTTCATATGTACTCGGATGAAGATACCTCAAATGAGATTTGGGATATCCTTGAGGAAGACTTAAAGGAGGAATCTCCCGAAGTACAATTAATTTGTCATGTTTATAAAGAAGGCGAGACCAAAACGATCTCATCTAACCATACCGATAAAGCGATGGAGCTCATTGTAAAACCACGGATCACCAACGGTCTTTTTTACTATCCGAATTATCAGGTTGCGCTGGCCAGATTGGTCATTTTTCAAAGTGACGGAGAAATGACCCGGGATTTCATTTTTGCCAAAAATGATGCTTGCTTAGTTACCTTTTTGAAATATGTTCTTAAAAGAAAAAGAGATTATATTAAAAACTATGTGACTGTTTTTACGGATACAGAAGATGGGGTAGAAACAGAGATTGATAGTATTACTACTTTGGTAAGAAGAGAAGATGTATTTTTAGAGGATTCCTTAAAGAGAGAAATTTATCGATCGATTGACGAATTTTTTTCGGAGAGCGGTCAGTTTTTCAAAACATATGATATTCCCTACAAACGCGGGATTCTTCTCTACGGAAAACCTGGGAATGGAAAGACCACTCTTGTGAAATCTATCGCCAGCAGCATTAATGCTCCGGTAGCGTATTGGCAGATCACTGAATTTACATCAAGCTATACGATTAAAGAGGTCTTTACGTCTGTATTAAAATTGACACCATTAGTGTTAGTCATTGAAGATATTGATTCCATGCCAGCAAGTGTCCGGTCCGTCTTCCTGAACATATTAGACGGTGCTACCTCGAAGGAAGGAATCTTCATCATCGGGACAACGAATTATCCGGAAAAAATAGATCCTGCCCTTATGAACCGCTCTGGCCGGTTTGACCGGGCATATGAGATCCATGTACCAACAAAAGAGCTTCGCTATCAGTATCTATTAAACAAGAATATTGCTCGAATTCTTTCAGAGGAAGAGATTCAGCAAGTAGTTGATTCAACAAAGGATTTCTCTTATGCACAGCTCAATGAATTGTATACATCGATTGCCCTTGAATGGCATTACGAACAGCAGGTTGATGTGAAGAGACTTTGTGCGGACTTAAAATCACTGCAGCAAAAACAACAAAAACAAGAATGGGACCAAGCTCTTGCCTCTGCATCGATCGGATTTTCTGGGTTTGGAGATGATTAATTTTGATGTATTAACTCTAGTAAAACCAAAAGAAAGAGAAGATTGCTGATGAGAGTAATAGGGATTGATTTGTCCGGTCCAAGTAATCATAAAGATACTGTTTTGACGGTATTTGAATTACAAAATGATCAATTAAATTTTATTAAGTTAATAAGCAATATTGGGGATCTGGACATTTTAAAAGAAATAGAGGCACAAAGTCACTTAGATGAAGTCGTTATCGGAATAGATGCCCCTTTATCTTATCAGGACGGCGGAGGAGATAGACTAGGTGATAAACTGCTGCGTCAGTTTATTGTTTCTATTGGGATGAAGCCTGGATCAATTATGCCGCCAACTTTAAATCGAATGGTTTATCTTACACTACGAGGAATAAAGCTTAGTAGAGAAATAGGGTATCTATCTTCTAGTTATCCGATTTCAATCGTGGAAGTGCATCCAGGTGCAGTGATTGGCTCAAGACTCTCTCAAGAAGAATTGGAGTATGTTTTGAGTTACAAACAAAGTCTATCAGCGAGAAGTTGGATTCGGAACTGGCTTGGTGAGCAAAAGTTAACTAAGCTTCCTGTTTTTATTGATGAGGAAAGTCATTTAATTGATGCCTGTGCAGCAGCATTAGGGGCCTGGCATTGGAAGGATCCATCCTTGCAGCCAAAGTGGTCAATTCCTGCGAATCCTCCACTGCATCCGTATGATTATTGTTGTTAATGGTTATTCTGCCACAGTACTGGATACTGTGGCGTTTTTTTATTTGTCTGTACAGCGAGAAAATTGAATGATGCCCGTTTAGTGGGGAAAATCAGTTAATCAGGAACTAGTGGAACCAGAAAGCGGCAAATCACTCAAAACAGCGGAGGTCGATTTAATGATATACGTCTTTCCCCTAATGGCACATAGGTATTGGATACTTCTTCCGGAGCAAGCATTTCGATTATCTACACCCTAGAACTTTCAACGGAAAGAGTAAATGAAGTGAGGGGAGGACCGCTTGCGAAAAACCTATTTTCCGGTATGGTCGCCCAATTAATCATCCATCGCCTACAGTGCAACAGCTTTTGAAAACCTGGGCTATTTTTCTCAGATTCGAACCACGGGTAGGGAAGGGGAGAACGACCGAAACAGAGCGATTTCGAATTGCTTTGCTACTCCCATAACATGGTCCCCAAGTTCAATTTCTCCGCTGAGAAGGACCTATAAGAATCAAGTCTAAAATAGATAAGTTCAACCATTCCTTTTTTTGAGTAGAAAACAATTTTCCTATTTTTACATGAATGATAAACTAGGAGGGATCTTCCAGTTTTAATTGATTTATTCTTTAGTTTAAATCCCGGCAATATTTTAATAGGAAGGAAAAAAACTCTATTAAGCCATATAAAAGTATTTGCTGAATTAATAGAATATTTTATTTATTTATCTCTTGTCAATTCTCTGAAAATTGCATATAATTAATTTTACCACTACTAATAACTTATTTTCCTCGCAGAAGTGTTTGCTACTAGATATAATAAAAAATGAGTGCCCCACGTGTTTCGGGACACTCTTCTAATGTTAAAGAAATTCCTCATTGATTAGACTTTCTCTATGATTAGTTGGATCGTTCTTCTAACCAGTCGCCAATGGTTGGATAAGTTATTTTTGTTGCTTGACTTCCAAAAGTAATGGAGGTATGCCCAACTGGTAAAACTTTAAATTGTTTATCTTCACTGGAAATCGCGTTCATCAATGCTTCAACTTGATGAGGTGGGGCAATGAGGTCGTTTACCCCAGCTAAGTTGAGCACATTTGCCTTGATATTTTCCAGTTTGACCTTTTGACCACGAATAACCATTTCACCTTTTATTAGTTTGTTTTTTTGATAAAAGTCTCTAATCCACTGACGGTAGGCTTCACCAGGGAATAAAATTCCGTCGTTTAACCATTTTCGCAGTAGTTTAAAGCTCTTTATGAAATTTTCATTGTCAGCACGCTCAACAAGACTAATAAATGGTCCAAAGTTGGTTCCCATTGGATTGATCATTTTGTTTCCAAAGTCAATCATTTCTGGTGGAATTACACCAAGGGTTTCTACCACTTTATCAATATTGAAGTATCGCTCATCTAGCATCGCACCATATGCGCCGCTATTTTCAAAATCAAAAGGACTAGTCATAAAGATGAGGTTACGGATTGGCAATTCAGGGTGTAATGCCGCAAATGCAGACGTGATCGTTCCACCCATGCAATAGCCAAGGATCGATACTTCCTCAACATTAGACCTTCTCATTACTTTACGAACGGCACGTGGTATATAGTCCATAATATAATCATCCAGTTTCATATGTCTATCTTCGTAACCTGGTGTACCCCAGTCAAGAAGGTAAACATCAAACCCACGTTCAACCAAAAATTCTATTAAGCTTCCACCCTTGGTTAGATCCAATATATAGGGTTTATTAATTAGAGCATAAACTAAAAGAAGTGGAGTTTTATGTTTTTTTGGGTGATCGGATATATACCGATAGAGCTTCGCTTTATTTCTAGTCCAAACTAATTCCTTCGGTGTAGGTGCTACTTCCGGTTCGGGATCGGTCGTTAACACTTGAGATGCCCTTGTTACACGTTGATACATCTCTTGATATTTTTGAGGTGCCAATTCAAGCACCTCGTTCCATTCTTTCATAAGAACGTTAATGACTATTCACTCCTTACATGATTTATTTACTCTTTTAATATATAAAGAAGTTTGTACATTCATGACACTTACATGTAAAGTCCACCGTTGATATTTAATTGTTGACCAGTAATATAGTCACCATCTTTACATAAGAAAACAACACCACGAGCGATTTCTTCTGGTTTGCCTAGGCGTTTTTGTGGTACTTTTTCAACGATTCCTGCAAGAACTTTTTCAGGAATGGCTTGGACCATCTCGGTTCCAATAAATCCTGGGCAAATCGCATTAACTGTTACTTTACTTCTAGCAAGTTCAAGAGCGAGAGATTTAGTGTATCCAATTAGTCCTGCTTTTGCTGCAGCATAGTTTGTTTGGCCAAACCCGCCTGCTTGCCCAATAATAGAAGAAATGTTGATGATGCGGCCTGCATCTGATTCAAGAAGATAAGGTAATGCTGCAGATGTATTGTTGAAAACACTGTTTAAATTAACATCAATTACTTTTTTCCAATCTTCTTCTTTCAATTTTTTGAACGTGCTGTCTCTTGTAATTCCTGCATTATTAATCAGGATATCTAATTTGCCATAATGGTTGATTGTTTCTTGTACAAGGTATGCTGCTTCATTACTTTCTGAAACATCTGCTTGAACTGCGTATGCTTCTCCGCCAAATTCATTTATTTCTGCGACTACTTTATCTGCTAGTTCTTTACGAATATTATAGTTAATAACAACTTTCGCGCCGTTTTTAGCCAGTTCCAATGCAATTGATGCACCGATTCCTCTGCTGCCGCCTGTTACGATTGCTACTTTATCTCTTAATTCTGTCATTGTTGTCCACCCCATCTATTGTAGTTGTAAAAATAATCCAGATAGTTTACTAAATTACTTGGTTTTACATGCATTATGTAATGCGTTTCTATTTCGCTTTTTCTGGTGTTTTTAACAAATTAATGATTTGATTCATTTTATTATCTAAATTCTTCATATCCTTTTTTAAATTCGACAATTCAACCTTAAATGACTCTTGGTCTTGGTTATCCAAATTCTCTTCCAATCTTTCTTCTAAATCATCTACTTTTGCATCGACATTAACAATCAGAGAAGAAAGATTGGCAATGTCATTTCGAGATGGTACATTCATAAATTCTAAATATTTTAACGTTGATTCATCAATCATTTTTTTTAATTGAAGATTCATCTCCAATACCTGTCCCATGCCTTGAGAAGGGAAATCATTGCTTACTTTCTCATCGAAAAACTTACTGGAGTGTGAATAAAGATCCTTCCACATATCATAAAAATTAAAGTCTGTGCTCATTTTTTTCCTCCTGCATTTGTTTTGTTGACCTATCCATCATACTAACTTCATCGAAATTTTAAAAGGAGAAAGATTAAAAATTATCAAAATACATTTCTTCATTTTTTGACAAATTTCTCACTTTCTTGCGAATTGTAAAGTAATTTAACAAGAGTGATAATTAGCGATAATCCATCATAATATGGGTAAAAATGGATTTAATTTTGTCCAAAGTCTAGTATCATTGCCACTTTTTTGTTTTGGAATTCTTTTCTCATTTGCCTAGGGATGATGATGAAAGTGCAGAGGTCTATTCTGAAAAGAAAAAACGAGGTGATATATTTTGGAATTTAATAAGAGGGTTGTGTTAATTACAGGTGGTGCACAGGGGATTGGAAAAGAAACGGCTAAGCAATTCCTCCAAGAGGGTGCAAGTGTCGTCATCTGTGATTATGATGAGTCGGCTGGTAAATCTGCATTAGAAGAATTGAATCATGAAAAAGTAGAATTTTATCAAGTCGATGTAACGGACACCAGCCAGATAGAAGAGATGGTTCAATCCACAATAGGTAAGCATGGCCAAATCGATATCTTAATTAACAATGCCGGAATTACACTTGATGGTTTTTTAACAAAGATGGAGGAATCGGATTGGGAAAGAGTCATTTCTGTCAATCTATCAGGTGTTTTTAAATGCACGAAGGCTGTAGCTCCTACTATGTTAAAACAGGGGTCGGGAGTTATTCTTAACGCATCTTCCGTCGTTGGTTTATATGGGAATATTGGTCAAACGAATTATGCTGCGACAAAGGCGGGAGTCATCGGACTGACGAAAAGCTGGGCGAAAGAATTTGGCCCTAAGGGGATCCGAGTCAATGCAGTAGCTCCAGGTTTCATTGAAACAGGTATGACTGCAGCGGTGCCAGATAAGGTACTTCAATTTATGAAGGAAAAGACTCCGCTTAGGAAGCTTGGCAAACCAGAAGATATTGCCGCAGCGTATGTATTTTTAGCTTCGGATAAGGCGAATTATATTAACGGAACCATCTTAAGTGTGGATGGCGGATTAGTTATTTAAAAAATATAGCTGCAAATTGAGGGAGAAAATAATGATTTTCTCTCTTTTTGGTTTATTATGGTAACCGCTATTACTAAATTACTATATTACAATATTTGGAGGTTCGGTCATATTCTTATCGTCGATTCATATGTTCAAATGACAAGTTAGTATAATCTCAAAAGTTTTTCTACAAAACATGTCAAATTGTTCTAAAGTTCAACAGAATTTTTTCGCCTGTTTTATTAATATTTTCAATTGATGTAATTACACCTTTTACTTTGATAAAAGTGGATTCTCTAGGCATTTTTTAAAGGGGATAAACGTTGAATATGTCGAGTTTAGTTCATAATTTTTTTTTAGCGTAATAAAAAAACTCTGAATTTGTCGAATAGTTTGTCATGAAAAATACCGCGAAATGTAGTAGAATTTGTGAGGAATTATTATTCGAATACATAAATCACTTTTTGGGGGAAATCAGAATGACTGTAAATGAAGTTGTAATCGTAAGTGCTGTAAGAACAGCAATTGGTACTTTTTTAGGAAGTTTAGAAAATGTTTCAGCTACACAGTTAGGGACTACTGTAATTAAAGCTGCCATTCAAAAAGCTGGAATTAATCCTAATGATGTAGATGAAGTGATCATGGGGAATGTTTTACAAGCAGGAGCGGGCCAAAATCCAGCAAGACAAGCTTCCCTCGCTGCAGGAATTCCTCAAGAGGTACCAGCAATGACAATTAATAAGGTCTGTGGATCAGGATTAAAGGCTGTTCACTTAGCAACACAAGCGATTCTTGCGGGTGAGTCAGAAGTAGTTATTGCAGGCGGAATGGAGAATATGAGTCAAGCTCCATATCTGTTAAAAGGCGGTCGTAATGGATTTAAAATGGGCGATCAGAAAATTTTAGACAGTATGATTAAAGACGGATTATGGTGTGCTGAAAATGACTATCATATGGGTATTACAGCTGAAAATCTTGCTGAGAAATATGAAATCACACGTGCTGAACAAGATGAATTTGCTGCATGGAGTCAGCAAAAGGCACAAGCAGCGATTGAATCCAATCGATTTGCTGATGAAATTGTCCCTGTTGAGGTACCTGGCCGCAAAGGACAAGTAACATTATTCAGCCAAGATGAGTTCCCACGGTTTGGAACGACAGCAGAAGGATTGGGTAAGCTTCGTCCTGCATTTAAAAAGGATGGATCCGTTACTGCTGCTAACGCTTCAGGAATTAACGATGGCGCGGCAGCATTTGTTGTTATGAGCCGTAAAAAGGCAGAGGAATTAGGCGTAACCCCTCTAGTAACCATTAAAGCGAATGCTTCTGCAGGTGTGGATCCGAGTATTATGGGAATTGGTCCTGTCCCTGCTGTTAAAAAAGCTCTAAAAACAGCGTCTTTATCTTTAGAAGACATTGAATTAATTGAAGCAAACGAAGCATTTGCTGCACAATCTATTGCAGTAGATCGCGAGCTTCAATTTAATAAAGAAAAGTTAAATGTAAATGGTGGTGCGATTGCACTTGGTCACCCAATCGGTGCTAGTGGGGCAAGAATTTTGGTGAGTTTAATTCATGAAATGAAGAAAAGAGAAAACCGCTATGGTTTAGCTACGTTATGTATCGGTGGAGGACAAGGTGTAGCAACCATTATCGAAAATGTTAAGTAAGAATGAATAAAAATTGTAAAAAATGTCTTGGAGGAAACTCCGAGGCATTTTTTTTCGAGGTAATTTTTACCTTAAATAAAAATAAAATGCATGGTGATGATATAGAAGTAATTTAAAACAAAAGGAGAGAAACTCATGCCACAAATTGATGTAAATCAACTAAACCAAGCAAAAGCATATGTAACACTAACCCAAGAATTGTTAACAAAAGCAATTGAAAAAGCAAATTCCGATCCTACTCTCGCCCAGGAAGCGATGAAACAGGCATCAAACGAAATTTCGTCTGCTTTAACGGCCGTAACACAAGTACAAAACACATCTAAAGCCCAATCCACAGAATGATAAAATAGTTTTACCAAATATTACTGTTTAAAATAGTTGACCCATGCAAGGCCAGATACCTGATAAATCAAAGAACACCCCATAGAAATGGGGCGTTCTTTGTCAATATGAACGAAATCATCTTTCGATTTCAATATGTTGAAAGCCATTTTTGGTGGCATACACTTCATACCATTTGTAATTTGGGGTTTTGAACCATTCGTACTGCGGCAAATAAACCAAATATCTTACATTGCCATCGGCATCAAACATTGTTTTAAATATTTTCACCGGTCCAATTCCAAATGTTTGATCTAAACAACCTTCCATGCCATCTCTGACAATATTTTTTTTATCTTCCTTTTCTTGCTTATGCAGCCTCAGCAGTCCATCAATAAAAAGACTCAATAAGATTAGAGTAATAGCAATTAAAACGAATATTAGTAAATTGAACAAAAGAACAACCTCCTAAACTTTTATGTATAGATTCCGATAAATAAATAGACATTGCTCCTTTTCTTTTAATAGATTCACTACGATTGTACATCCGATTGTTAAAAGAAGATGTGATGAAAAATACATATAAGCGACTTTCATAATAATTATTCGACTGTAATAAAGGAAAAAAATAGATTTATGTCGAATTTTTCACTAAACGGCAAAGGCAAATCTATTTAAGGGGGAATTAGATGATATTGGAAGCAGTTATGCTTAAGGTTAGACCAGGAATGGAAGAGGAATATGAGGAAGCATTTCGTCAGGCATCAGAAATCATTGCATCTATGAAAGGTTACATATCTCACGAACTACAACGTTGTATAGAAGTTAAAGGGAAATATTTGTTAATGGTAAAGTGGGAAACATTAGAAGATCATACAGTTGGGTTTAGGCAATCAAACGAGTACCAAGTATGGAAAAAACTGTTACATCGTTTTTATGACCCATTTCCAACTGTTGAACATTTTGAAAATATTCGACTTTGATAGGTGTTATTATTTTTGTTCATTCTTAATATCAATATAAACATTTCCTCCTGTTCCAACTACAGTATATGAGATATCAATAACAGAAAGATTTCTTTTTATTAACTCAGACATTAACCATTTTTCCTTACTAGGGAGGTAGAATGTTGATAAATTACAATGGACGAAAATTTGTTTCAGTCAAAAATACAGCTAACGGTGAGGTTTCATTAGAATCATTTTTTGAGTACCAACAAGAGGGAAACATACTTTCAGCTACATATTATGGAGGAGACATTGTAAAAGGATCACTTATTGGAATAGTTGAGGAAAATGGCAGTTTACAGTTTAGATATAACCATGTAAATACAAAGAACGAAATAAGAGGCGGACAATGTTTCTCTACTCCAGAAACTCTGCCAGATGGAAGAATTAGATTACATGAGAAGTGGAAATGGACAGATTCCGATCAAAGTGAAGGGGAATCTATTATTGAAGAAGTTAAATCAAAATAAATAATTTAATTCAGGTGGAACAATGGAAAATTCTATTATTATAGATAATATGCAAAATGAGGATTGGGATCAGGTTCGTGAAATCTACCAAGAAGGAATTGCGACTGGAAATGCAACATTTCAAAAAGAGCCTCCTACATGGGAAGATTGGGATATGGGGCATATCTTAGAGTGTCGTCTTGTCGCACGTTTAGATGGTAAAGTTCTAGGTTGGGCGGCGTTAAGCCCAGTTTCCAGCCGATGTGTTTATGCCGGTGTGGCTGAGGTTAGTATTTATGTTGGACAAAATAGTATGGGAAAGGGTATTGGTAGTAAACTATTAAAATCTTTAATTGAAATTAGTGAACAGTACGGGTACTGGACATTACAATCTGGGATTTTTCCTGAAAATATATCCAGTCTCAAATTACATCTTAAGTTTGGGTTTCGGAAAGTTGGAAGGCGAGATCGTATTGGAAAAATGGATGGCGTATGGCGTGATACGGTATTGTTAGAAAGAAGAAGTCATTCAGTTGGAATTAATTAAGATTGTTTAAGAGCAAGTGCGATGCATTAAAAAGCATCGCACTTTCCTTGTTCTACTATAAGGGTAGGTTGAGGAAATAGAGATTTCTAAATAATTAAAAAATTTTTATAAAATATTTCAAATTCACCATATAATTTTCAAGGTTTAATTTAATAAGGGGGAGATTTAATGGAGTTTAGTGGTGCATCGGCTTACGACAATGATCAATTTTTTGAAAATTACATCACACGAAGAAATCGTGAGGAAAGTCCCAATAATATGATTGAAAAGCCTATCTTGCTTGAACTAATTGGTGATATAGAAGGAAAAAAGGTGTTAGATTTAGGTTGTGGTGACGCTAAATTTGGTATTGAACTCCTGCAAAAAAGATGTATTTCGTACGACGGAGTAGAAGGCTCAAAAAATATGGTAAAAGAAGCTACTAAGAATCTAAATGGTTCGTTGGGAAAAGTACATTTTTCTTCAATGGAAACATGGGATTTTCAACCAGATCAATATGATCTAATTGTGTCACGATTAGCGATCCATTATTTAGCAGACTTAAAGGATCTATTTAAAGGAGTCCATTATTCTCTTACAGAAAACGGAAGATTCATATTCAGTGTCCAGCATCCATTATTACTTTCATCCATAAAAGGTGCAGAGGCATCATCCTTAAAAACAGATTGGATCGTCGATGATTATTTTACGAGTGGTAAAAGGGTTGAGCCGTGGATAGATAAAAATGTTGTTAAATATCATCGAACAACTGAAGAATACTATCAACTTTTAAAACAAACTGGATTTAAGATTGATGATTTAAGAGAAGGTACTCCAAGGCCAGAAGAATTTAGGAATGAAAGTGAGTATAAAAGGAGGATGAGGATTCCACTCTTTTTAATATTTTCTTGTGTAAAATAGCAGCTAAACTTCCAAAAGAATCCTATATCAAGAAAAAAGCTTGCAGACTCATCTAGAAGCTAGATTGTGTCTGCAAGCATGAGGCTGCTGCCGGAAAAAGTGTTTTTCAATCCTTATTTCATACCATTAAAACTTACAGCTATTTGAGCTCCCACAACTGCATTGTTTTTAACTAAAGCAATGTTTGCATCTAGGCTCTTACCTTCAGTTAATTCTTTCACCTTACCTAGTAAGAATGGCGTTACATTTTTACCGGATATGTGTTTTTCTTCTGCTTCTTTTAAAGCGGCTTCAATTACGTTAGTAATGGTTTTTTCATCCATAGCGAATTCTTCAGGTATTGGGTTAGCAATCACAGCTCCGCCTTTTAGGTTTAAATCCCATTTAACTTTTAACGTAGAGGCGATTGTTTCCGCATCGTCTGCACGGAAGTTCACTGAAAATTCGCTATTGCGCGTATAGAAGGCAGGGAGTACATCGGTTTGATAACCAATAACAGGTACGCCTTTTGTTTCAAGATATTCCATTGTTAACCCTAAATCTAGAATCGATTTGGCGCCTGCACAAATGACAGCCACGTTGGTTTGTCCGAGTTCTTCTAGGTCTGCAGAGATATCCATGGTAGTCTCTGCACCGCGGTGAGCACCGCCAATACCACCAGTTACGAAGATATTAATTCCTGCAGCCTCGGCACAAATCATCGTTGCGGCTACTGTTGTTGCCCCCAGTTTTTTTGTAGCGAGTAAATAAGCTAAATCACGTCTAGATGCTTTTGCTACATCTGTACTTTTACCGAACATTTCTAGCTCTTCGTCGGATAATCCAATTTTAATTTTCCCATCAACGATTGCAATTGTTGCCGGAACAGCACCATTATCACGGATAATTTGTTCCACTTCACGTGCGGTTTTCACATTTTGTGGGTATGGCATTCCATGAGAGATAATTGTAGACTCTAAGGCAACGATTGGTTTTCCTTGTTCCTTGGCGATATGCACTTCTTCAGATAATGTAATGTATTGTTTCATGATAATTCCTCCATGTCTTTTTGTAGTTGTTCTGCTGATAAATCCTGTCTAACTGTATAAGATGATTCCAATGTTTTAGAAGCATTCATACTCCCAGCTTTAGCAATTTCGACCAACGATTTACCTTCTAACCAAGAGTAAATAACAGCGGAGGAAAAAGCGTCTCCTGCACCCGTTACATCGACGACTTCAGTAATTTCAATAGA
The DNA here is from genome assembly GCF_002584635.1 of Bacillus sp. AFS031507. NCBI lineage: Bacteria > Bacillati > Bacillota > Bacilli > Caryophanales > Bacillaceae > Bacillus > Bacillus sp. AFS031507. The sequence goes on from NZ_NUOW01000025.1 coordinate 301,004, forward strand.
AGGTACATGAAAAATTCCTTCTTTTTTATTACCTATCATCGAGCCTTGTTTTCCATTCGTAATAACCACATTGGCTATCCCTAGTGCCAGCCATTTTTCTAGTGCGTTCTTCCAATCTTCCTCATTCTTGATTTCAGTTTGGAAGTAAGTTTCTGATTCATCTCGGTTCGTAATGAGCCATGCAACACCTTCTAAATTATCTGGTAATCGATTCATCTTTGGTGATGAAACGGGTATTAACACAATCGGTAAATCATGGCTATTTGCGAAATGACACAAGAATTGAATCGTTTCTTTCGGACAGTTTAAATCGACCATAATACATTTGGCGTGACTTAATTGTATGTCATGTTTAAGCAGTAAATCAGGTGTGATGGCCTCATACACTTCCATATCCGCTAACGCAATAACTAATTCTCCGTTAGAGTCTAAAACAGCCGTGTAGGAACCTGTTGATTTTTCAGGAAATTGGGTCACGGTTTCTAAGTTCATGTAAAGAGATGATGAATCTTCAATGACCGACCAGTCCTTATCGGTGCCGCATGTAGAAATAAGTGATACGTCCATTCCAAGTCGCCCTAGATTTTCAGCGATATTCCGGGCAACCCCGCCGGCATTCTGAGTGGCGTAAATCGGATTGGATGTACCTAACTGCGCTTTGTCTTTGATATGGAATTTACGGTCAATATTAGCCCCGCCTATACAAATAACATGTTGTGATTCACTAAGAATATAAGCTCTTCCTAGAATATTACCTTTTTTAATTAAGCCAGAAATAATATTTGCAATGGAAGGCCTAGATAAGCCTAATATTTCAGCCAGTTCTTGCTGAGAAACATAGGGGTTCTTACGTATTAAATCGATAATCAATTGTTCTTTATCATTCATTCTTTCAGGCACAAACTCACCCCATTTAATCTTCCTAATCAGTACGATTACTTTGGACTAAAAGTTTTTAATTCTTTACGTGATTCAGGAACTTTTACATCACCTGATTTAATCTTTTCAACCCATTCTTTTATGGCAGCTTCAATTTCAGCTTTGTTTGTAGCTTTTGCATTGATAGGGGCTAAGCCAACACCATCTTCTGCTAAACCAAATAGCGCAACTTCGCCGCCTGGGAAATTACCTTCTTTTGTTTTTGTTGCCAGTTCTTTAACAGCTACATCAACACGTTTTAAAGCAGATGTAAGAACCACATCTTTACCCATATCAGCTTGATCGCGGTCTACACCGATAGCCCAAATATCTTTGCCAGGTTCTTTTGCTTTTCGGTCATTTGCTTCTTTGAATAAACCGACACCAGTTCCCCCTGCGGAGTGGAAAATTACGTCCGCACCAGAAGAATACATTTTAGAAGCGATTGATTGACCAAGTTCTGCCTTGTCAAACGCACCTGCATATTGCACGTCCACTTTTACCTCAGGTTTAGCAGCTTTAACCCCGGCTAAAAAACCAATTTCGAAACGTTCAACCACTGGAATTTCCATGCCGCCAATAAATCCGATATGGTTAGATTTTGTTGTTTTAGCCGCTGCTATTCCAGCAAGGAATCCAGCTTCTTGCTCTTTGAATAAAATACTTGCAACGTTTGGCTGCTTTACTTCAGCATCGACGATTGCAAATTTGGAACCTTTTTGCTGGGTTGCAATTTCCTCAACTGCTGCTGGCATCAAGAAGCCGATCGCATAAACTAAGTCAAATCCTTCACGAGCAAGTTTATTTAAGTTTGTTGTATAATCGGCATCCGATTTGGATTGAAGGTAATCGTAACCGCCTTTACCTTTTTTTAAACCGTTTTCTTCGCCAAAACTTTTGAGACCTTCCCAAGATGATTGGTTAAATGATTTGTCATCAACACCCCCGATATCAGTCACCATTGCAGCAGTGAAAGTTTGATCATTCCCACCGCCTTTGTTGTCATTACTTTTTCCACAAGCTCCTAACAGTGTACCTGCAGCAAGAACAAGTGATAGTGCCATTCCAACTTTTTGTTTTTTCAAAATATGTACCCCCTTATGATGTTTGCTTGGTTAAGAAAAATGGCCTTATAAACTTTTGTTTAAAGTCTAAACTTATGTTTGAATTATACATCCTGCCAGAAGTTAGGTCAACCTATATAAAGGCATTTCATTCAGTTGGTAGGAAAATAAGGAGGAATTATTAATGGGAAATTAAAAGCATCATTAAGCGGCACTTATGAAGGACAAATCTATAGCTTCAGCGTAGACCTATGTCCTTCATAAAGGATAATTGTGCCCGTCACCATAGAAAAAAAGAGTCGTCGGTAACAATAGGGGTTAATTGTGCCCGCCACCATAGGAAAAAGGAGTCGTCGGTAACAATTAGAGGTTAATTGTGCCCGTCAGCTTAGAAAAAAGGAGTCAACGGTAACAATTAGAGGATAATTGTGCCCGCCACCATAGGAAAAAGGAGTCAACGGTAACAATTAGGGTTAATTGTGCCCGCCACCATAGAAAAAAGGAGTCAACTTTGACAATTAGGGGTTAATCGTGCCCGTCAAAATAGAAAAATAGAGTCGTCGGTAAAGATTAATGGTTATCAAAATCCGGTTCATTTAAACCTGAAACGAGTGCGTCTCGAGCGGCTTCTAAACTTAGTTTAATGAAAAAGAGCTGCCCATTTAGTCGATCATTTTTACCGCTTAACAGAATTGCTTGGTCAAGGTAGTTAATGGTATCTTCCGTCTTATCTAATGCCAGTGAGATACGGTTATCGGATAGTTGAATAAGGTGTTGGTTATCTTGGCTTTGGGGAACAATAGGGGCATTTGGAAAAACGGGATCACTAGGAAAATGAGTATCGAAAGGTAAAGCTTTCATGGCAAGATATGCCTCTGTGAGATTATCGACGACATCTTGGTAGAATTGTACTTTAATTGGATTCGGTGGTAAAGGAAATGCGGACATTTCTAAAAAAAGGATTAAGGCACTATCGGCATATCGAATGGCCTGTACCGTGTAAGCCAAGGCTGTTCTAACATTTGTAACTAAGTTAGAATACATTTATTTCACTCCCAAACTGTTGAATTGTTTTAGTGTATGTAAATATGACGAGCCCGTAAAGGACACTTAGGTAAATTTATTTGATATCTCTGAAGAACATTTTACTTCCATAGAAACCTATTAATCATAGGTAAAGAGTGGCTAAACCGTTCATTCTTTTTGTATTGTGTTACTATTTGCTATTTAATGAATTATTTATATAATTTATTAGGTTGGAGGTATGATAGATATGTTAAAAATTCGAAACGTAAAAATGGAAGATTTACCTGAACTAATAGTAATTGAACATCTTTGCTTTACAAAAGAAGAGGCTGCGACGAAGGAAGCATTTGAAAAGCGCATTCAATTTATTTCAGATAGTTTTTTTGTAGCTGAAGAGGAGGGCGTGATTGCTGGTCTTGTTAATGGTCCTGTCATTAATCAAGTACACATTACAGATGACCTCTTTAGTGATATAAGGGAGAACCCTGTGTCTGGCGGGCATCAAAGTATTTTAGGATTAGCGGTGTCCCCGTATTTTCAAAAACGAGGTGTGGCATCAGCGTTACTTGCACATATAGAAACAGAAGCAAGTGAAAAAAATCGTGAGACGATGACCCTCACCTGTAAAGCTGACTTAATTCGCTTCTATGAAAACCATGGATACCTCAACAATGGTGTTTCAAGCTCCCACCATGGCGGAGTGATTTGGTACAACATGAGTAAAAAATTAGTATGAATGTTTCGGTGATATAATTAACTATATAGAAAAAAACTTACAGTAAAAGGAATGAAAAAAGACGATTCGGGACCGAATCGTCTTTTTGATTAGGATAAATTTATACATTTAGCTTGGCATTTCCGCGATAGTACCTTTGTTGCTCATTTTTCAATCAAATAGTAAAAATATATAATCTCATTCAAAGTTAGGGATGTTTTTGGTTCATTAATATCAGGGCTATACATACATATAAAGTAGGATGCGAGAAAAGGGACAACATCAATGGGGTGAATGATTGTTTATTGGGACAAGCACCGGAAGTATAGAATTTGAACTGAGAAGCTTAAAGTAAAAAAAGTAATGGAAAGGGAGAAAAAATGGAATTTCTACAGGAAATTATCAATAGCTATAGTTCATTTTATTCACTAGAAGCATTTGAAAAGGTATTTTCTAATCCAGCTAGTTGGGGAGTCATTGGGACTCTTGTTGTTCTTGAAGGGCTATTATCTGCCGATAACGCCCTTGTTTTAGCTATTTTAGTGAAAAAATTACCTAAAGATCAACGAAAGAAAGCCCTATTCTACGGTATTTTTGGTGCGTATCTATTCCGAATTTTAGCAATAGGTGTAGGAGTTACTTTAATTAATATTGGTTGGATAAAAATTGTAGGCGGTCATTACTTACTTTGGATTGTCATTCAAAACTTTATCAAGAATAATGAAGGCGAAGATGAAGTCCCGAATAAAAAAATGGGATTTTGGAGAACAGTGTTAACGGTTGAGTTAATGGACATTGCCTTTAGTTTGGACAGTGTAATTGCGGCATTTGGAGTTTCTAATCAAGAGTGGGTTCTCTTTCTAGGTGGTGTGATCGGGATTTTAATGATGCGAGGGGTAGCTCAACTATTCCTAACATTGATTGAAAAGGTTCCTGAAGTAGAAACTACCGCGTTTATCTTAATTGCGATAATCGCGATAAAAATGATCATTTCTGCATTTGGATACCAATTAGATGAATTTGTTTTCTTTTCCATATTAATTGCGGTATTCTCAGGTACATTCCTGGTTCATGCAGTCAGGAAAAATTCCGGAAAAGAAAAAACCCTTTAATTAAAATATCAAGCTCAAAAGATCAGGAATCCTGGTCTTTTTTTTGTGGTAGAAAGAAAAGCTATTCTTTCATAGAATCCATATATTTCTGTATTCAAATATTTCGGAAGTGAAAATAAATGAACAGTATGTTATTATTAACCAAAATAAAATGATCATTGGTAAGGAAGAAAATTGGTACTAATTTGATCAAACATTGGAGATGGAATGCATGCTAAACTGGAAGCGGAATTTATGGGTACTTTGGGTTGGGGTCTTTTTTACAGCCGCAAGCTTTTCCATGGTCATTCCCTTTTTACCAATTTTTCTTCTGCAAATTGGTGTGCACGAACATACGGAAATGTGGTCAGGGTTATTATTTAGTTCCGCCTTTTTTGCAGGGGCGATTGCATCCCCGTTTTGGGGGAGGATGGCAGATAAGTATGGAAGAAAACCGATGATTATCCGTGCAGGATTTGTTCTCTTTGTCATCTATACGTTAATGGCTTTTGTTACGAATCCCTATGAAATATTAGTTCTGCGCATTTTGCAAGGATTACTTAGTGGATTCATTCCTGGTTCAATCGCTTTGATAGGGACCAATACTCCTAATAATAAGGTAGGGTATGCCCTTTCCTTGATTTCTACCGCATCAGCATCAGGAACGATTCTTGGTCCCTTGTTAGGTGGGGGGATATCTCATTTAGTCGGAAATCGCTGGGCCTTTGCGACTGCGGGTATGATTGTTTTCATTGCCACCCTCCTCATCATTTTTTGGGTAGTTGAGGAAAATTTCACTCCAAGTAAGGTTCGGGGTTCTATTAAGACTGACTTTAAAGTAGCGTTGTCCAATCGCCCTTTTTTACTCGTCCTTATTCTAACTGTTCTCACTAGTTGTTCCGTAATGACGATTGAGCCCGTGCTCCCCTTATATATCGTGAAACTGGGTGGGTCGTCTGAAAATGCCTCATTATTAGCGGGTGTAGTGTTCTCTTTGCCTGGAATCGCTAGTGCTCTTTTTGCTCCAATATGGGGGAAATGGGCGGACAAAGTTGGATTTCATCGTGTTTTATTTATCGGGTTATTGGGCGGCGGATTAGGAACCATTGCTCAAGTATTATTTAGTGAGATTTGGGGATTTTCGTTCATTCGCTTTGTATTTGGGATATTTTTCTGTGCAGTCTTCCCAGCGTTAAATGGGCTCGTTGTAAAGTCGACCCCAGAGGATTTCCGTGGCAGAGCATTTAGTTTGAATCAAACTGCTAACCAACTAGGCGGGATGATTGGGCCGATGATTGGAGGGTTCCTCGGTGGAATGTTCCCGGTTCAAAGTGTTTTTATTGTAACAGGTATCTTATTATTAATTGCTACCAGTATGGCTTTTTGGAATGGTAATAATTTAAATAGTAGGGCGCTAAAGAGAAAAGCACTTTCCTGAATGATTCATTGGTCATAAACCCTCTTATCTATTGCGGATAAGAGGGTATTTTGTGTTTAATTAGAAGTATAGAAGATTTATAAATAACTTGGCGCAAAGCTGATTTACATTAAAGGATGTGAAGGAATGTCTAGTCAAATAAAAGAAAACAACACTAATCTTAAAAAATTTAGTGCGGACTGTGAAAATTGTTTTGGATTATGCTGTGTTGCGCTGCCCTATGCTAAATCGGCTGATTTTGCATTTGATAAAGAAGCAGGTACTCCTTGTCCCAATTTACAATTAGATTATCGCTGTGGTATCCATAAAAATCTCAGAAAAGAAGGATTTAGAGGCTGTGTTGGATATGAATGCTTTGGTGCAGGTCAAAAGGTATCACAAGTGACATTCGATGGAAGGGATTGGCGGGATGACCCAGCCATAGCTAAAGAAATGTTTAATGTATTTCCAATTATGCAACAACTTCACGAGATGCTTTGTTACTTAAATGAAGCGCTTAGCTTAGAAGATGCACAGCCTATCCATAAAGATTTGCAGTCAGTACTAGAAGAAACGGAGCATCTTACCCATCTGAATCCAAAATCTATCATAGAGCTTAATGTACAAGCGCATCGAGTGGTCGTTAATGATTTACTTCTCCGCACTAGTGAACTTGTCCGTGCTAAAGTTTCACCTAAGAAAGACATAAGAAGGGGGAAAGACCTTTTTGGTGCAAAATTAAAAGGTGTTGACCTAAAGGGAGCTAATTTAAGAGGAGCGTTGCTAATTGCGGCGGATCTCAGGAAATCTGATATGAGAGTAACAGATCTGATTGGTGCAGACTTTAGAGATGCTGATATACGTGGTGCTGATCTCACCGGAAGTATCTTTCTCACACAAGCACAAGTCAATTCGGCATTGGGAGATAGTACTACCAAATTACCATCTGCTTTAAGAATTCCAGATCATTGGATAAAAGTTGGGTAATAACATGATTTTTGAAATATGCACAAAAAAATCCACCTGAATTTGACATGGTGGATTTTTTGAATTAATTATTGAATGTTGTAACTCGTATTCTTAAAACACTGTTTAACAATCATGATGTTTATTTAGATGCAGTGGAGGTGGGATTAACCAGCCTTTTTCTTTGTTCAAGCGAAGGGCTTTAGCTCCGAGTGCTGCCTTTTGAATATGAAATTGACCATACATCATGGCAACATCTTCTCTAATGGATTTACCTATAATCAGGCTGCAAGCAACTAAACCAGCAGCTAAATCTGCTGAAAGTGTAGCGGCAATGGCTGGATCCGGGATTCTTGCTCCAACCGGGATCTCTTCTAGGCATGCTTCTGGCGGCTCAGGTGCTGCAGGTGGTAATCCAATACCATTTTCTTTTAAAAGTTCTTCCACTTGTTTCTTTTGTTGCTGGCAGGTTTCAATAGCTTCAACTAATAACTTTTTTAAATCATCGTCCCCGGTATGGTTTAACATCGTTTGATAACCAGCTATCATACTATTTCCAACTAGTTGAGAAGCCCAAATATCAAAGACTTCACCGTAATGTAAAGGTTCTTCCTTAGGATTTCCACTTAAAATTCCCATTGTTGCCCTCCTTAGTGTATAAGAAATTTTATTCATCTCCAAGTGCCACCTTTCTTTAAGTACAGCACGAAAATAGTTTATCCGAATCATTAAACATTAATGTAGAGAACTCCTTAATGATATTGAAAAGAGAATATTAACCTCAAACATGTTGCAAAATACCAATAATGAAAATTTAGGAGTTGGCATGTTTGGGAAAAAAGGGGACTCAAATTCCGGTTAAGGAAAAGTTTGAAGATAATATAGAATACTTAATAAAAGAATTACGAATTGGAAAAAGCTTTGATGTGATTCATCGACCGTTGGAATACGGAGGACTCCGGTTCGGGATGTTTTTGATAGATGGGTTTGCTTCAGCTAATCTCTTACTTTTAATTATGAAGGAAATTGAGAAACGGAAACCAGAGGATTTTGGAAATAATCCCATTGATAAGCTATTTAAAAGTTTTATTCCTCATGTAGAGGTGATTACTTCAGAGGATTTAGAAGAGGCAATTGCCCAAATTCTTGCAGGACAAACTGCAGTAGTCGTTGAAGGCGGGAAACAAGTAATCCTGATTGATTCACGTGAATATCCAATCCGTTCTCCTCAGGAACCCGATATTGAACGGGTTGTACGGGGACCCCGTGATGGCTTTGTTGAAACGATTGTATTTAACTTAGCGTTAATTCGCAGGCGTGTACGGGATCGATCCCTTGTAATGGAATACGTCCAAGTAGGAAAGCGATCCAAAACAGATATTGCATTAGTATACATAGATAGCATTGTTGACCCGGATAATGTAAAAATGTTAAGGAATGAACTTGAAAAAATATCCATAGATGGGATTCCTATGGCGGAAAAAACGATTGAAGAATTTGTATTTGGCCGAAATTATAATCCATATCCATTAGTTCGATACACAGAAAGATCAGATACAAGTGCCGTTCATTTAATGGAAGGCCATGTATTAATAGTGGTGGATGGGTCACCAAGTGTAATGATTTGTCCAGCAACCTATTGGCATCACCTGCAGCATGCTGAGGAATATCGTCAAAAGCCGGTAATTGGGATTTTTTTACGATGGGCACGATTTATCGCTGTGTTATCCTCTTTATTTCTCTTACCACTTTGGTATACTTATGCGACCAATGAACAATTACTCTCCGATCGATGGAAGTTTATCGGTGTAGAAGATCAAGGGGAGATTGGTTTAATCTGGCAATTTCTCATTGCTGAAGTCGGAATCGAAATTTTGCGAATGGCAGCTATTCATACCCCGAATGCCCTTGCTACAGCACTTGGTATCGTTTCTGCAATTATCATTGGAGATGTAGCTGTAAAGGTAGGGATTTTTACTCATGAGGTCGTCCTATATGTGGCTGTTGCTGCAATTGGAACTTTTGCCACACCAAGTTATGAGTTAAGCCTTGCCAATCGACTTTTTCGGGTTTTCTTTTTAATCATGGTTGCTTTATTTAAAGTTCCAGGGTTGATCATAGGAATAACGTTATGGATCATGCTCCTTGTTGTAACTAAGAGCATGAATACACCTTTTTTGTATCCGTTTATTCCATTTAATCCACGAGATTTTCGGATAATGCTCTCTCGGACGCCCATCCCGCTTAATAATACAAGGGCTGCAATCCTAACGCCACAAGATAGAACAAGGCAATAAAAATAAAGTCTATCAAATTTGATAGACTTTTTAGCTGTTACAGAAGTTAATTGCTTATATTAAATTAGTTTAAACCCACTAATCAAAATCATCAGTGCCATAATTGTTCTTAGAGGTTTTGCGGGTAACTTAGAGGATAAGGTGCTTCCTAAAATAACGCCGGGGATTGACCCCATTAATAGGTTAAACACTAATAGATAATCAACATTGCCGATTCCTGCGTGCATAATCCCTGCTGCGGAGACTAATAAAAAGGCATGAGCGATATCGGTTCCAACCAATTCTGGAGTTCTCAATCTGTACAAGTAAATCATAGCTAATGCAAACAATGAACCAGATCCTATCGATGTCAAGCCTACAATAAAACCTAATATAGCACCAATCAGAATAGTTAAGCTACGTTTTTCATGGATCGGCTTCTTTTGAAAATGATTCCATTCTAATTTATTTTTCATAAATGTTTTAAACAAGGTAGTCAATGCTACCAATATTAAAACGTAACCTAATGCGTGTTTAATCACCACTTCTTGATTATGAAAAAAAGAATCAAAAAGATGGAGAATTCCTACTGCACAGATCGCACTTGGAATACTCCCAATCGCTAGATACTTTACTAACTTGAAGTTTATCGTCTTCTGCCTCCAATGTTGAATTGAACCAAAAAGTTTAGTTATGGAGTTATAAACAAGATCAGTACCTACCGCAATTGAAGGGCTGATACCTAATAAAATTAAAATTGGTGTCAACAAAGCGGCCCCTCCAACACCTGTTAATCCGACCATAAAGCCAATTAAAAGACCCATTACAATGATCCCCATGCTCATTCACGCACACCCCGAATATCTAATCTAATGTTGACTTATAACATTAAAATATGAAAGAGTTAGACACCTGTGACATGGAAGGTATGCCAAAAAAAAAGTGGACCCAGCTTGGAGTCCACCTAAATCATTATTTATCTTTTTCTTCATCATTCAAATTTATTTTTTTACATCCGACATATAAACAAGAGAAAATATCTAATCCGGGCCGAGCCTTAGCTAATCCTTTTATATAAGGTGTGACTAAATCCTTAAAATCCGCTCCAACTTCTATTTCTTCTAAAATTCCATAAACATAAAGCTTTTTTTCATCAAATAGAAGAGCCACGTTTCCTACTGCTTTGTTTTTTCCATCCACCACATTTAATACCTGAAACTGCGGTGTGATTACCTCAGGAGAAAAATAAATTTGCAATGACATCTACTCCTTTTTATCTTGCTCCATTGTCAAGTAACCTCTCCTAAACGGACCTTTTTCAATTTTATGTGAAAGATAATTTTTCAAACAAGGAATCACTTTCTTCTGAAGGCTCCTTTTTAGCAACATGGATGAGCATCATGGAAAACAATCCACATAATAATGTTAAACCTGCTGTAGATAAGAACATCCCTGAACGGGACCATTCCATTAATGCCCCAAAAATAGGTGGACCAATGGCAACACCTAAAAATCTAACGGATCCATAGAGGGAGGTAACGAATCCACGCCGGTCTGCCGGTACGGAACCAGTAATAAAGCTATTGATACATGGAAGAACGAGCCCAGTTCCAATACTGCTTATGACTAAAACAGCAAAAAATGGCAGTAAATTCGTAAAGAAGACCAATGATGCAAAGGAAGCAGTCATTAATAAACAGCCAATGACGATTAATCTTTTCATTACCTTCATTTTTTTCCCAATATTACTGCCTGTAAAATATGAGGTTGTTGTCATAAATAAAAGGGGGATCGCTAAAATGGCACCTTTTAGTAAACCATCAATCTGATGATCTTTCTCGAGAATATCGGATATATAAAACAAAATCCCAAATAGTGTAAAAAGGCAGGAGGAACCTGTGAAATAAGCGGCAAATAACCAGCGTCCTTCTGTTTTGAAAACAGAAACAAGGCCCTTTACATATTTCCCTAAAGGGGGAGGTTCTTTCTCTGCTTTCTTTTCCTTGATAAAAAAGATGGTAAAGAGGACTGATAGGGCACAAAAAATTGGAAAGGCAAAAAATGCTGCGTACCAAAACAGAAGGGCTAGTAGCGAACCGATAATTGGGCTGATTACCTTCCCGAATCCATTCGACGCTTCCACTAAACCTAAAACTTTACTTTGTTCTCCACCCTTAAATAAATCGCCTGCTAACGCCATGGCAATTGGAGCCGTACCAGCAGCACCCATTCCTTGCAAAATCCTCCCTGCTATAATCCATGTATAAGAATTGGAGAACCAGGCAGCTGCAGCTCCAGCTAAAAGGCCTCCGCTGCCATATAAAATAAGTGCTGGGATAATAATCGCTTTACGTGAAAATCGGTCAGATAAATATCCTAATACAGGTATAGATATTGCCGCTGCAATCGAAAATACGGAGATAATTAAGCTAGTTTGAAATTGAGTTATATTCAGTTCTGATTTCATTTTTGGGAGAATTGGGATTAGCATTGAGTTTCCTAACACCAAAATAAGTGGGATTGAACTGATTGCAGTAATCGTCAAGCCTTTATGCTTTTGCTTCGGCAATGTATGTACACCCCTAACTGTAAAATTAAGCCCTATTATTGTTTGGAATGAGACAGCAGATTATACAATCGCAATTGCTTACTTCCTAGGAATAATGCCCATTATATACACATTCACCCATTTTTCGAATAATCTATTCTAGAAAAATAGAGGAGGCGCATTCCCTATGAGTTTTTTAACCATTCCTGAAAGGACTTCAGGAAGTAGATCATACGGTCTAACATCTGTGATCGATTTGGGGACCCCGCTGGGTGAATTAAAGAATATCTTAGCTGATTATGGCAGCTTTATTGATATAGCTAAGATCGGGATTGGTTCAGCATATGTAACGCCAAACATAAAGGAAAAGGTTCAGCTTTACAAGGAATATCATATTAGGACTTATTGTGGCGGTACATTATTTGAAAAATGCTTTTACCAAAAAAAAATTCCTGAATACTTATCCTTTTTACAGGATTTAGGGATTGAATGGCTTGAAATATCTAATGGGACACTAGATATTCCGATAAATGAACGCCTTCGTTTAATTTCACAATTAAAAAATGACTTTCATATCATCGCCGAGGTTGGTTCCAAAGATCCTAATCAGGAAATGTCTATTTCTGGGTGGAAAGAAGAAATATCGATCTGCTTAGAAGCCGGATGTGAATATGTGATTACAGAAGGGAGGGAATCTGGGACATCAGGTATTTATGAAAAATGTGGTGATCTTAAGTCCGATTTAATACAAGAGTTGGTCAGCGATGTTGACAGCAAAAAAATCATCTTTGAAGCACCATCGGCAAAACATCAAATGTATTTTATTAAAGAAATTGGACCGAATGTCAATTTAGGAAATGTGAAAATACGAGATGTTCTAATATTAGAAGCGCAACGCTGTGGTCTTAGAAGTGAAACATTTTTTTTGGAGGGAAATGAATGCAAATAACGCTAATCAGACATCTTCCCACAGAATGGAATAAAAAAACCTGGCTGCAAGGCAGGAGAGATATAGAACTATCCCCATTAACAGATGAATTATATTTAGGAATCGAAGAGAATGCGCAGCGGCTAAAACAATTAGCACCATTTGAACTTGTTTTGGCCAGCACCCTGAAACGAACTCATCAAACAGCTCAGTTGTATGGCCACGTATACCAAACAGAGGATTTATTAGATGAATTAGATTTTGGTCCATTTGAAGGGCGTCCAAAGGAAGAACTTTTCGAGAAATATCGTGAGCTTTGGATTCATAATCCAAAAGATCTCGTTTTAGGAGAAAGTATTAAGAATTTAGAAGATAGGGTTGTTTTGTTTATTGAAAAATATAAAAAGTTGTCCAATATTTTAGTGTTTGGCCATGGATCGTGGATTAGGGCAATGATTTCTTATTCGCAGTTTGGCGATGTTAATCACATGAATAAAATAATTGTCGAAAACAATGCCTGTATTACACTCGCATTGAACTCCAATCTTCGTGAATAGAAAGTAGAGGTGACCTTAATTGTCTGATCTGTTGACGTATGAAAATTGGGATGAAAAAAAGGTAGGTACCCTTTTGGACCATCCTCGTGATTTTCTAGATATATTAAAATGGGCATACCAAAATTATGGAGACAGAATTGTCTATTCGTGCAGCTTTGGCGCTGAAGGAATGGTCTTAATCGATTTAATTCATAAAGTAAATAAACATGCGAAAATAATTTTCCTCGATACCGGCCTCCACTTTCCAGAAACTTACCAATTAATTGAGGAAGTTAGGAACAGCTACCCATCGCTGCAGATCGATCTTATTAAACCAAGGATATCGTTGGATGAACAAACCAAATGGTATGGAGACGAATTGTGGCAGAGTAACCCCAATCTGTGCTGTCATTTAAGAAAGGTGGTTCCTCTTAAGGAAGCATTACAGGATGTTGAAGCATGGATCTCAGGTCTAAGGCGAGATCAATCCTCCACAAGGAGTAACACCCAATATATAAATAAGGATGAAAAATTTAAGAAAATAAAAATTTGCCCCCTCATTCACTGGTCATGGGAAGACATTATGACTTATATTCATCTAAATCATTTACCCTACAATCCCTTACACGATAAAGGGTACCCAAGTATTGGCTGTGCTCCCTGTACAAAGCCTGTCGCAGATTCAAGAGACTCCCGTTCCGGACGGTGGGCTGGTCAATCGAAAACTGAATGCGGACTACATGAAACATAATATGCCACAAAGGCAAATTCAAGAGATTAGGGAGGGAGCAAAATGAGTGAAAGTGTCCCCCATGGGGGTGAATTGGTAAATAGGATCAACCTAAATACTCCAATTGATTACACTCGTAATTATGTAGAACTAGGAAATTTTGAATTAAGTGATTTGGAGTTAATTGCAAATGGTGCCTATAGTCCGCTTACAGGGTTTATGGGCATATCTGATTATAATTCAGTCGTTAGAAATATGAGATTGTCCGATGGACTCCCGTGGTCGTTACCGATTACATTAGCTATCAACAAAGATAAAGCGAAGGAACTTAAAACCGGTGAGATGATCAATCTAATCCATAAAGGCACTGTGTATGGTGTAATGGATGTGAAGGAATTATTTATCCCTGATAAAAAGTTTGAAGCTGAGATGGTATACAGAACAACCGATATTCATCACCCAGGGGTTAAAAGGCTGTTAGAACGACCGGATATCTATCTCGGAGGTCCCATTACCCTGATAAAAACACCTGAGAAAAGTAAGTTTGAAAGCTATTATTTGGACCCCATCCAAACAAGGAAGCAGTTTAGGAGATTAGGTTGGAATACGGTAGTTGGTTTCCAAACTAGAAATCCCGTGCACCGGGCCCATGAATATATTCAAAAAACAGCATTAGAGACTGTCGATGGCCTTTTCTTAAATCCGTTGATGGGTGAGACCAAATCGGATGATATTCCCGGTGAAATCCGTATGAAAAGCTATCAAGTCTTAATCGAAAATTATTACCCGAAAGATCGGGTGTTCCTTTCTGTTTTTCCTGCCGCGATGAGATATGCTGGACCTAGGGAAGCTATTTTTCATGCCATCGTCCGGAAGAATTATGGATGTACTCATTTTATAGTAGGGAGAGATCATGCCGGAGTAGGAAACTATTATGGAACATATGATGCCCAAAAAATATTTAGTCACTTCACTGACGAAGAACTCGGCATTAAACCGCTCTTTTTTGAACATAGCTTTTATTGTAAAAAATGTGAAAACATGGCCTCTGAAAAAACATGTCCTCATGATTCACAGCAACACGTAATTTTATCAGGTACAAAGGTTAGAGGTATGTTAAAAAACGGGGAACAGCCGCCAAAGGAATTTAGCCGGCCTGAAGTGGTCGAAATTCTAATCCAAGGAATGAAAGAAGCTTACTTAGATGAAACCCGCCGTTTGGAGACCCCTTAAGTCGAACCATTTGTAGAAAATAGAGGGGAGATGAAATGGGAAATAGATGCGGCCTGATATAAAAAAGCAAGAAATGGAGAAATCCCTGACTTTACGGGAATATCCTCTCCGTATGAGGTTCCAATTGATCCAGAAATCATGATTGAAACTAATACAATGACACTTGATCAATCAGTTGAAAAAATTTTAGCCTATTTAAAGGAAGAGAAGATTCTTTAGGATCTTCTTATCTTTTTCTCCAATTTGTCGTTAGGAATCTTATTTTTTGTAATTTTAATTCAAAAATAAAATCAATAATATTCGTCGAAAAGAATTGGCAAATAACCGCGAAAATAACAATTTTATAATCAATCACAAGGGCGGTTAATAAAAAAATCAAAAAGTTTATTCCCATCATTACTTTTCCAGGACTCCATTTCTTATAGGAAGCGATCATTAATGCTGGAATGACCATTCCGCCGCTGGATGCCCCCGCTCGAATCAATAATCCAACACCAATACCAAAGAAAACACTTCCACATAGTATATCCACCATAATATGGATATGAATATGTGGAACTAGGGCTGTTAGAAAAGTTACGGTCGTGGAGGTAATAGCTACCGAAAGAATCGTTCGAATGGTCCAGGTGTATCCAAAATACTTTAAAGCGAAAAGTAGAAAAACAATATTAGATAGCCATAAAGAGAAACCAAGAGATAAATGAAACCAGTGATTTACCAAGATCGCAAGTCCTGCTGCCCCGCCGGAAGGGATGGAGTGAGGAAATAAAAACAAGGACATCGACATGCCCTGAAGGGTAGCCCCAAATAAAATGCAGAAATAGGTTAAATAAGTTCTTTTCATTGTTTAAAGAAATAAACCATATCAATTGTATTTTTCACTTCCACATAAATACCTCCTCAGGACTATCACTCCTTGTCCATTTTATGAGAAGAAAAAAAGGAATATGTACAATTAACAACCAAAAACAAGGCCAACCCAATAAAAACCCATTATTATACCCCCTAATTTCCCATTTCTACAATAATAAATATATGTATGTTCACTTCATTTATAATCCATGAAATTCCGCTTTATTTCATTATGTTTTAAGGAGGAAACTTTTGAACCTTTTATTGCGGTATATTTATATGAATTTATTAATAAGAATAGAACGAATGAAGTATTTACTGGGGGGTTTTTGAATGAATGGGAATGAAAACTTACAACATCCTGATACAGGTGTTACATCCGGAATGTTTGTTGAGCGATCGTTAAATGAAATACGTTTTTGGTCTAGGATCATGAAAGAGCATTCTTTATTTCTTCGATTAGGCTTTAGAGCAGAGGATACTCAACTAATCCAAGAGGCTAATCAATTTTATCAATTGTTTGAACGCATCGAACAAACTGCACATTCCACTTCCAATCAAGCAGATCCTGAACAAATAAGAAGATTTAATTCGGAAGTACAACAAGCTGCAACCAGCATTTTTGCATTTAAACGAAAAGTACTAGGTTTAATACTTACATGTAAATTGCCGGGGGCAAATAATTTTCCACTATTAGTTGATCATACAAGTAGAGAAGCTAATTATTTTAGAAAACGATTAGTGGAATTAAACGAAGGTAAATTAAAACCCCTTCCAGATGCCATAATAAAGGAAAATGTCTTCTTCCTAAGAATTATGGCAGACCATGCTAAATTTATTGGTCATCTACTAGATCCATCCGAAAGGAAGTTAATTGATATAGCCCAAAATTTCAGCAATGACTTTGATCAATTGATGTATCAAGCAAGAGACTTAGAATCTATGAAACCACAATCTCAAACCGTTCCTCTTTTAGATCAATTCCTGGATCAGAATCGTGTGTCGGTCTCCTCTCTACGGGACTTCAAGAAAACGGCACGTGATTTAATTGAGCAATGTAAAATAAAGAGTATCATCCATCCACTATTAGCAGACCATGTATTTCGTGAGGCTGATAGATTTCTTGAAATTATTGATATGTTTGATGCGCATCTTACAAGCGCTAACCCACAACCTAGATTTTAGAAGATTGAAGAAGGCATCATATGCAAAGAAGCAGTTAAATTGAAGAAGGCTATTCTAGGACCCAGTTAGGTTCAAGAATAGCCTTCTTCAGGTTCTGCTTCTTTCTCTTACTATTTAATACTATTTAGTAGCTGTCCATAAAAAATTATCTCTAATTTTTTATGGAAGCTTCCTTTGGCGACCAGGTTTTTCGCCATGACATTTGTGCAATAAGTAACACTATTAAAGCCGTGATTCCAACCCCTGTATAAACGATAAATCCAGATCCGTACGTTCCGGTAATTTCCTTAAGTGATCCAAGAATATTTGGTACAAAAAATCCGCCAACCCCGCCAGCTGCTCCGACAATCCCGGTAATCATTCCAATTTCTTCTTGGAAGCGCTGTGGAACCAATTGAAAGACTGCACCATTTCCCATTCCAAGGCAGAGCATTCCGAAAAACAATAAGGTTGTCACAATAGCCAAAGATGGAAGCTGACTCACGCCGAACATAGTAAGAGCTACCCCGATAAATAAAAAGGTCAGAAGACGTACGCCGCCGATTTTATCGGCTATGAAACCCCCAACCGGCCGGAAAAAGCTTCCTGCAGCTACGCAAAGAGTGACAAAATCACCTGCTCTTACTTTTGATAAATCGTATTGATCCACAAAAAAGATGCTTAAGAAACTGGACAAACCGACAAATCCTCCGAAGGTAACACTATAAAGCAAACAAAAAAACCATGTGTCTTTTTGTTTAAATACTTTCAAATATTCAACCACCGGTTTTGCTGCTGGTTGTGAAGGTGCATCTTTCGCAAGAAGAATATACAAGATAAATACAATCAAAAGAGGAATAATAGCTAATCCCATTACATTATGCCAGCCAATATTTTCTGCAAGACGCGGACCGAATAATGTAGCAAAAAGTGTTCCGCTATTCCCAGCACCTGCAATCCCCATCGCTAGTCCTTGTAAGTGTGGCGGGTACCAACGGCTTGCCATTGGTATGGCAGCCGCAAAACTTGCTCCAGCTACTCCGAGTAGGATTCCTATCAAGTAAAGTTCGGTTAACGTCTGTCCGAATAACCAGCCCCAAGCTAGCGGGATGATAGTGACGAGCATCCCGCTTATTGCTGTTTTTCGAGGACCAATACGATCCGTTAAGACTCCAAGGATGAGCCGGAAAAACGATCCACTTAGGATTGGAACAGCTACGATGAAACCCTTCTGAGCGGGAGATAGTCCAAAATCCTTTGTTATATAAACCCCTAGTGCCCCCAAAATCACCCAAATCATGAAACTAACATCAAAATATAAAAATGACGCTGCTAATGATGGCGTATGCCCGCTTTTTTTTAGATCTGATAACCTCATAATGTTGTTCTCCCTTCAATTTGTATCATAGTTAACTTCCAATATACATTTTTACTTTTATTACCATTCAAAACAGCTATTTTTTGAAAACATGACCCTTACTAGTAAAACCAAGAATGAAAATAAACCGATATTGTTTTTCATCACTTTCCCTCCTTAACATTGTTGGTATTTGTGTTTCCCTTGCTTTGTTAAACAATAACGTATTGAAACAGGAGATGTCTCATAGCGTGTAAGGAACTCTAACATAAAACTTATTGTGTTAGAAAATGTGACACATTGAATTTCTTTTGATGAGTTTTATGGAATAATAGGTGATATTTATCGTTGCAGTTACCCAAATATCGAACATACGGAGGCTTTTAGAATGAATAAGCAAAAACTCGTACTGATAGGTAATGGAATGGCAGGGGTGCGGTGCATTGAGGAGATTTTAAAGCATTCACCTGATTCCTTTAACATTACGATTTTCGGAAGCGAACCACACCCTAACTATAATCGGATCCAATTATCAGCCGTCTTGCAGGGTGGTACATCGTTTAAAGATATTACAATCAATGATCGAGATTGGTATAACCAACAGAATATCAGACTGTTTACCGGAGAAACGGTGAAAATAATTGATACCGAAAAACAACTTGTTAAGACGGATAAAAATCAGGAGGTTCCTTATGACCGACTAATTATCGCAACAGGTTCTGTTCCATTTCAGCTTCCTCTGCCAGGTGTTGATAAAGAAGGAGTCATCACGTTTCGTACCATGGAAGATTGTCAGAAAATGATTGAAACAGCGAAGCAACATAAAAAAGCGGTAGTCATTGGAGGTGGAGTCTTAGGTTTGGAAGCTGGCAAAGGTTTGCTCAATCTTGGTATGGAAGTAACAGTGATTCATAATGCCCGATATTTAATGGAAAGACAACTGGATGAAGGCGCAGCGAAATTGTTGCAAACAGAGTTAGAAAGGCAAGGATTTCATTTTCTTTTTGAAAAAGAAACAAAAGAGATTTGGGGACGCAAGCGCGTGGAAAAAGTGTCATTTAAGGACAGTACCGAAGTAGAAGCTGATTTGGTTGTAATGGCAGTAGGGGTGCGACCGAATATACAGTTAGCAAAGGAAAGTGGAATCGAAACTAACCGTGCCATCCTCATTAATGATTATATGGAAACGAATATACCGAATATTTATGCTGTTGGTGAATGTGTGGAGCATCGAGGAATTGTCTATGGATTGGTAAAACCTCTTTATGACCAAGGGAAGATTTTATCCAAACGTCTTTGCGGGTTGGAATCTAAAGGATACGAAGGAACTATTCTTTCCACTCAATTAAAAATATCGGGTGTGGATGTGTTTTCAGCTGGTCAGTTTACTTGTGATGATGGTCTTAAATCAATTGAAATTCATGATGAGTTAGCTGGCGTTTATAAAAAGCTTGTCTTTGAAGATTCTAAAATAGTTGGCGCCGTTTTATTTGGCGATACAAGGGATCGTACAAGATTGCTAGATATGATCATGAAAAAACAAGATGTGTCGGACGTAGAGAAAGTTACTTTGTTTCAATCTTTAAGCGGAGGTGGAGATTCCATCGCTTCTATGGCACATAGTGAAATGATCTGCAATTGTAACGGAGTGCCGAAAGGGGCAATTATTGAAGCGGTTCTAAAAAATGGTTTAACGACCGTGGAACAAGTAAAAAAGTGCACCAAGGCGTCCAGCTCGTGCGGCGGCTGTAAACCGTTAGTATCCGATCTTCTTTCCTATATCCAGAGCGATGAATTTGATGAGGTCATTGAACAAAAATCGATGTGCCCTTGTACATCATTAACAGAGGATGAAGTGGTTTATGAGATGCAATTGCAAAGCTGCACTACGGTACAAGAAGTAATGGAGGTGCTTGATTGGAAAAGTAAGGAAGGATGTACTACCTGTTGTCCTGCCTTGGCCTATTATTTAGGAATGATCTATCCGGAGTATGAGAGCCAACAAGAAACACTTTTTGTATCCGAACAAATGAATGCAATTGTTCAACAAGATGGTACTTACACCGTTGTCCCACAGATGTACGGCGGAAAAACGACAGCAGAACAATTGCGAACGATTGCCAATGTTGCTGAGAAATATAGAATCTCTAATGTTGCGATAACAAGTGAACAAAGAATTCATTTGATGGAGGTGAAGAAAGAGGATCTGGCTGATGTTTGGGCTGATTTGAACATGGATGTTAGTTCGACTTATGGAAATATAGTTCAAAATATTAAAACAAGTATCGGTGAACATATTTGCCGATGTGACAAACAATCATCGATTCAACTGGCTGTCAGTCTCGAAAAAAAATTGGAATTTCTCACCACGCCCTACCGTGTGAAAATGGGCATATCTGCTTGTATGCATAATGGTGCAGGTTCAACTACGAAAGATATTGGTGTAATTGGAACAGGTCTTGGCTGGGAAATTTATGTCGGTGGCAGCAGCGGACGAAATGTACGCGCAGGAGAGTTATTATGCCTTGAATCATTGAATCATGATGTGATCGAAATTATTTGTGCCTTTATTCAATATTACCGTGAAACGGCCAATTTCCTTGAACGTACATGGCAATGGATCGAACGAGTTGGTTTAGTGCATGTGCGCGAAATTCTCTTTGACTTAGAACATCGCCAGCAATTATTGCTGCGGTTAGAGAAAGATCGTTTCTTACGAAAAAAGCTTTTAGTAAAAAGTTCCAGGTCATCAACCGTCCTGTAAGGAACGTTCGTTAAAGTTAACTATTACGAAAAAAGCGAGAAAAGGGTGAGCTATTTTGACGGAAGCATTTTTAAAGTATTTTCGTACAAAGGAACAAGAAGTGAAATCAGAAAAAAAATACGAGTCTCAATGTCCATACTGCAGTATGCAATGTAAAATGCAATTGATTGAACAATCGATTGTTACGAGAAAAAAATATATAACCATTGGTAAAGAGAATCCAACCTCGGAGGGGCGTTTATGTATTAAAGGTATGAACGCCCATCAACATGCATTTCATAAGGACCGTTTGAAATATCCATTATTAAAAGTAAATGGAGAATTTGTTCGTGTTTCTTGGGAGACGGCCTTGAATGAAATTAAAGAAAACTTTACTAAAATCCAGGCAGAATCTGGACTGAATGCCTTAGCAGTTTATGGGAGCGCGTCAATCACAAATGAAGAAGCTTACTTATTGGGTAAATTCGCCCGGGTTGCTTTAAAAACAAAATACATTGATTATAATGGACGCCTTTGTATGTCTGCTGCTGCTTCAGCGGCAAGTCAAACCTTTGGGTTGGACCGAGGATTCACGAACAGCTTGGCAGAAATTCCATCGACTCGTTGCATTATATTAGCCGGAACGAATATTGCTGAATGTCAGCCAACGATTATGCCTTATTTTGAAAAAGCGAAAGATAATGGTACCTATATTATCGCTATCGATCCTCGGGAAACAGCAACAACGAAAATAGCAGACTTGCATTTAAAACCTAAACCGGGAACAGATGCTGTGTTAGCTAATGGGTTATTGAAAGTTATCATTGAAGAAAATTATGTTGATAAGGATTTTATTCAAGAACGCGTGAACGGATTTGAAGAAGTTAGAGAGTATGTATTATCCCTTAATTTAGAGGAAATTGAAGAGATAACCGGCGTTCCAATTGAACTCATTCGCAAAGCGGCAGTAAGGTTTGGTAAAGAAGAAACAGGAATGATATTTACAGCGAGAGGGGTAGAGCAGCACACAAATGGCTCGATGACTGTCCGTAATTTCCTAAATATTCTGGTATCAACTGGGAAAATCGGCAAACCGGGCTGCGGTTATGGTGCTATTACAGGACAGGGAAATGGCCAAGGGGCGAGAGAGCATGGCCAAAAAGCAGACCAACTGCCTGGATACCGTTCGATTGAGAATGAAGAACATCGAGAATATGTGGCCAGTGTCTGGGGAGTTAACAAGGACGATTTACCACGTAAAGGGGTTTCTGCCTATGAAATGATCGAGAAAATCCATGAAGGTGAAATTCAGGGCTTGTTCCTGATGTGTTCCAATCCGATGGTCTCCAATCCAAATGCCCACTTCGTCAAAGAGGCAATTAAAAAATTAAAATTTTTTGTCGCGGTGGAGCTGTTTGTTTCAGAAACAGCAAGATTAGCCAATTTAATATTGCCGGCTTCTTCCTACCTAGAAGATGAAGGAACGATGACGAATGTAGAGGGGCGGGTAACATTACGGGAAGCAAGCTATCCTTGTCCGGGAGAAGTGAAGCATGATTGGCAAATCATTTGCGAAATTGCCCGTGTGCTTGGAAAAGAAAAATATTTTTCCTTTTCATCTGCTGAGGAAATTTTTACTGAATTAAGAATGGCAAGCTGTGGGGGTAATGCTGATTATTTTGGAATGACATATGAACGTCTTAGAAAGGAAGGCGGAATATTATGGCCATGCCCAGCTCCTGACCATAGAGGTACGAAAAGAGTGTTTGAGACATCCTTTGCCCATTCAGATGGAAAGGCAGCGATGGTGGTTGTACCGAACATCCCTGAGGTTCCAAAAGAACAACTATCTGAAGAGTTTCCACTCTATTTAACAACAGGAAGAGTCATGTCACACTACTTAACAGGAGTGCAAACAAGAAAAAGTCCAGCCTTAGCGGCAAGGAACGTGGAACCATTTATGGAAATTCACCCTGCAACCGCATTGAAATTTCAGATCCATGATCAATCATTAGTGAAAATTGAATCCAGAAGAGGAAGTATAGTGGTTAGAAGCAAATGGTCGGAAACGATTCGTCATGATACCATTTTTGTTCCTTTTCACTGGGCAGATTCACAAAATATTAATCTCCTCGTTTCAAAAGAATTGGATCCTTCCTGTAAAATGCCTGGATTTAAAGTCAGTGTTGTAAAGGTAAGTCCAGTAAAGGATTTCCTAAATTAAAATTTCTATGTTAGAAGACCTTACACATTGAGTTAGTTATTGAATGCTCTGTGCTATAGTTTAAGAAACATTCTAAGGGAGGAAACCTAACGTGAATAAGAAAAAGTTGGTTCTTGTAGGTAATGGAATGGCGGGAGTTAAAGCCATTGAAGAGATTTTAAAACTATCTAAGGAGTTATTTGAGATTACCATTTTTGGAAGCGAACCACATCCGAATTATAATAGAATACTGCTTTCAAAGGTTTTACAAGGTGATACGGAGGTAAAAGACATTACGCTTAATGACTGGGATTGGTACACAGAAAACAATATTCAGTTGTTTACAAGTGAAACAGTGATCAAAGTTGATCCGATGAAGAAAGTCGTTGTAACTGACTTAGGAAGAATCGAACCGTATGATGAGTTGATCATTGCATCAGGGTCACTCCCATTTATTCTTCCGGTTCCAGGAGCTGAAAAGATCGGTGTGACAGCTTTTCGGGATATCAGGGATACCGAAGTGATGCTTGAGGCCTCGAGGAAGTATAAAAAAGCGGCCGTAATTGGCGGTGGATTACTCGGGCTCGAAGCTGCTAGAGGACTTTTAAACCTAGGAATGGATGTTTCTGTTATACATCTCGCCACTTATTTGATGGAAAGACAATTAGATCCGCAGGCAGGGAAACTATTACAGTCGGAATTAGAAAAACAAGGAATGAAGTTTTTATTAGAAAAACAAACGCAAGAAATTGTTGGAGATGACCGCGTAGAAGGTGTAAGGTTTGGCGATGGAACGGTCCTTGATGCAGACTTAGTCGTGATGGCTGTTGGTATTAAGCCAAATATCGAATTGGCCAAAGTAAGTGGTATTGCTATTAATCGCGGTATTGTCGTGAATGATTTCCTACAAACGAGTGTTCCTAATATTTACTCTGTAGGAGAGTGTGCCGAACACAACGGATCGGTATACGGTCTTGTAGCACCATTGTTTGACCAAGGAAAAGTATTAGCTCATCACATTTGCGGAGCGAAGACCAATGGCTATCATGGTTCTGTTTTGTCTACACAACTGAAGGTTTCTGGGGTCGAGGTATTCTCTGCCGGAGATTTTATGGAAGGTGAAGGAAAGGAAGCCATTAAAGTCTTTGATGGAAATGACAGCATTTATAAGAAGATCGTGATTCAAGACAATAAAATTGTTGGCGCCGTGCTGTTTGGTGATAGCAGTGATGGAAATCGCCTTTTTTCGATGATTCAAAAGCAAGCAGATGTCTCCTTTACCACGAAGGTATCACTTTTACAGCCACTAAATGATGATTTCGGGAGCAGTTTAGTAGCTTCCATGAGTGAGGAGGACATTATTTGCGGATGTAATGGTGTAACCAAAGGAACTATTATCCAAGCGATACAGAATCAGGGTTGTTCATCAGTTGATGAAATCAAAGCTTGTACCAGTGCTTCTCGGTCTTGCGGGGGATGTAAGCCACTTGTGGCAGAAGTGTTACAACATACACTTGGGTCAGCGTATGACGGCACTTTACAGAAAGAAGCGATTTGCAGCTGCACTCATTTTTCGAGAGATGAAATAGTGGAAGAGATTAAAACCAAAGGTTTGACCCATATCAAAGAAGTGATGAATGTTCTTGGGTGGAGTACTGAAGAAGGTTGTTCAAAATGCCGCCCTGCTTTGAATTACTATTTAGGGATGGTCCATCCGATTGAATATACGGACGAAAGAGAGTCCCGGTTTGTCAATGAGCGGATGCATGCCAATATACAAAAGGATGGAACATATTCTGTTGTACCACGAATGTACGGTGGTGTAACGAATTCACAAGACCTACGCCGGATTGCTGACGTGGTAGATAAATATGAAATACCATTAGTAAAACTAACAGGAGGACAACGGATTGACTTACTCGGGGTAAAAAAGGAAGACTTGCCAAAAGTATGGACTGATTTGGATATGCCTTCAGGATCTGCCTACGGAAAATCACTACGTACAGTGAAAACATGTGTCGGTGAACAGTTCTGCCGTTTTGGAACCCAAGATTCCATGGGGCTGGGAATCGACCTCGAGAAGAAATTTGAAGGACTACAAACACCTCATAAAGTGAAAATGGCCGTTTCTGCTTGTCCGAGAAGCTGTGCGGAGTCGGGGTTTAAAGATATTGGGTTTATTGGAATTGACGGGGGCTGGGAACTTTATGTCGGCGGGAACGGCGGAACCCATGTACGCGGGGGAGATTTACTATACACCGTGAAAACATCAGAAGAGGCGATGGAAATTACCGGTGCGTACCTTCAATATTACCGTGAAACAGCCAACTATTTAGAACGTACTTCGGCATGGATTGAACGTGTGGGGTTAACACATGTACGAACGGTTCTTGATGATAAGGGAAAACGTCAAGAATTAAATAAACGTATGGATGACGCATTATCTGTAATTAAGGACCCATGGAAGACAATAACAGAGGATGAAAAAGTAAGAAAAGAATTGTTTGAGAGTGTAGTAATGTCGTAAGTACTTACATTTAAAGGAGGAAATAGTCAAATGACAAAGAAAAGTGTTGAAGCGGTGTCGATCGGTTCTGTACGGGATCTTCCAGAACGATTAGGAAAGACTGTTTGTGTCGGGGATAAAGAAGTGGCTGTATTTAAATTATTAAATGGTAGCGTGCGTGCCGTTGAAAATCGCTGTCCACATAAAGGCGGGGTTTTGAGCGAAGGAATGGTAAGCGGCGAATTTGTTTTCTGTCCCATGCATGATTGGAAAATATGTTTGGATAATGGGAAGGTACAAGAGCCGGATGCAGGCTGTGTGAAAACCTATAAAACCAGAATAGAAGGGGAAGAAGTATTTCTCTTAATCGATTAGTTCAGTAAAATGGAGGTCTTTATGATTCAAACAAAGGGGAAAGTCTATATTGTTGGAGCTGGTCCTGGTGATCCTGATTTAATTACGGTTAAAGCAGCGAAATGTCTTGAACAGGCAGACGTTATTCTTTATGATCGGTTAGTTAATCCGGTGTTGCTGAAATACGGTAAGAGCGACGCTGAGTTCATCTATTGCGGAAAAGAGCCGGGAAACCATTGTGTTTCCCAAGAATCCATCCATCAAATATTAGTAGATAAGGCCTTGGCAGGTAAAACAGTTGTTCGATTAAAAGGGGGAGACCCATTTATTTTTGGCAGAGGCGGTGAAGAAGCGGAAGTGCTTGTTCAAAATGGGCTCGAATTTGAAATTGTACCTGGGATCACTTCTGGTATTGCTGCCCCGGCTTATGCGGGAATTCCTGTCACTCACCGAGAATGGAGTCAATCGTTTGCTATGATTACAGGGCACTGTTTGAGTGGCAAACCTAAAAACATTCGGTGGGACCATCTAGCCCATGGTGTCGATACACTTGCCATATATATGGGTATCAAACATCTTCCTTTTATATGCAGCCAACTAATTTCCTGTGGAAAGGAGTCTCAAACACCTATAGCTGTAATTGAACAAGGGACAACAGGAAATCAACGGACAGTTGTCGGTACACTTGAGACGATTGTTGAAGTTGTAAATGAAAATCGAATCACAAATCCAGCCATGATAGTCATCGGAGAAGTTGTCAAACTATCTGAAAAACTATCCTGGTTTCCGGAAAGAATCAAAGAAAAGATACTTATATAAAAAAATGAGATTGTAAGAGTTTATAGTTAAATATTATAGACTCTTTTTTTGTGATAAAATATGATATTACAATCAGAAAAAATTCGAAAATCGTCGAACTAAAAATCATTGTCCTTGAAATTTGGTGGATTTTTTTCTGTTTCTCTCCATAATAATAACTATAATTAATAAATTTTAATGGAGGATTAAATAGAATTATGTCGAATAGCATAAGTAAATATACCTGATTAAGAGGGCGGAATAATGAATAAATCTGGTCAAATTATCCTGGTGCTGATTTCGGTTGTATATAGCAGTTACCAAAAGATTTACGATCATCATCCTTTTTTTTCGATAGACTTTTTTCTTTTTACCCTTATTGCATGGATAGTGGGTTGGCAATATGATAAAGCACGCTATTATGAAAAAAAGGCACGTGCTAGTGAGGAGAGCTATAAGAAGTTAATAGATTCATTGCCTGCACCCGTCTATATTACGAGTAATCATAGGTTTTTATATGTAAATAAGGCTGCCATGAACTTGATTGGTGCTACCAAACTAGAAGATGTAATGGGGAAATCCATTTTTGAATTTATTATTCCAGACTATAACAGTCGTTTGTTTGAACGTTTTAAACAAATAAAGAAAGAAAAGCAGCCCGTAAACACAATCGAATACAAAGCAAAACGTTTGGATGGAACACCATTTTTCTTTGAAGTATCTTCCTTGTTTATCGTTTTTGGGGGAAAAGAGGCGGTGTTGTCCATTGGCAAGGATATTACTGAAAAAATGGAAGAAACAGAACGTCTCCTTCAAAAGTCTGAAAAATTGGCATTATTAGGACAAATGGCGGCAGGTATAGCCCATGAAATACGAAATCCACTCACATCTATAAAAGGTTTTATCCAACTCCTAAGGACCAACACTAGGAAAGAGGAATACTTTGATATTCTGTTAACAGAGCTTGACCGGATCAATGATATCGTCGGGGAGTTCCTCGTGCTTGCCAAACCGACAGCTGCCGTTTACATTTCAAAGGATATAAGGATATTATTAAAGGATGTTGTCACTTTAATTAACAACCAGTCTCTTTTAAATAATGTTCTAATCTTTGTTGAATATGACAATGATTTGCCGTTGATTAGCTGCGAAGAAAATCAACTAAAACAAGTTTTTCTAAACCTACTTAAGAATGCGATTGAAGCAATGCCTAAAGGCGGAAATATTAATGTATACGTTATGAAAAAAGAAGATGGGAAAATTTCGGTACAAATCATTGATCAGGGGGTTGGGATTCCGGAGGAACGGATCTCTACTCTAGGGGAACCTTTTTATACTACGAAGGAAAAGGGAACTGGACTTGGCTTAATGACCTGCTACAAAATTATCGAAGGCCATAATGGGGAACTAAACATCTATAGTAAAATTAACGAAGGAACCACCATTGAAATAATTTTACCAACAATTACTCAGCCATTATTGAAGATGGAAGTGAGCCATTCATAACGAATGGCTTATTCTATTTACTTGAAAAAATGATAAAATATCATAATAGACAGAGATGATTCAAGAGATTAGGAGGGGGGTTGTGGGTTTGTTACAAACTAAACAGATGCTTCGTGAGGTTTCTTATTTGCAAATATTTAGGAAATCTAAACATTTTACCGCGTTGCTTTTTGGCCAAATTTTTTCATTGTTAGGAAGTTCGATTACAAATGTGATTCTCCCGATTGTAGTCCTTCAAGTATCAAAATCAACGGCGATGATGGGTACTGTCATGGCAATCTATATGCTGCCATTTGTTATTCTTCTCCCATTTTCAGGTGTACTTGTCGATAAAATGAACAAAGTCAAAATTATGTTTGTTGTTGATATTGTTCGTTTTTTTCTGATGATGATTTTAGCTATTTTTGCTATTTTGGATCAGCTAAATATGATTTATCTTTTTGTCTTAATGTTTATTATGGGAACAATGGATAGCTTCTTTCAGCCAGCGTATTCTGCAGTAAGAGCGAAGGTGTTTACCCAGGATATTCGCAATGCTGCAAACTCCATGACTCAAGTAAGTGTGCAGGCATTACGAATATTTGGTCCGATCATTGGTGGATTGATTGTCACCTCTTTTTCAGCGGCCTGGGGTTTTGGTATTGATGCGCTAACATATATAATTTCTTTGTTCTTTTTATTTAGCCTGCGTTCTTTGTCTTTTCAAAAACCCACAGAGATGCTTGGAAAGAAAATTCTCTTAAACAAGATTTTTTCGAAGGGATCGTGGTACTGAAGGAGGAGTCATGGCTTTGGATTACCATTCTGGCTTTCTCGTTAATTAATATTTTTTCAGGCGGGATTATTCGAATCTTAATTCCATGGCTCATTAATATATATTATGAATTTGAACCAGTTGTGTATGGCTTGGTCCTTTCCGCTTCAGGGGCTGGTGCCATCGTATGCGGGCTTGTCTTTGGAATACGGCAAGAATGGAAGAAAAGAGGATTGCTCGCATATGTTGGTGTGGCGATAAGCGGTCTTGCCTTACTGTTTAAGCCATTCGTGTCGAGCATCCCCTTATTGATGCTATGTATGTTTCTAGAGGGTGCAGGGATTATGTTATTTGGATTGATCTGGGAAACTAGTCTTCAAGAACTTGTTCCCGAAGACAAATTCGGACGGGTAGCGAGTTTAGATATGCTGGGGTCCTTTTCCTTACTGCCTGTTGGTTATTTAGTTACGGGGTGGTTAGCTGAAGGGATCGGTGAAATCTTCACCTTAGTTACTTTTAGTATTGTAATAGTAGTTATATCTATTTTGGTTATGTTCAACAAAGGAATTAGGAATTTTAATTAAACTGTGTCGGAGGAATGTATGAAAAAGAATAGGTATGTGTTTTGGGGTCTTGTAATATCTACCCTAATATCAGCACTTGATGCAAATATTATGCAAACGGCAAGTCCCACCATAGTGAAACAGCTCGGAGGGATGGAGCTGTTTGCTTGGATATTTGTTGTCTATATGTTAGCAAGTACGGTTACGGTCCCGCTTTACGGGAAATTATCTGATATGTATGGTCGGAAAAAGCTGTTAATTATCGCTGTTTCAATATTTACCCTAGGTTCGATTCTCTGTGGAATGGCCAATTCCATTAGTACGCTGATTATTTTTAGAGGTGTTCAAGGAATAGGGGCAGGCGGGATGATCCCTCTCTCCATGATCATCGTAGGTGATTTGTTTACAATAGAAAACCGCGGGAAAATTCAAGCGGTCTTTAGCAGCATATGGGCAATTTCATCCATTGTTGGACCTGTATTGGGTTCCTTCTTTGTTGAAGCACTAACGTGGAGATGGATTTTCTTTATCAATATTCCCATTGGCATTGCAACGGTTCTTTGTATGATTCCTTATAAGGAAAAAATCGAATTTAAAAAGACACATATCGACTACAAAGGTTTCTTCTTATTTGGGATTTCGATTACGCTATTATTGTTATCTACGAATGTAAAAAATTCTATTTGGTACATTATCATTGGGATTACCGGTTTGATTGTTTTCATATTGGTGGAGAGGAAAGAAGCACATCCGTTCCTTCCAGTATCATTGTTTAAAAACAAAGGAATCCTAATGACTAACCTTTTCATGTTATTTTACTGTCTGTCCTTTTTTGGAACATCCAACTTTATTCCATTGTATCTCCAAGAAGGAAATGATATGAGTATTTATAAAAGTGGACTAATTCTTCTCAGTATTGCGGTGGGCTGGATGTTTGGCAGTACCCCGGCAGGGAAGTGGATTATACGCTATGGTTATAAAAGCTTATTTATTATCGGAAGCTTCATCACAACTGCTTCAGGCTTAGTATTATACCTATTCATCACTGATTTATCTTATCTCGGCCTGTTTCTAATCTTAACTATCCAAGGAGTTTCCTTTGGATTATTATTTGCGGTTGGAACGATCGCTTCCCAAGAATTTGCTGAATCCCATATCAGAGGCATGTCCACTTCGCTTCAAATGTTTCTAAAAAACATTGGGACATCGATTGGGGTTACCATCATGGGACTCATCATCAATCAGGCAGCAAGCATCGTTATTGGAATGAAAAACGTGTTTCTTTATGCCCTTTGTTTGAGCTTAATTACGATTGTACTCAGCTTTGTCATTCCAGCTAAAACAACTGCTTTAAGTGAGAGTAAATAGTTTTAAACTTCATGGTGCTTGACACCCAGCAATTGTTGGTGTCAGGCACCACTTTTTTATTCTTAAGGTTGGTTTATTTAAGTATTTCCCTAAACTCTTTTCCCCTTTGGACATAGTGCTCGCTGGACATTTGTAACAAGTCCAGGTCCTTCTGAGTAATTTCGCGGATCACCCTTCCTGGAGAACCCAACACAAGTGAGCGAGGGGGAATTTTAATGCCTCCAGATAGCAGCGTATTGGCTCCAATAATACAATCCTCTCCAACTTCTACATTGTCTAAAAGCGTTGAACCCATTCCAATAATACATCGATTGCCGACCTTACAGCCATGCAAAATAACATTATGTCCAATTGTCACATCATCAGCAATTTCGACTGGGAATCCTTCAAATAAATGAATCGTTGAATTATCTTGAATACTGCAGCGTTCACCGATGATAATTGGCCCGTCATCGCCACGTAATACCGCATTAAACCAGACAGATGAATCCTTTCCAATTCTCACATCACCAATTAAATAAGCGCCAGGTGCCACAAAAACTGATTCATGAACATCTGGGGAAATTCCTTTGTAGGGGATAATCATATAAATCTCTCCTTTTAAATAACTGAATTATCTTTCTATTAATCTAAATATATCATGAAATCAAAGACAAGATGTCTTATATGTATTTATTCATTTCCTATGAACTCTTTTTTGCTCCTTCGATTAAAACAATCTGTATGCACCTATTTTAGTATTGATTTTTTAAAATGCAAAATTTTTTTGCTGTTTTCAATTAATTATATATTTTGCGCAAAATATTTTGGCACATATTGAACAAGAAATCCTTTATTCATGCAAAATTAATGTTGGCACGGAACTTGCATTATAATTAA
Source organism: Bacillus sp. AFS031507 (assembly GCF_002584635.1). NCBI lineage: Bacteria > Bacillati > Bacillota > Bacilli > Caryophanales > Bacillaceae > Bacillus > Bacillus sp. AFS031507. The sequence goes on from NZ_NUOW01000025.1 coordinate 333,499, forward strand.
CTGTAACAAATGACAAGGGGGAACAAACAATTGAAATCGTATACACATGAACCATTTACAAACTTTGAAGATGAAAAAAATAAACTAGCTTTTCAAGCTGCTCTTGACTACGTTCAATCGCAGTTAGGAAAGGATTATCCAGTTGTAATTGGAGGGGAATCAATTACAACAGATGAAAAAATTATCTCTATTAATCCAGCAAATACAGAAGAAATCATTGGTAGAGTTTCCATGGCTGATCAACAGTTAGCAGAAAAGGCTATGCATGCCGCATTAACCACATTCGAAACGTGGAAAACATGGAAGCCGGAACATCGTGCCAACATTTTGTTCAAGGCAGCAGCAATTATGCGCCGCCGGAAACATGAGTTTTCTGCTTATCTTGTCAAGGAAGCCGGAAAGCCATGGAAAGAAGCAGATGCCGATACAGCAGAAGCAATTGACTTCATCGAATATTATGGCCGTCAAATGCTGAGATTGAAAGAGGGCTCACCAGTACAAAGCCGTGACGGAGAATACAATCAATATAATTATATTCCACTAGGTGTGGGGATTATCATTTCACCTTTTAACTTCCCATTAGCGATTATGGCAGGAACAACAATAGCAGCCATCGTCTCTGGGAATACAGTTCTTCTAAAGCCAGCTAACTCGACACCAGTAGTAGCAGCAAAATTCGTTGAGTTAATGGAGGAAGCAGGACTTCCAAAAGGAGTTCTAAACTTCGTTCCAGGCAGCGGCGCGCAAATCGGGGATTACCTTGTTGATCATCCAAAAACACGCTTCGTATCCTTTACCGGTTCTCGTGAAGTTGGCTGCCGCATTAATGAACGTGCTGCCAAGGTTCATCCAGGCCAAAAATGGATCAAACGAGTTATTGCTGAAATGGGCGGTAAGGATACCGTAGTAGTAGATAATGATGCGGATTTAGAGTTAGCGGCAGCAAGCATTGTCTATTCCGCTTTCGGCTTTTCAGGTCAAAAATGTTCGGCAGGTTCTCGTGCAGTTATACATCAGGATGTCTATGATGTCGTACTTGAGAAGGTGGTTGCTTTAACAAGAACACTAACTCTTGGCAACCCTGAAGATGCAAATACATATATGGGACCTGTTATTGATGGAAAATCCTTCAAAAAAATCATGAATTATATTGAAGTTGGGAAGCAAGAAGGCCGGCTTATGACTGGCGGAGAAGGCGATGATTCTAAAGGTTACTTCATCCAACCAACAATCTTCGCTGATTTAGATGAAAATGCACGCCTCATGCAGGAAGAAATTTTTGGTCCAGTTCTTGGTATTAGTAAAGCACGTGACTTTGATCATATGATGACCATTGCAAATAACACTGACTACGGATTAACAGGTGCATTAATTTCAAATAATCGTGCGCATATTGAACGAGCACGTGACGAATTCCACGTTGGAAATCTTTATTTTAACCGCACCTGTACCGGCGCGATTGTTGGTTATCAACCGTTTGGCGGCTTCAATATGTCGGGTACAGATTCCAAAGCAGGCGGTCCTGAATATTTACTGCTTCACATGCAGGCAAAAACAACATCTGAAACACTATAAAAACTACAGCTTAGATGCCTCGATAGGTGGAGGTGGGTTTTACTCAACCTGTCGAGGAAATTTGAAGGAGGAACTATAATGACAGTAACTGAGACAACTAAAACAAATCAAATCATAGAACAAACAGATAAATTTGGTGCAAATAACTATCATCCACTGCCAATCGTTATTGCAAAGGCAGAAGGAGTTTGGGTAGAAAGTCCAGAAGGTAATCGTTACATGGATATGCTAAGCGCTTATTCTGCTGTTAACCAAGGACATCGTCATCCAAAAATTATTCAAGCATTGAAAGACCAAGCCGATAAAGTAACGCTTACTTCCCGTGCATTTCATAATGATCAACTTGGTCCATGGTACGAGAAAATTTGTCAGTTAACCAATAAAAATATGGCACTCCCAATGAATACTGGAGCAGAAGCTGTTGAAACAGCACTAAAAGCAGCACGTCGCTGGGGTTATGATGTAAAAGGGATTGCTGAAAATCAAGCAGAAATTATTGCCTGCGTAGGGAATTTCCACGGCCGTACAATGGGTGCCGTTTCCTTATCATCTGATCCGGAATATAAGCGTGGTTTTGGTCCGATGCTGCCTGGAATCAACTTAATTCCTTACGGTGACCTCGAAGCATTGAAAGCAGCGATCACACCAAACACAGCAGCATTTTTAATTGAGCCAATTCAAGGTGAAGCAGGAATTATTTTACCACCAGAAGGATTTTTGAAAGCGGCATCTGATTTATGTAAAGAAAACAAAGTATTATTCATTGCTGATGAGATTCAAGTAGGCTTGGCACGTACTGGAAAAATGTTTGCATGTGATTGGGAAGATGTAAACCCTGACATGTTGATACTAGGTAAAGCACTAGGCGGCGGTGTGTTCCCAATATCTTGTGTTGTTGCCAATTCGGATGTATTAGGCGTATTCAATCCAGGTTCCCACGGTTCAACGTTTGGGGGAAATCCACTTGCTTGCGCAGTATCGCTTGCAGCCTTGGATGTAATTGAAGAAGAAAAACTAGCCGAACGTTCACTTGAATTAGGTAAATACTTCTTTGAACAATTACAATCTATCGATAATCCAAAAATTAAAACAATAAGAGGCCGAGGATTATTTATCGGAGTAGAACTAACAGAAGCTGCAAGACCTTATTGTGAGCAGTTAAAAGAAAAAGGTTTATTATGTAAAGAAACACATGATACCGTTATTCGTTTTGCTCCACCGCTTACTATTACAAAAGAAGAAATCGATTGGGCTTTTGAAAAAATCAAAACAGTTTTAAGTTAATTTTTAAATAAAGGCTATGTTAAAGCTTATTGTTGATTTTGGCACATGTTGATTGGAGCGGAAGGCGCGAAGACTCCTGCGGGAGGGCGGGTCCGAGGAGGCTCCCCGGACCGCCCGCGGAAAGCGAAGCGCCTGGAGCGGAAATCAACAGCCAAATATAACAGAGCCTAAATAAAAAAGCTAATAATCTATTATACGACGGGGTGTAAGTCATGTCTGTTAAAGCGATAGTAACTGAAATGGAAAAAGAACAACAAAAAGAACAAGAATCATTAAATTTATTCAATTCAACCCAAACGATTATTCAACAAGCATTATCAAAATTGGGCTATAATAGCGAAATGTATGAATTACTAAAAGAACCGATCAGATTGTTAACAGTCCGTATTCCCGTAAAAATGGATGATGGTTCTGTCAAAATATTTACGGGCTATCGCTCCCAGCATAATGATGCGGTCGGCCCAACTAAAGGCGGCGTCCGTTTCCATCCTGAAGTGGATGAAGAAGAAGTAAAAGCGTTGTCCATTTGGATGAGCTTAAAGTGTGGAATCACGAATCTTCCCTATGGCGGCGGTAAAGGCGGTATCATTTGTGATCCGCGAAATATGTCCTTTAGAGAGCTGGAAGGTTTAAGCCGCGGCTATGTTCGTGCGGTCAGCCAAATCGTAGGACCTTCAAAAGACATTCCAGCACCGGATGTTTATACGAATTCACAAATTATGGCATGGATGATGGATGAGTACAGCCGTTTACGTGAATTTGATTCACCAGGATTTATTACTGGGAAACCAATCGTCCTTGGAGGTTCTCAAGGCCGTGAAACAGCGACTGCCCGTGGTGTAACAATTTGTATTGAAGAAGCAGTCAAGAAAATAGGGAAACAGTTGCAAGGAGCCCGTGTAGTCATTCAAGGCTTTGGGAATGCGGGAAGTTATTTGGCCAAATTTATGCATGATGCAGGTGCTAAGGTTGTTGCTGTATCCGATGTGTATGGCGCTATATACGATCCAAACGGACTTGATATTAATTACTTGCTTGATCGAAGGGATAGCTTCGGCACCTTCTCGCAACTATTTAAAAATACGATCACAAACCAAGAGCTACTTGAATTAGAGTGTGATATTCTAGTGCCTGCAGCTATCTCGAACCAAATCACAGCCAAAAATGCTGCCAATATTAAAGCAGCGATTGTTGTGGAAGCAGCGAATGGTCCGACAACAATCGAGGCAACAAAGATACTAACGGAACGTGGTATTATTCTTGTTCCTGACATCCTTGCAAGCGCAGGCGGGGTAACTGTATCTTATTTTGAATGGGTGCAAAATAATCAAGGTTATTATTGGACTGAGGAAGAAGTAGAAGAAAAGCTGAAGAAGGTAATGGTTAGCTCGTTTGATACTATCTATCAAACTTCTAAAACACATCAAGTAGACATGCGTTTAGCAGCTTATATGGTTGGAATAAAGAAAGTTGCGGAGGCCTCTCGTTTCAGAGGATGGGTTTAAAAGGAGTAGAGTAACCTTTAAATGATTGAAATCTCCCTACAAGGATGGACGGAAAAATCTCTATCTGTTCTATGACTGTACGAAATTAAAAAAGGAGTGACGAAAATTGTCAGTAGTAGTGGAAGAAGTTATTTTCAGTCCATGTTCTGGGACCGTGGAAACTGTTTTAACAGAGGAAAACGACCATGTATATGAGTGGGAAAAACTGTTTTTAATAAAAACCCAGAATGGTAGAATTGAAGAGATTTCGATCGGGATCAGCGGGTATATCACATCTATACCTATTAAGAAGGGCCAAGAAGTTACTACTCAAACAGCCCTAGCAACCATCCAAGATGATTTGTTAATTACAGGATCTGATTAAATAACTCGATAAGCTGTTAAAAAACTCTTTCCATTCGACCGGAAAGAGTTTTTTTGCATGTTTGCGATAATTTTTTCATGAATTTTTTTAAAATTTGTTTTGCTGTATACTAAAAGGGTTCAACCGTTTAATTATAAAAATAATATAATCGCTCATAATTATAATAGGAGATAAGTTCTATTTAGGTAGGAGGGTTTTGATGACAAAGACAATTTTTACAAATGGAACAATTTATACTTTGGAAACGAATCAGCCGGTAGTGGAAGCTGTGGTTGTTGAGAAAGGTAGAATTGTAGATATAGGTTCTCACGACGAGATGATCCTACAATGGGGTAGAAAAGGGTCAAACATAATTGATTTACAGGGGAAAATGGTTACACCTGGATTGACTGATAGCCACCTGCATCTTTCAGGTGTAGCTTTCAACTTTTTAGACCTTGATTTAACGGGTGTAAAATCAAAAAGCGAAATGCTTGATAAAATTAGGGAGAAGGCGAATAAAGTTGCGCCTGGAAAGTGGCTTGTCGGTATGGGCTGGGATGAAAACCTTTTTAAAGGAGGAACTATTCCTACAATAGGAGAGTTAGACTTTGTTGCACCACACTGTCCTGTTTATCTAAAACGGATTTGTCACCATGCCTTTTTAGTGAATAGCAAGGCACTTGAAATGAGCCAGTATTATCCGGAGATTAATATTCCAACTGGCGGAACAGTTGTACTTGATCCGATTACCAAAAAGCCGACAGGGATGCTGCTCGAATCGGCTTCCCAGCTGATAACAAAATACATACCGGTACGAACATATCAAGAGTTAAAGAATGGCTTGCAACAAGCGATGCAATTTGCAGTGAAGAAGGGTTTAACAAGTGTACATACCAATGATCCTGCTTATTTAGGCGGTTTGGAATCAACGTATAAAATGTATGATGAATTAATTAACCATGAAGCCCAAGGCTTACGCTGTAATCTGCTCATTGATTACCCCTATCTTAATCAATTGAAAGAAAGAGGATTGTATGCAGGCTATGGAAATGAGAAATTACAAATAGGAGCAATAAAAATTTTTGCTGATGGAGCATTTGGGAGAAGAACTGCGCTACTTTCAGAACCCTATCACGATGAGCCAAACCAGCTTGGGGATGCCATGTTTGACCAAGAAACCCTTTATAGAGTGGTAAAAGAGGTACGAGATTACTCCATGCCACTAGCTGTACATACGATTGGTGACAAGGCGTTAGAAAATGTTCTAGATGTACTTGATCAATTGCCAAGAGTGGAATATCGTGATCGGATTATTCACACATCCCTGGTTCGGAATGATTTAATTCACCGCTTAGTTGATTCGAGTCGGATTGCTGATATTCAACCAAGGTTCGTGGTGGGTGATTATCCATGGGTGAAAGAAAGAGTAGGCAAAAAGAGGGAGCCATATTTATATGCATGGAAAACGTTACTTGATTCGGGCGTATTATGTGCTGGCGGGTCCGATGCACCAATTGAACCTATAGACCCTCTGCTTGGCATCCATGCTGCGATAACTCGTAGAACTCCTGGGGATCATCATGAAGGCTGGAACGCCAAAGAGAAGCTCTCGATGATTGATGCCGTTAAGTTATTTACAGTTGGGGGCTCATTTGCCACCAATGAAGAAAATCAAAAAGGTACGATTTCAAGAGGAAAACTAGCGGATCTAACGGTTTATTCTAAAAACTTATTTACAATGGAGAATCCTGATGATCTACTCCAAACTGAAATTGAAATGACGATCATCGATGGCGAAATAAAATATAAAATTTAAGGGAATGAAATAGGTGAAAGAACCCTAAAAACGATGTAAGCGCTTTATAATTAACTAAATAATTAAAATAGTCAAAAAATATTGACAGGTTATTTTTTCAGTGGTAACCTTATAAAAATTGAAGATGAATCAATGATGAGAAAAGTAGATTAAGCCCTTGTTCTACAGAGAGTCGACAGTTGCTGAAAGTCGATGTCAGGACGTATTCGAAGATCATCTCGGAGATGTGTAGCTGAAACTGTTAAGTAAGCTAGACCGGAAATTCCGCCGTTACAATGGAACACGTACTTAGAATGGTACGTTAATCGAGAGCCGCAGTGTTTGTTTGTTGCGGAAGTAGGGTGGTATCGCGAGTTAACTCGTCCCTATACATTGGGGGCGAGTTTTTTGTGTTTAAAAAATGTATTTATTCTAATGAAAATTTCTTTATGGATGCAAAAAATTAGGAGGGAAAAGGAAGATGAATCAACAAGTTGATAAGAAAGTGTTTAATGTGGAGGATATTATTATTGCCAGCCATACCATTAAGGATGTTATTTCACCAACTCCCCTGCAATACAATCACTTGTTGTCAGAACGATACGGCTGCCATGTCTACTTAAAACGAGAGGATTTACAAAGCGTTCGTTCCTTTAAAATCCGCGGCGCATATAATCGAATTAAGAAACTAAATGAAGATGAGTTAAAGAATGGAATTATCTGTGCAAGTGCAGGAAACCATGCGCAGGGGGTTGCTTATTCTTGTCATCTCTTAAATATTCATGGGAAAATCTTTATGCCAAGTACAACACCAAAGCAAAAGGTAAAACAAGTTAAATTTTGGGGTAAAGATGATGTTGAGATTGTTTTGGTTGGGGATACCTTTGACGATGCTTATGAAAAAGCAAGGGAATGCAGTCAAGAGGAAAATCGGACATTTATTCACCCCTTTGATGATCCCGATGTGATTGCTGGACAAGGGACGGTTGCCGTTGAATTGCTCAATGATTGCCCTGAAAAAATTGACTATCTGTTTGCCGCAATTGGCGGAGGCGGGCTTTTATCTGGGGTAGGCACGTATTTAAGGCACTATTCTCCAGAAACGCAATTAATTGGTGTCGAGCCACAAGGTGCACCTGGTATGAAGGAATCATTTTTAAAAGGGGAAGTTACCTCATTGAAAGAAATTGACCCGTTCGTGGATGGTGCAGCTGTGAAGACGGTGGGATCAATGACCTTTAGCATTTGCAAAGAAATCGTTGATGATATTCTTGTTGTTCCGGAAGGAAAGGTTTGCACGACATTATTATCGTTATACAATGAAAATGCCATCGTTGTGGAGCCGACTGGAGCCCTTTCTGTAGCAGCCTTGGATATGTATGCAGATGAAATTAAGGGCAAAACGGTTGTCTGTATCGTAAGTGGCGGTAACAATGATATTGGTCGGATGCAGGAAATCAAAGAGCGCTCAAAAATTTATGAAGGACTGCAGCATTATTTTATTGTTCAATTCCCGCAACGCCCGGGTGCGTTACGTGAGTTTTTGGATGATGTCCTTGGACCAAACGATGATATTAGCCATTTTGAATATACGAAAAAGAATAATCGAGAAACAGGTCCAGCCTTGGTTGGAATTGAACTAAAGGATAAGGAAGACTACACACCATTAATTGAACGAATCAAAGCGAAGGGCTTTTTATATCGCGAAGTCAATAAAGATAGTACGCTGTTTCAAATGCTGGTTTAGTTATCTAATACTATGAAGAGGTCGAAACTCATCGGTTTCGACCTCTTTTTGTCATTTAATCTATACTAAAAGCAATTTCTTAACTGAATTTAAGTAATAGACTCTTAACAAATGATGCAATTACTGTATAATATTATTTGTCAATGATAGAAACAATCAAATAAGTAATGAACACTTAATTATTATTTGGAACATGTCTTGAAGTAGATCTAGTTTCATATTAATAATTTTGTGTAGATTCAAAAGCGGAAAGAGAGTGTTCATAATGGGACGTAAGTGGAACAATATTAAAGAAAAAAAAGCTTCAAAGGATGCAAATACGAGCCGTATTTATGCGAAATTTGGTGTTGAAATCTATGTAGCTGCTAGACAGGGTGAACCAAATCCTGAATCGAATCAATCTTTAAAATTCGTATTAGAGCGTGCAAAAACATACAATGTACCCAAACACATTATTGACCGAGCAATTGAAAAAGCTAAAGGCGGTTCTGAGGAAAGCTATTCTGAACTTCGGTATGAAGGCTTCGGTCCAAACGGGTCGATGGTTATTGTTGATGCCCTAACAAACAACGTGAACCGCACGGCTTCCGATGTACGTGCTGCATTTGGTAAAAACGGCGGAAACATGGGAGTAAGTGGATCAGTTGCTTATATGTTTGATGCAACTGCTGTTATCGGCGTCGAAGGAAAAACGGCGGACGATGTACTTGAATTGTTGATGGAAGCAGATGTTGATGTACGTGACATCATTGAAGAAGATGAGTCGGTGATTGTTTATGCTGAGCCAGAACAATTCCATGCCGTGCAGGAAGCATTCAAAAATGCGGGGATTACTGATTTTACTGTGGCTGAACTAACGATGCTTGCGCAAAATGAAATTGACCTTCCTGAAGACGCACAAGCTAAATTCGAGAAAATGATTGATGTATTAGAAGACCTAGAAGACGTTCAACAAGTGTACCATAACGTTGATTTAGGTGAGTAAATAAAAGAAGCAGACNNGTCTGCTTCTTTTATTTACTTAGTGGTGTCAGGCACCATTTTTAAAGCTATGATTACCGTTTAACAGCAGATAAAATAAAAATAGTTGAAATTATTGAAATGGACCCAATCCATTCGGCAGGGCCGAATGATACTTGGAGCCAGGCTACGGCTAAAAAGGCCGCTGATAATGGCTCGACACAAGCGAGAAGACTAGCTTCAGAAGCACAAATGTATTTAAGGCTTTCCATAAAACAAAAAAAGGCGATTAAAGTACCGAAAATAATCACAAAAACTACAGCTAGAAAGGACGTTAAGCTCCAATGGCCTTGAAACTTCCATGGAGGATGAATTAAGCTAAAGCCAATCCCACCGATCATCATTCCCCAGCCAACAGTAAGAAGCGACCCCCATTTATTCAACAAACTTCCAGGATAGAGTGTATAAAAAGCGAGTGCAAAAGCAGATAGAATTCCCCATGTAAAGGCAGAGGATGAAATGGAGAGTGAATGGATATTACCCTTCGTCACTAGTAGAAAGGTTCCGAAGATGGCTAATCCAATCGCAATTACTTCATGTATTTTGGGTAATTCCTTTGCACGAAAACTTAAATAACAGACAATAATCACTGGTGCAAGGTACTGCAAAACGGTTGCCGTTGCTGCATTTCCTTGTTCGATGGCAGCGAAATACGTATATTGTACGCCAAACATGCCAATAACACCAAAGATTACTAGGCGGAAGATATCCTGTTTATTTCTCCAAATGGTCCAGATATTCTGTTTCCCCACCGTATGAGAAAAAAATAACAAACCAAAACCTGAAAAAATCAGCCTGTTAACAACTAGCCAGTTGGTACTAAATCCTTGTTGATGAAATAAGTATTGAGCGACAGTTCCTGAAACACCCCATAATGTCGCAGCAATCAGCACTAAAAAAATGCCTTTTATCCTTGGGGAGGACATTACTGCTACTTGCGAATTCATTTGATCCCTCCGTTATGAACCAATACTAATATCCTAATCTTTTAAATATAACAATGATTATAACACTTCTTAGGAAACTAGTTTAAAAAACTTATGGAAAAATCATTTTTAATGAAAGGATTATATGAGGGGAGTAGCGAATAAAGAAAATATATGTTTGAAGTTGAGAGGAGAAGAGAATTTATGGTCTATAAGAAAGCTGGTCATGCAGATTTGATGGATCAAATAGTAAGTGATTCCCAATTAGATGAGGAAATCAAAAAGCACCCGCGATTCGGCAAACCCATTCCATCCCTTCTATTTTCTGGGGATGTCTATTCCAATTTCCTCAACACAGCTAGCGATGCTGGTTATCTCCCCCCATTTGTAATTTTACAAAAGGAAATCAGATATGAGATTTCTAAAGCCATATCATTAAAAGAACTAGAATCCGCTGAATTTGAAATAATGAACTTGATAGATGCCATTAATGAAATAATCCTGAAATATAACTCGATTTGTCCTCCAAAGATGAAAAAAGGAAGAATTGATTTTGACAATATTGAAAATCAATATAAAATTTGGTAATAAAAATATAAACATTACCTAACTTACTGGTACAAGACGTCTTTTCGCTTTATCCCTTTAAAGTATGATATTATTCTAATAATACGTTAGGGAAAGGATGTATAAGATGTCATTGGAAAGTGTGATGGCCCATTTTAAACAATGGGATCGTGATGGAGATGTAATGGAATTTGACACCTCAAGTGCCACAGTGGAACAGGCTGCCGAGACCATCGGAGTAGCTTCAGCTCGAATTGCGAAAACTTTATCTTTTAGAGGGAGCGAGGAAAAAGCTATTTTAATTGTTGCTGCAGGTGATGCAAAAATTGATAATAAGAAGTTTCGTCATCAATTCGGATTCAAAGCAAGGATGCTCTCACCAGATGAAGTTCTCGAACAAACTGGTCATGCCATTGGCGGTGTTTGTCCGTTTGGGCTTAATAATGAGCTTGAAGTCTATTTGGATGTATCAATGCAGCGCTTCGAGACAGTTTTCCCCGCTTGTGGCAGCACGAACTCTGCAATCGAATTAACGAAAGATGAATTATATCAGTATTCATTTGCTAAAGAATGGATTGATGTTTGCAAAGGGTGGGGACAAGACGAAGAGCAATCAAAAGTAAGTCAGCAAATCGAGGTTTAATGGTACCCTTAGGAAGCGTATGATGCCCTTATAAAAAATTCAAAATAAACAAAAAAGGACCGGGCAAATTTGCCCGGTCTTCCTTATTAAACCCAATTACATTACGCTTTCGCCATTATCGTAATTAAATTGCCATTCAATTCCAAACTTGTCTTTTAGGGAGCCGTAGCATTTGCTCCAGAATGTTTCTTGAAGCTCCATGACTACCGTGCCGCCTTCTTGAAGTTTGTTAAAATAAGATTTAATTTTATCCAAGTCCTTATTTACAATAGCAAGGCTTATGTTGTTACCAGCTACAAAAGGCATTCCAGGAAAAACATCAGAGAACATGACGTTGCTTCCATCAATGTTCAGTCGTGTGTGCATAACCAAGTTTTTTGCTTCTTCTGGAAGTTGATATTCTGGGTTTGGAGGCGCTTCCCCGAAAGTCATAATTTGTGGTTTTTCTGTACCAAAAACCACCGCGTAAAACTCTGCTGCCTCACGACAGTTTCCATTAAAATTAAGATAAACATCAACTGACATTTGCGATAACCCCTTTGTAATAAACTTCAATGGCAATTATACCATTAACTGGAACAATATCAAATTCTTTGGAGGACCTATCTTCAATCAGACTACTATAAATAATTATTAAACTGCGGGAATACAATTTACAATAATCATATTTTGAATTTTTCAGTTGAAAGAGGGTATTGGGTGATGAAATTCAAAATACATCGTTGTAATTGTCGAAAGCTTTGGTCTGTTCAAACCAGAAAAACAAAGTTTACCGCATGTTCCGTTCTTCTAGATGGCAGTTGGAGTACAGAATTAAAGCCCGAAAGGAAATATAACCCGAAAGGATTTGTTACGACACATGGAAAACAAGATATCATTGTAAACCCATCAAAAGAAGTCGTTGAGAAATTTGAAAAATTAGCAAAACTGATTTATGACAAAAAAAATGTTAATTTCAACGTGAAAGAAGGGGAATCTTTATTTTTTGCCGAAGATGGAACTTGCTATATTCTTAAAAAGTTAATGAATTGAAGGAAAACTAATACTCCAAATGCTTTTGAACAAAATCCCCAATTTCGTCAATCGCCTGTTGACCTTCTGGGACAGCAAACGTTTGAAAAACATGCCACATTTCTTCCCATACTTTAAAAGTAACTTCGACACCCGCTGCCCGGGCACGGTCTACAAGACGAGCCGAATCACTTAAGAGGATTTCATCATTCCCAACGTGAACTAACATGGACGGAAGTCCGGATAGATCAGCATAAATGGGTGAAACGAGTGGATGACGAGGATCCATATCCCGAATATATAAGGCTGGTGTAGCACGGGAGGCATCAGGTGATAGCCAAGGATCAGCATCGGCCCTTGTTTCCATTGATTCTCCTGTGCCTTCCATATCTGTCCATGGAGACAGGAGCACCGCTAAGACAGGCATGGCTTCATCCTCATCTTTTAATGATAAAAGGGTGGCCAAGGTTAGACCGCCACCTGCTGAGTCTCCGCCGATGATGATACTTTCAGGTGCAATACCAGAGGAAATTAACCAACGATATACCTTTAGGGCATCCTCAATCGCTGCAGGAAATGGATTTTCCGGTGCTAGCCGATATTCAGGCACTAATACACGGGCAGCTGTTGCCCTCGATAGCTTTGATGCTAAATAACGATGGGTGTTACAGCTTCCCATTATGTATGCGCCACCATGAAGATAAAGGAAAACTCGGTCTTCCATAGCATTAGGTGCAGTTACCCATTCAGCAGGAATTCCCTCAATGCTTGTTTTTTCGAGGTTGATATCTGGTGCAAGAGGGGTTAAGCCGGATATTGCTTCTAATCCGAGTCTAGCTGTTTCAATATTAGTTCCTGCTGTTTGGCTTGCTTTTGCAGTCATTAAATATTGTCTTACTAGTAAACTTTCTTGACTTGCCATAACGATATTCTCCTTTCAAAGAAAAATGTAAGCGTGTACATATATGTATTTCTTTATTGCTTCCTAAAATCCTCCTTTAATTTACAACGATTTTATGAACAAAAACCCCTGCATCAAAAGAGTAGATGCGGGGGTCTTTGTCATACCTTATCTTGGTGTGATTGGTTTCACTGAAATAGCAGGGGAGCTAGTCGAAATTATGCAGCCTTCTAAATGATCGGGATTTAATAAGCCTAGGTTAAGAGCGGCTTTGATTTTTACATCATCTGGTTTTTTCACCACTTGGATGAGCTCATTCATCTGTAATTCTTCTAATCTTTTAATGGTTTCAACCTCGTCATATTTTTCTGTTTTTCGTATTTGCCGTTGAAGCTTATAGCCGCTTATGGTAATTTCTCCTTTATGATTAGATCCTACTAGATTATTAAAGTAATTTTGAAAGGCATCCTTTAATTCATTCATTTCCATTTCTATTTCCTTTTTCTGTTTATTCAGCTCGTAATACTTAACCAACATTTCTCCTGTAATCAAGTTCCCCATGCACCCGCCTCCTGTTGCGAACATATATTCTTATTTTATGTTTTCCTCTTCAAAAAAATGACTTATTCACCTAAAGCTGTGAAGAATATCTTTTGACAGTTTTTTGATGATTGTAGTTTTATCTGTCTTGGTGTCAGGCACCAGCGAAAAATGTGTGGAAAGAAAAAACATTTGCTTTCTTCTGTAGATAATGGCAAGCTATATTATGATTAAAAACTTTAATGGAAAGTACAAATAGGTGATTAAGATGATTGAGATTAAGACTTCGAAGCTTAGTGATGGGGAATTAAATAGAGGGGTATTTGCGACTCGTGATATTGCAAAAGGTGAGCTGATCCATGAAGCACCCGTTATTCCTTATCCTAATGAGGAGCATGTTCATATAGAGAAAACACTGCTTGCTGATTATGCATTTGAATATGGGATTAACCACACCGCACTTCTTTTAGGATACGGGATGTTGTTTAACCATTCATATGAGCCCAATGCTACATATGAAATTAACTTCCCGAATCACACGTTTGATTTTTACGCGTACAAGGATATCAAAGCAGGGGAAGAAATCCTTATTAACTATAATGGTGAAGAGGATAATAATGATCCACTTTGGTTTAATAAAGATGAATCCGAAAGTGAATAAATGAAAAAAGGATAGATAAAGGCAGGTTATCTGCTTTATCTGTCCTTTTTTCTTTGCAAAAAAAATCACTCGGTCAAAAATTCATACAGTGGAATCAAAATAGAAAATTAAGTAACTTAACCATAGTATTTATGAAGGAATAATCATAGGACTTTAGAAATAAGATGTCATAGGGCATGTTTATTTTTACCTGTGAGATTGCCAGTAGGCCTCTATTTCCAGTATGAAGCATTCCGAGGAAACCAAAAAAGGGGTGGAAGCTTGAAAAGGATTTTTGGTTTGGGATTATTTATTTTAATGATTGGTTTATTGAGTGCCTGTAATGATGATGACACATCAAATGAAGCGTCTAGTAAACCAGCAAGTGAATCCGCTAGCACGGTTGCAGGGGATGACATCTTTCAAAAAAGCTGTATTACCTGCCATAGTTCTGGTGACATTACTGGCGGTCAAGTAAAACTGGATTCAACGAAAATTCATGCCGATTTTCAAAAGAAAGAGGATCTTTATAGTTTTGTAGAAAAGAAGATGCCTAAGTCCGCTCCAGGTTCATTATCAAAAGAACAATATGATGCCGTTGTCAATTATTTATGGGATCAAAAGGAATAGTGAATGAAGGAAGATAATAGTCCGGAGGAATCTCCGGGCCATTTTTTCATTCTCTCTTGAAGTGGTTCGTTTCAATTAATAGAAATATCTGATACTATAAGTATAGTACATAAATCGACCTCATCCATTACCAGCAATTATGCAAAATTGGATGGAGCGAAGGATATTTGTAATATTGCCTCACAGCTAGTGATATCCCTTTGGCAATATTTGTTGCCATAGTGAAAATAAGATGCAGATTCGTGGAAAGGAGAGAGCATTCCAATCGCGGATCATTTTCTTGTACAACCCCCATAATGCTGCAATCTCCCATCGGAGGAAGTTTTTTTCCTAAACCTTCCCCAGGCAACAATGAACCGTCTCGAACAACAATAGTGTTAACGATTCTTTCATACCCTAGAACACTATCAATGGCAATGACAAAACTATTTTGGGGCAGAGTAAGCCGAGAAACCTGTGGGATAAGTGTTTGTGCATCTAAGGGAGATTCAAGGTTTCCGAATACTGTTAAGTGTTTAGGGTATAGATTATGTAGTAAGGTACCAACAAATGGACCTAGACTGTCACCACCTATGACATTTGAACCAATCCCTATTACGTAAATATGTTCTGTGCCTTCCGGAATGAGAGAATGTAAGCTGTCTCGAATGAATAGTGGTGCTAGCCTATGATTGAAAGGAATAATTCTTTCAGACAAAGCGTGCCTTACCTCTAAAGAAGTGTTCATGTCTATTTACCCCCAAGCAAAATTATTCTACAGAGTTGAACAAACGACCAAATATCGTGTTCAATATTAATGTTTTAATATTCTGTATTTACTTAAGATAATCCTTCTGTAATATTGTGAATTTCACTCAATCTCATAGATTAGTAAACTGTTCTTAACTAGGAGGAAATAAAAATTGATTATCCAAAAAGCAACTATTAATGATCTCGAAGCGTTGACGGTATTGTTTGATTTATATCGGATATTTTATGAGCAAACGTCCGACTTGGAGGGAGCACGAGAGTTTTTAAAAGCAAGAATAATGAATGACGAATCCGTTGTGTTAATGGCTGTTGATGGGGAACATCCCATTGGTTTTGTTCAGTTATATCCATCCTTTTCTTCTGTTAGCATGGTGCGATCATGGGTATTAAATGATTTATATGTGAAGGAACAATTCCGCGGAAAAGGTGCTGGGGAGAAATTAATACATAACGCGATTCAGTTTGTAAAGGAAACAGGAGCAAAAGGGGTTATGCTAGAGACAGGCAAGGAAAACATTACTGCCCAAAGACTCTATGAAAGAATTGGTTTTGAAAGGGAATCGAATTATTTTTATTATTTCTCTATTTGAAAAAATAAGGTAGGTGTTTGTTATCTCCACAAGTGTTACTAATATTCGTTATTTTTTCGAATTTCTTTCATTTTATGAAGCATGTAATCTGCTAATCTGAGAGTAAAGTAATGTAAGGAGATGATCATTCATGAAAAATTTAGCCGAAGCAAATGATGTTTTGACCGGAAAAGTGTATATGATCGAAATGAAAGATGGGGAAATCAGTTCCTTTCGAATATTGGGCGAAACATCCACCCACTATATTTTCTCTTATTCCACTAACGAAACGGTAGAGGTTTTTGAAAAAGCTAAAAATGAAGTCATCGGCATTTTTGAGGTTCGGGAATGGTGGGACTCGAAAGGGAGCGAATAAGATAATAGCTAACCCCAGTTCCGCATGGAAAAGGGGTTAGTTAGTCTTTTACCTATTAATGAGTTCATCTAAATGTTTCATAACTGCCTCACGATTACCAGCTATACGTTCTTCTCTAATCTGATCGTTTTTTAATTTTTCGAGGGACTTTTCCAATACAGCTTGTTCAACCATTTGTGGAATGACTACGACGCCGTCCGCGTCCCCAACAACGATATCGCCTGGATGTACTGTCATTCCGCCGCATGAAATCGGGATATTAATCTCTCCAACTCCGGCCTTACCACTTGCTGCAACGGTAGTGCCCCTCGAGAAGACAGGGAAGTTCAAGCCCTTGATTCCAACAATATCACGAATAACTCCATCAACTACGATTCCACCGATTCCAAGTGTTTGAGCCATGCCAACCACAAAATCACCAGCAATGGCACGATATGGATCTCCTTTAGCATCAATAACTAAAATATCCCCTGGTTTTGACGTGCGGATGGCCTTTAGGACGGCAAGATTATCACCGACAGGAATCTTCACTGTTAATGCTCTTCCAGCAAGCTTATATTCCTCTTTTAGAGGTTTAATCGCAGGGTGGAGGTTATTTAAGCCATCCATAGCGTCGGATATACAAGTTGTGGGAAGGTCCAGAAATTTTTTTACCAGTTGGTCCATGAGAATTCTCCTCTCATTTTTTATCTCTTTACCGCCATTATAGCGCGGTTTGCTGGCCTTTGCCCATTTTTATCCATAAAAAAAAGAAAGTGGCCGATTACCACTTTCTAAAGAAGGAAAACTTTTATGGGTTAATACATGATATGTAGAACCTTGGACATGCATGTAGTAAACATGTCCATATGGAAAAAATATTTTTAAAAATTTAAGCCTATTTTTTTAAAAAGGACTAACAAATTTTTTGAATTAGCTCAACGTTGTTATTTCTCGGTGAGTTTACTAAGGAAGATACTTCGTAAGTCTCCATTAAGTTTTCATCAAAGGGGATAAGTAGTTTACTTAAATCATTGGTATCGGAGATGGATGGATCCAGCCATGTTTTTTCATCGTCTGGCTTCAAAATAACGGGCATCCGATCATGAATATCTTTCATTAGTTCATTGGGTTCGGTTGTAATCACGGAACAAGTATAGAGCGTTTTTCCTTCAGGTGATTTCCAAGCCTCCCATATGCCTGCCATGGCAAACAGATTATCGGACTTTAGTTTAATTCGCATCGGGGTTTTGCTTTTATCCTCATGTCGTTTCCATTCATAAAAACTATCGGCGATGACAAGACAACGCTTCTTTTTAAAGGCAGTTCGGAAGCTCGGCTTTTCCGATAATGTTTCTGCTCGGGCATTAATCATCTTATGGCCAATGGAAGCATCCTTTGCCCAGGGCGGAACTAAGCCCCATTTTAAAAATCCCATCCGATTTGACTTGCCGTCGTTAATCACGGCAAGTACGGCCTGAGATGGAGCAATATTATAACTTGGAGCATAATTTTCTTCTTCAAGAAAAGAAATAATATCGAAACGATCAATGATTTCCTCGAACGTAGCTGTTAACGTGAATCGGCCGCACATACAATTTTCACCTCACGATTTGGTTACGTCTATTGTAACAAACATCATGGACAAAATCCTTTTTATACGAAACTCTAAATATGTCGTGAAGTAAAAAAAGGAGACCCCCGAAATTGGATTGGAGGTCTCCTTGCTGAAATCAATGGGATCTGCGAGCAAAATCTACAAACCGAAATTTATCAGGCCGATGCCTTGATTCCGTAAATTGAAAGAGGGTGGCATCATCTAAATAAACATAGTTTTTTATGACGACTACATTGTGAAAGCCTTCAAGGTCTAATAGGGAGCGATCCTCGAATGAAGGTTCTTCAACGACAATTTCTTTTTTGGCAAAACTAATGGTCAGGTTTAATTGATTTTCAATATATTGGTAAATGGAATCCGCACAAATTTCTTCTGTTAGCGAAGGAACATGCTTTTTAGATAAAAAATCTTTATCTAAAATGATTTTCTCTCCGCCCATTTCCCTTGTACGAACTACCTTCCATACCAGGTCCTTACTTCCCAGCTGAAGCTGCTGCCTGACAAAACCATCGGGCTTGATTAACGAGAGCTCGTTCACAATCGTTTTTGGTTTACTGCCCATTTTATTTGCCAGTTCTTTAAAACTAACCAGCCCCGAAACAGGAAAATCAAATTTGCTGATGTCGATCACGATCGAACCTTTTCCTCTAACTTTTTGGATATAGCCATTTTGCGAAAGCAAATTTAACGCCTTTCTAATCGTTTCTCTCGATGTATCGAATTGATCTTTTAATTCGTTCTCAGAGGGAAGAAGGGTTTGTGGCGGAATTTCTCCACTTTTTATTTGCTCGACAATAATGTTGTAAATTGTTAGGTACTTGTTCGTCATTATGACATCTCCGTTCATCTTTTCAGGTAATACACAACCGACTCGTATGGCCGCAAGGAGATTTCCGGGCCAATTGGTGTCGAATCCTCATAATTAGAGAGTAACATCTCACTATCATACTCATCAAGATGTAAATCAGCTGGGAGAACGAATGCTTTCTCTTTATCGTAAAAATTGTTGATCACTAGTAATTTTTCAGAACCACTTGTTCTAATATATGCAAATATAGCATCATCTTCATTAGAAATAGGGAGATATTTTCCATCTGTAATCACATCATACCTTTTTCGTAATTGTATAAGTTTTTGATAGTGGAAAAAGATAGAGTCTGAATCTTTAAGTGCCTGTTCCGCATTGATTTCCTGAAAATTACTGGCCGTTTGAATCCAAGGAGTCCCACTTGTGAAGCCTGCGTTTTCATTTGAATTCCATTGGACTGGCGTTCTTGAATTGTCACGGGATTTTTGTTTTAGGATGTCAATAATCGCCTGCTCGTCCATGCCTTCATTTTTCTTGATGTTAAAAATATTTAAGGACTCTACATCTCGATATTCATCGATCGAGTTGAAGTTAGGATTGGTCATCCCAAATTCTTCGCCCTGATAAATATAAGGGGTCCCCTGAAGCATATGAAGGGCGGTGGCCAGCATTTTAGCCGATTCCTTATGATATTTTTGATCATCGCCGAAACGGGACACGACTCGTGGCTGGTCATGATTACACCAGAAGAGGGCATTCCAGCCGCCGCCTTGATTCATTCCAACCTGCCAATTAGATAAAATCTGTTTTAAGGTATGAAAATCAAAGTCCGCTTTAGTCCATTTATCACCATTGGGATAGTCGACTTTTAAATGATGGAAGCTAAATGTCATGTTTAATTCTTCTTGGGTTGGGTTCGTGTATTTAATGCAGTTATCAATCGATGTGGATGACATTTCACCGACCGTCATAATATCGTATTTTGAAAAAACTTGTTCGTTCACTTCATGTAAAAATTCATGGATTCTTGTTCCATCGGTATAGAATTTACGACCGTCACTGTCATCCTGTGGGAAACTTTGGTCTTTGGAAATTAGATTGATGACATCGAGGCGGAAGCCGTCGACACCTTTTTTTAACCAAAAGTGCATCATTTCGTATAGGGCTGCCCGGACCTTTTCATTTTCCCAGTTTAAATCTGCTTGGGTCACATCGAATAAATGTAAGTAATACTGTTCAGTTGTCTCATCATATTCCCATGCCGAACCACCAAATTTAGATTCCCAGTTTGTCGGCGTCTCACCGTCCTTGCCGTCCTTCCAGATGTAGAAGTCACGGTAAGGATTATCTCGAGAGGACCGTGCTTGTTTAAACCATTCATGCTCAGTGGATGTGTGATTAATGACAATATCCATAATGATTTTTAAGCCACGTTTGTGGGCCTCTGCTAACAACTGGTCAAAGTCTTCCATCGTTCCATAATCTTCATGAATGGTATAGTAATCGCTGATGTCATAACCATTATCTCTTTGAGGAGATTTATAGATGGGAGTAAGCCAAAGGACTTCTACACCGAGATCTTTTAGATAGTCTAATTTTTCAATAATGCCTTGGATATCTCCGGTTCCATTTCCAGTCGTATCATTAAAGCTTTTTGGATAGATTTGATAGACGACTGCTTTTTTCCACCATGCAACTGACATTTCAAAACACCTGCCTATTTAATTTAAGTAATTTAATGGAGAAAAGGAGGGAGCATTTCTCCCTCCTAAATATGTGATTTAGCTTTTATTTTTTAAAAGAAAATTTATTCATGCGTGTTTTAGCAAAAACAATTGTTAGTAGGAATGGAACGACAATGGCTACAACCATTGAAATGGCAAACATCGTCATGTGCTGACCTTGGATGGAAAGGAAGCCTGGAAGACCACCGACACCGATTGAGTTAGCCATAACGTGGCTACCAACGGAGACAACGCCTGCAATCATGGAACCAATCATCGCAGCAAGGAATGGGAAGCCATACTTTAAGTTAATTCCGAACATTGCTGGCTCAGTTACTCCAAGGTAACAAGAGATGGCTGCTGGAATCGATACTTGTTTTTCTTCTTCATTTTTACGATTGATAAAAATCATCGCAAGTACAGCTGAACCTTGGGCAATATTAGATAGTGCAATCATTGGCCATAGGTTTGTCCCGCCAAGTTCACTCATTAATTGTAAGTCAATCGCATTCGTCATGTGGTGCAACCCTGTAATAACAAGTGGTGCATATGCGAACCCGAAGATTGCCGCAAATACCCAGCCAAATGCAGAGGTTAAGCTTGAATACACTACATGAGAAATTCCAGAACCGATGCTCCAGCCGATAGGGCCTAAAACAGTATGAGCGATTAAAACAGTAGGAATTAACGCTAAGAATGGAACGACAATCATCGAAATGGAATTTGGAACAATTTTACGTAATCTAGTTTCTAAGAAAGCAAGCACTAATCCAGCTAAAATGGCAGGAATTACTTGTGCTTGGTAACCAATCATTTCAATTTTTGCAAAACCGAAATCCCAGACAGGAATATCCTTTGCACCTGCTACACCATAGGCATTAAGCAATTGCGGAGACACGAGGGTAATACCAAGGACGATACCTAGGATTTGTGAACCGCCCATTTTTTTCGTAACCGACCAGGTAATTCCGACTGGAAGGAAGTGGAATACTGCTTCACCAATCAACCATAGGAAGGAATGAACACCTGCCCAGAACTGTGAAACCTCGATGATGGACTTTGTTCCATTATCAAGTAATTTGATATCACCGATGATGTTTCTAAATCCGAGGATTAAACCTCCGACAACTAGTGCAGGAATTAATGGGGTAAAGATTTCGGCTAGGTGGGCCATCATTCGTTGCAGCCAGTTCATATTCTGTTTGGCTGCTTCTTTTGCTTCTTCTTTAGAAGTTCCATCCACACCAGCAATTTTTACAAATTCATTATAAAAGCTAGATACTTCATTCCCAATGATGACTTGGAATTGTCCGGCTTGGGTAAATGTACCTTTTACCAGCTTAATGGATTCGATTTCTTTAATATCCGCTTTGCTTGGATCGTTTAAAACGAACCGCATTCTTGTAACACAATGGGTAACGGCTGCAATGTTTTCTTTACCGCCAATGTGTTTTAATAGATCATTTGAAGGATCTGTGTACTTCGTCATTTGTCTTTCCCCCTGTTTGAATGGGTATGTCCCCATTTTCTATCCTCTATTTTTTTATCACTCTATATACAGTCAATGGGTACGTTTTCATAAACGATCATTGCTTGTATATACAAGTTATGATTACGATTTCATTCTAACTTGTATATACATGTATGTCAACTAGGAAAATTTTTGTTTTTTAAAATTGCAAAAACTTTTACACTTTAAAGTAATAATGATTGAAAGAAAATTTTGAAAATGGTAATATAAAGATGTTTAAATTCTTCTGAGTTTAGACCTCCTAATTAAGGACTTGGCCTAGACCACCAAGTTCTCATTTGGACCTTTGATTTTATTTCAAAGGTCCTTTTTTTTATAAAAATCTTCCTTACTGGGTATTTTGGTAATAAAAGAAAAATGTAGGAGGCAAACTGCCTTGGAATTTCAAACAATAAATCAATGGGATGAAAAACTTTGGAAACAGGTGAGTCCTATTTACCATCAAGCTTTCGATGGAAAAGGAGCGAAGCCGGAGAAGATCATTCTGAATATGTTTCAGAAACAGCTTTGTTTCCTACATATTGGAGTTGAAGAAGGTCAAATAGTGGCGATGGCATTGACCGGGAAGTTGGAAGGAACGCTGGCCCTACTAATTGATTATTTGGCTGTCCACCACAAATGGCAGCATCGTGGGATAGGCATGAAAATGATGAAGTATATTCAAGAATGGTCAATGACCAAAGGAAATATGAAAAGTCTGGTGATTGAAGTTGAATCCGAAGAAACGCCAGAGACACTTTCAAGGAATCATTTTTGGAAAAAGTGCGGTTTTACCTTAACTGATTACATACATGATTACAAATGGGTGCCCGAATCTTACCGAGCTATGTTTTTGAACATGGTACCTGACACCAACTTGCCTGAAAAGGGTGAGGAACTGTTTAAGTTAATTGAAAAGTTTCATAAGGCATCTTATCAGGGATCAGAAGTCGGAGGAAATAAAAATTAATTTTTAGGAATAGCAGGTCTTGTTGCGGTAAGTGTAGTAATTAATATTGATGTTAATCAAAAGGGAGTGTTATAAATGAAGGGTCCAGCGACACCATACTTAATGTTCGATGGAAATGCAAAAGAGGCATTAGAGTACTACCGTGAAGTATTCGGCGGTGAAATATCAAATCTTCAAACTTTTGGTGAGGCAGACTATCCGACACCGCCAGAGGCGCATGATCGTGTAATCCATGCTCAATTTAAAAAGGATGATCTTTTCCTAATGGCCTCAGACGCGTTTCCGGGGAATTCTGTCGTAGTAGGGAGTAATATTTCATTAACACTGGAATTTGAAAGCGAAGATGAAATCCGTGAGATATATGATACTCTTAGTCAAAAAGGAGCGGTTTATATGGAGCTGCAAGATACTTTTTGGGGAGCAAAATATGCGAAGGTAAAAGATGCCTTTGGTGTGATTTGGGATCTTAATTATACAAAAGCCTAATATTATCTAGAGGGAAAGGAGGCAGGAGTTTTTCGGCCTCCTTTTTTACATATAAAGCCCCGCCAAGAAAATTCCCAGTGATTTTTGATAGATCTCATCAAATTGTGACAATGGAAGAGGATTTATTCCTCGGCCGAGTTCAATCGTAAATCCTGGTCGCTTCCAATCTTGAATAAACCAATCCTTGCAACCGGCATAGCTCTCGATCGTTTTGATAGGCTCGTAACCACTTACTCGGCTAAATTCTTTCACAATGTCCTCTGATTCAGGAGGTTCAAGATTTTCAAAACCCCAGTAGATGACCTCACCTTGTGTATGAAAGGCTAGAACTCTTACAAAATCTCGTTTTTTTATTAGTTTCGCCATTGCCATTGCTTCAGGCTCCGATAAAGGTTTTTCTCCCACAAAATCTCTTGGTCCAGGCTCAGTCTGATTCCTTGCCTTTTCTAATTCCCATCTAGCCGGGAATTGGTCATTTAGGTCAACCCCTCGAATATTAGCTTTCCAGTCCGTAAAATCTGTACTGCCCTTATTGAAATCAACCACTCTTTTATTCCAATTTTCGATTTCTGGGGGGCCATGTAGAACGAGGTCTACTCCATCTGGATTTACCATTGGGACAATAGATAAAATGCTTTGTTGGTAAAGTGGAAACATGGGTAATCCGCGGATCAGATTATGATTTGTCAGGGCTAATAAATAATCATTTAAAAAGGTCATGATGATTGATGTGGTTATCCATTCATTGGCATGAAATGATCCATTATAATGAACTCTTTTTTCACCCGTTCCGATGACGATCTCTGGGATTTTTTTCCCAAGAACAGTCTTACCAATCACAGGAATCTGCATAAACGGATAAACGTCTAATAATCTCTTGATATCATTCATCAATTTGATGTAATCATAACTTTGGCCACTATCCACTAATCTCCAAGTGATCCTAGTTGGAACCTTAATGGTTTGACCTACATTTAAATTTTTTTCATCCAGGTTGGGATTAACCAAAGTAATAGCCTCTAGGGGAAGAGATCTGCGTTGACCAATACTCCATAAGGTATCGCCAGGGCGAATCTGATAATCCTGGGCAGTAAAGCCTGGTATTCGTACACGTTGGCCTTCAGAAAGATTATTATGATCGACATTCCTATTCGAATCATTTATTAGCTGCAAATTTATATGAAACATCTGGCTGTAATGCCATAATGAATCTCCTTTTCTAACCACAACCTCCATATATACCCTCCTGCAGTAAAAAATAGTATTAATAATATCTATGCTATAGGGAATAAAATATTAGTTAGAATTAGAGTGTCTGCCACCATTTACCAGTTACCGATGTATTAAACAATTCACCCTTAGTCCAAAAATCTCTGCTTCCATTTTGGCAAAGGGAGGATACAACTTTCTTCTTTTCCAAACCATTTATAACGATTCTTTGCAACTATGTCGTAAAGGAAATCCCTGAAAAGTGGAGGGAGGAAGCGGAAGATCGATAATATGCGCCAAGTCCCGCCTAATTGACTGCAAACACGAAGAGCAGCACTTGATTTTATATAGACCTTTTCCTTTTCAATTAGGACGAAACTATTTAGGTCATAGTTTAAGCTATGCTTTTTTAATAATCTTTGGCCAGTCTCACCTTGGAGTGAGGCAAATTTAAAATAGCCCGAGGTGTCTCTTTTTATTATAAATTTCACACTGTTGTTACACAGATTGCAAACCCCATCAAACAAGATAATCCGATCCACCATTCCACCACCTTCACAACTAAGTTTGTGTTGTAATTTAGTTTAGCATAATTTCATCCTGGGACACTTTTGTAAGTACTTGGAAATTCAAAAATTGTCCATTGGAGACGGACAAATTATTAGAAGTGTCCACGAATGGTGCCTGACACCAAAGATGACACCAAAGATGACACCAAAGATGACACCAATGTAGTGAAACTAAAAAAGGACTCCAAAAAAATTTGAGAGATGTATGGAAATTTCGTTTATTTTTACCGTATTTGTGGTACCATGGAGTGTGTTCGACTATTTCTGTATAGTAAACTAGAAAATTAGGTTTTTATATATATTAAGGGAGGAATATGATTGAAAAGTTTAATAAAAAAAGCTCCCTATTTACTATTTTTGCTTGTGATTCCTCTTCTAGCCAAAATTTATGAATTATTAAATTCCCGTTCACATAGAGCTGTAGATATTAGTACGTCAATTGACCAAGCGATCCCGTTTTTGTCGGTCTTTATCATTCCATATATCCTTTGGTATGCTTATATTTTTTGTTATTTAATCTACTTTTGTTTTAAGGACACAAAAGTATACTTTAAAACGTTAATTTTAATTGTTGTAGCAGAACTGATTTGTTTTGTTATTTATTTCTTTTTTCAAACCACAGTCCCAAGACCAACTATTGAAGGTAATAATATCTTTAATCATCTTGTTTTGTGGATTTATGCAAATGATCGTCCGTTTAATTGTTTTCCGAGTATCCATGTACTTACCACATTTGTTATCATGCTTGCTTCACTTCATATTAAAAACAAACATCTAATTAACAATGTTTGTATCCATGTTGTCGGGACTTTGATTATCATTTCAACCCTATTTGTTAAACAGCATGTCATATTTGATATGATTGGTTCGATGTTCCTTGTTACTTTCCTATACGGAATTGCGTTTGAATTATTGTCATTTACTCGAAAAACGGAAACTGCTTATGTAAAAGAAAAATAGTTTTATAAAAAGAGTGTCTTTAGACACTCTGTTTTTTTGTTTTAAAAGCTTGTTTACAAATAAGCTATAGAAAAAATAAACCAGTTAAGTCAAATGGATTGTTTTAATATGTTGAAGATTAATAAAGACTGGATCTTCTTTTGCACCGATTAATTCCACAAAATTATCCTTAATCCCTTTTACCTTTCCGATAACATTTTCATTCTCTCCGATATTAAAGACGATCAATTCTCCAGTTAGTTTTTCAATTTGAACCTCAAACGATCTGGCAAAGGTGATATTGCTCGGATTTACTGGCAGATTTGCGTTGCTTAGACCGTATGGACGTTGATTATTTGTGTATGGAATTAGCCATTTTAAATGGTTAAGAGATATAAACATGGTTTTGTATATTGGCGAGTAGAAAACAAAATAATTATTCATAATACTTATGATATATCCATGTACTGCTTGATTGCTTGTTACATATATTTCTGTAAAAATACCTTTAGCAGCTGTCAGAGTTTTTCTTAGTGAAATTTCTTCGTTATTATTATAAATAGGTGTTGGTTCTTCATTAAGGGTAATTTCATCAAATTCTTTAATTTCATCTTGTTTTAAATATCGCCAATTTTGGCAATGAATAGCAGGGATGTAAAGGTAGTCATAACCATTGAAAACAACCCATAAATCGCTGCCGACATCAATTAATATTCCCCTAATGAATTTCTTTCCCGAAATCTCCAATTGGATAAATTTTCCGATATTATCTTTCAACTTCATGAATTCACATCCTTTCCTAGGTAATCCCATTTACAAATAGAGAGGGCTGAATAGATTAATTGCCTTTTATAAATTTACTCACTAGAACTGCCCAACTCATATTTGTATGGTTTTTGGGGATTTTAACAGGGGCAATATGAAGGAATGGACTTATATATATTTTCACTATTACGATGAGATTTCATTAATTCAATCTTGATGTTCGATTGTTTCTGTTTGGCCATCCGGAAAACGGGAAAGCTATTTTGCTGTCAGGATTAACTGGTTCACCTGAATAACGAAGAACTTTTTGCTCTTTCTCCTTTTGTGTCCATACATTCTGATTGTTGATATTAGTATTCATATCATTTGGTTTATTATTTTCTGATTTCTTATTTGCTTGGTTTTGTGTAGTTGCTGATTTAACTACATTCGCTGCTTCTTCTTGTGTTTTTGTTGATTTTGTTTCAATCTGTTGTAATTTATAAGGTGGAGCTGGCTGATTATCTGTTTTTTGAATAGAAACTGCTTCTTTTACTGGTTTCATTTCAGTGGAATTTTTGAATGAGTCATTTTCGTCTGTTTGTGATTTCTTAACCTTAAAGATATTAGAAACGACTTCATCCTTGGTTTGAACCATTGTTGACTCAATTTTTATTGGTTGTGACCAAACCATTGTATTATTAGGTTCAATCACTTCTTCTTTAACGGGCTCTTCTTTTTTCTTAGCAGAATTTTCTTTACTATTCGAATTTTTTTGTTTCTTCTTTTTGGAATCCTCTTTATCACCGGAAGACGATGAATGATTCTTTGAGCACTCTTTATCACCGGAAGACGATGAATGATTCTTTGAGCTCATTTTATCACCGGAAGAAGATGAATGATTCTTTGAGCACTCTTTATCACCGGAAGACGATGATTGATCCTTTGATTCGTTTTTATTATCAGAATCTTTATTACCTTTTTCATTTTCGTTTGATGAAGCTGTCTTTACAGCCTCTTCTTTAATAATCCCTTTGAGGATGTTGGACACATGTGTTAATTTAATTAAGATTCGTTCATCACCGTTAATTAAAGTAGCAAAGTCTGTATCAATTTCGCTTAAAACACCGGTAAATCTTTGTTTGTTGATAGTCAATATCGTTATCCAAGTATGCTGAAAGGAATGGAGTAAATCTATTAAACTTTGTGTTTTTTGAAACGTTGCATTTGTTTTCTCAGGTTGAAACTCTCTTGTGTTTTTTGTGATTGCTTGAATTTTATCAATATTATAATAAAAAACGTATTTATTATCAGTTTCCAGCACTACATGGTCTGCCTCAACACCGATTAGTTTTCCATTAAATACGTCTTCACCCACATAGAGATTTACACTAAAGCCTTTTAATAAACCCAATGCAGCTGAAAATTTATCTATCCCCATCTTTAATCCTCCTTAAAGAGATAATAGGTCGCTCCTCTAGAAGGAGAAGCGACAATATTTTTATTCGTCATCTTAGTTATCATTGTTCTTTTTGTTGTTACTGTTGTTCTTGTTACTGTTGTTCTTGTTACTGTTGTTCTTGTTACTGTTGTTCTTGTTACTGTTGTCCTTATTACTGTTGTCCTTATTACTGTTGTCCTTATTACTGTTGTTCTTGTTATCATCGTCTTTATTGTCGTTCTTGTTGTCGTTGTCATTACCATTAGATCCATTGGAATCATTTTTTTGAGAATTATCAACTTTCAGTCCGTAGCTTATGTTTCGAATATGTTTCATCGAGACACGGACAACTTCTTCTTTAACAATCAATGAAGCAAAATGTTTGTTTACATCGCTTAGTACGCCTTCAAATGATTCAGGACCGCCACGATTAATTTTCACCCATTGAAATCTTATTTTTCTTAAAAGCTTCACAAAGTTTTCGGCCGTATTAATATCAAATTTATTGGGGACCTTCAATCCAAACTTCATATCATCTTTTGAACTTTCTGTGATACTTCTGACATGATTTGTCTTATAATATACGACTCCATCGTGTTCGGTTAAGATGGCAAAGAAGTCATCAAATACTGCCAGTAATTTTCCACTTCTTGATTCTGGACCACCCCGGTCAACTTTAATTATTTTGCCAACAAATTGTTCCATCATTTCTCTATCCATAAAAGAATTATCCTCCTTTAAATTAAATAAACATTTACACTGCATCTATATGTATCACGGGATGATGTTGTACTAATAAAGGAGCCTTTTTTTACTGTTTTGGGTAAAAATAGGCAAAAAAAAAAGTATATGATTAGATTCATATACTGTTTATCTATACGAATAATGCTAGTTCTTCTTTAAGGTAAGAGCTTCTTTTTTTAATAAAATTAAAATAAACCTTTTTTTCTTGTTCTAATGTTGCTGGGTTTGAACTAATAAAGGGATCTAGACTCATGTGTGGTTTTAAATAATTAAATAATTCATTAATAATTGGTTTTTGGACATCCAGAGTAAAGTCATTTTCCAAAATACTTGAAAGTATTTCTTTATATTGTTTTCTAAAGTGTTTAAAGTGGAAAAGTCTTGCTGAAAGTGTGTTAAATCCTGTTAATGGTACATAATCATAATCAAGTTTTCTGCCATGGAGGTTTCTACCCCATGTCCCATCATAATCCCAAGGAGTAATTTCATATAGTCCGGTTTTACCATTTTTATATAATGCATAATTATGGATAAACCCGTCATAATTTTGGACACAAACAGCTCCAGCGACCCATCTGAAATATTTCTCGACATCCAATACATGTGGGATTTCTTTTTCAAAATCTTGATTGTTTAGGGCATTAATCATCGCGATAAAGTTTTTTAAATCAAGGATATCTTCTTTATCACCATATTTTAATGTATATCCCTGGTCTAAACGTTTTTTTATTTCCTTTTTCTTGGTTATTAACGAGAAATTGGCTCGATTATTGGTTGCATAAATAATTGCGCCATCTGGCAATTTTCTTTTTTCAAGAAGATATTGATCAAAAGATTCAATCTCTAAATAGATGCCCTTACTATATCCATTGATATTCAGCAGAACATGCCGGGAGTGGGGAGATATGACTCCAATTCGATCAAAAAAATCCAGCGATAATTTGTTTCTACTTAATGATACATCTGAAAATTCCGCATTAAGATGAATTTCATGTGCACCATTGACCTTGTAAGGATTTTGAAAAACAATTCGATAAGATTTTTTTTTCTTATCCCTTATTACATTTCCTCGATAGGAAATTTTTATATTAAAACGATCTTCTCCTATCTTTAATACTGCAGGTACTAATTCATCATTCCAAATGTCTTTATCCAATTTTTTTAACCACTTCGGATTAATTAAAATTTCATATTTTAACACTTGAATTCTCCTAAATAACATTTTTTTTAGATATATGCATTCTCTTGGGTGGTTGTGTATAGAAACTCTAAAAAATATGGTTTAAAAATATATGATTGTCTATGTCAAATGGATAAAATCATCATAAATTGAAATAGAAAAGAAAAATTTGTTAAGAAAGTGGTGGAATAATGGTACTAAAGCTTGATATTGAACAATTACTTTCACAAGCTAAAGAAAATGGTGTAGTTGGGTTTCTAGATAATAATCCTGTTGGTAAAAAAGGAGGTAACAATAAGTCAAGTTCAGACAGTTCAGGATCTACTGGCAGTGGAAAAAGTGGTAGCAGCAAAAGCAGCAGTGGCAGCTCTGGCAGTGGAAAAAGCGGCAGTGGCAGCTCAGGCAAAAGCGGCAGTGGCAGCTCAGGCAAAAGCGGCAGTGGCAGCTCAGGCAAAAGCGGCAGCGGTAGCTCAGGCAAAAGCGGCAGCGGTAGCTCAGGTAAAAGTGGCAGCGGTAGCTCTGGTAGCGGAAGCAGCGGAAGCAGCGGTAGCTCTGGTAGCGGAAAAAAACCAAAAGGCCCTAAAGGACATAAAGGCCCTAAAGGACATAAAGGTCCTAAAGGTAGCAAGGGTAGCAGTGGAAGCGGAAGCAGTGGTAGCTCAGGCAGCTCAGGCAGCAAAGGCAGCTCAGGCAGCAAAGGCAGCTCAGGCAGCTCAGGCAGCTCAGGTAGCTC